>CANQHG010000043.1 GCA_947623655.1 uncultured Clostridia bacterium | reverse complement strand
TCATCTGCTGTTGCATTGCGCATCTCCTTTATCACTCTGATTGCCTCCATGAAGAGGCTTGACCTCTCTCCGCCCAATCCCGCGCGCTTCCCCGCCACGGACAGGTCTTGACAAGGAGAGCCAAACGTTATCACGTCCACCGGCTCGATTTCCGCGCCGTTGATCTTCATAATGTCTCCGAGTTGGCGGCAGTCTGGAAAGCATTTCTCTGTGACTGCAAGCGGGAACCGCTCGATCTCCGAACTCCACAAGGGCGTGATGCCACAAATCTTCGCCGCGAAACAGCACGTCCCCGCACCGTCGAATAGACTACCGAGCGTCATTCTTCTTCTCCCCCAAACAGCCAATGCGCACGTCGAGCGGTGTACATCTTGTTTGCCGCCCGTGTAAAGGTCGATTGTTGGGCAAACAAACTGTACTCTTGCTTAAATGCTTTTTCCTTCATTGCCGCCGCCCTCCTCGTCTGTCCTTTTTTCGTTCTCTTCTGCAAAGATGATTGCGAGCCGTTTGATGATTGCTTCGGCGCGGGTATCCCCGATGTCAAATGTCGATTTGAGGACGGCACAGAGCGAGGCAACGAACGCCTCTTCCGAAGTCACGGAGGACTTGCCCGCCTTCACGCCCTTTGCGAAAAGGTCAGCCGCCCACTTCGCCATTTCTTCGTAGCTCATTTTCTTGATGTCGCTGTACGTTGACAGCGGCAGGGTAAAAGTGTTTTTAGCCATTCCCTTTGCCTCTCGTTTTTGATAAATATTCTTCTACTCGGTTTTTTCCGATTTCAAAGTAGCTGTCGTCTTTTTCGATCATGATCCCGCGCCTGTTTGCGTTGATACAGGCGATCGCTGTACTCATGGATCCTGCACAGTTGTCGAGAACCGTGTTGCCCTCGTCCGTGTAGGTCTTGATGAGCCATTCCAAAAGCGCCACAGGCTTTTCGGTTTGGTGAATGGCGACACTCGGGTGCGGTTTCTGGAAGCGGAGAATGCTTGTCGGGTATTTCTGCGTTGCTCCCTTCCTCATGTCCTCGGTCGCATGAAATTTGCCGTAGTTGCGGTTGACAGGGTCTTTTTCGATGTACTTCTTCCCTTTGCTATGCAACGGCTTCCCTTCGGTGAATTGCGGGTGGTAGACGGGCGGTCTCTCGTAGAAGACAGCGATTTGTTCGTGCCGGCGGAGCGGCATCCGCTTCGCATTGAGAAAGCCCGTTGAAAGTTCCTTGTCCCATACGAGGTCGTAGCGGAACATCGTGAGGTTGCTTTGAACAAGTTCTATGTAAAACTTCCCTTGCGCGAAGAGCGCGATGCACCCGTTCGGCTTGACGACCCGTTTGTATTGCTTCCATAGAGCGGTGAGGTCAAGCGGCTTGTCGCTCTCGTTCTGCGTCACGCCATACGGTAGATCACACAAAACCATATCGACCGAATTGTCGGGAAACGCCTTCATTACTTCGAGGCAATCGCCCTTGTAAAATGTAATGTTGCTTTGCATATCACATGGTGAAAAATGTCATCTGCCCGCCCGCCTGTGTGTTGTTCAGGCGGTTGCTGGCAATCGTTGCCCATTTCTCGTCGATTTCAAAACCGATGTAGTGTAGCCCCAAGTTCTTCGCGGCAACGAGCGTTGTACCGCTTCCGGCGTAAGGGTCCAATATAGTACCCCCCCCCCCTGCACAGTATGTTGAATATGCCTTTGCACGAGCGGGAGCGGCTTGATCGTCGGGTGGGAGAACTTGTCCTTGTCGCCCTTGTTTGCGCCCGATGTGTACCACTTACTTTTCAGCTCGTAGCCGTCGTTGAGTTTCACGCCGTCCTCTCGAAAGTACAGGCAATACTCGATGTCGGGAAGCCAATGCCCGTTGGTCGTCGGCGTTGGGTTGGTTTTGTTCCACGTCAAGATTTCGTAAGAGCAATGATACTTCTCAACGAAAATCTTCATGATCTCAAAAACCTGCGCCCGACTGCACCAAATAAAAACGTTGATCTTTTTGAGAACCCGCACGAAGTCATCGAATATCGCATAGTCGATGCCGTCGGAGAATGCCGCCAATTCGTCCCTCTTGCGGTATGCTCGTCTACATAAGACGGAGTGTCCTTGCCCGTTCTGTTCGTAGCGGTAAGGAATATCCGTGTAGATGAGATCAACGGAGCGGTCGGGAATGTCCTTTATTGCCTCGTAGCAGTCGGCGCAGTAGATGTTGTCAAGTTCGTAGTCCATCGTCTCATATCCACCCCACCGTCGTTTCACCCTTGTAGCCCTTCTTCCATACAAACCACGCGTAGGCGACAGCAGTACCACCACTCCGCGCGTATGTCTCAAAGTCGCCATTCTTAGCGCATTGCACCCGTTCGGAAAAAACATATACTTTGCAAGGCGGGTATTTTTTGAAAAGCTCCGCATACCGCGCCTTGCCCTCCAAAAAGGTGAGTTTCAAAAACATAAAGCAACGGCAGCCGTCAGGAAGCAATTCGAGCGCTTTCTGCACGAACTCTTTCGCGTACTTGTA
>CANQHG010000042.1 GCA_947623655.1 uncultured Clostridia bacterium | reverse complement strand
ACGGTTACAGCAGCGGCGGGAATGAGTGGGAACAACCAACCGTGGATATGCTTCGTCGGTATCAACGGCGACAAGGCTGGAACGCTTGACGCGAGCTACTACAAAGGCTGTGGAGCGCGAGATCTCGCTTGCGCGGTGGCAGAAAGACGGGTCATCTACGTCTACGTCCGTCGTCTCACTCCGACCGAGTGCGCTCGCTTACAGGGCATGCCCGACTGGTGGTGCGCAGACATACCTCATGCCGATGCGCCCGAATACAAAATGTGGGGCAACGGAATGGCGCTCCCGAATATCCTCTACGTCATGGAGGGGATAGCCGAACAAGAAAAGGAGGAAAGAAATGGCAATTAAGAACTATTCGACAACGATTCCGGCGGCGCAGACTGTCGGGGAGATACAGGGGATCCTCGCCGCCCACGGCGCAAAGAGCGTGATGATGAACTACGACGAGCAAAGGGAGCCGAACGCGGTCATGTTTATCGTGGAGACTCCGCTGGGGGATAGGCTTTTCAAACTCCCCGCGAATATCGACGAGTTTCAAAAAGTCTTGCAAAGGCAGAAGGTCAAGTGCGACCGCGAACAGGCGACGAAGGTCGCGTGGAGAAATATCAAGGATTGGATAGCCGCGCAAATGGCACTCCTCGAAACGGCAATGGTGACGCTCGACGAGATTTTCTTGCCGTACATGGCAGACAAGACGGGGACAACGGTCTATCAGCTCTATGCGGGCGGCGACCTGCCGCTTCTCGGCGACGGGAGGGACGAGCGATGAAAGCAGTATTGATTTCCATTCAGCCGCGCCATTGCGAGAATATCGCAAGCGGCAAAAAGACGATTGAGGTGCGCAAGACTGCGCCGAAGATTCCAACGCCATTCAAGTGCTATATCTACGAGACGAAAGCGGAATCCGATTGGCGGCAATATCAAATTCCCGTTATCGGCAAAAACGGGAAGCAAGTGAAAGGAGTGTATGAGTTGAAGTGGATAGAACGGAGCGGAAAGGTTATCGGAGAGTTCGTGTGCGACGAAATCACACGCTACGAGGGTGAGTTTTGGGACGATGAGACATACGAAGCTGTGAGGGAACGCTACGAACCCGACGACTTCGAGGAATACGGCGAATACGAATACGACACAATCGCCGACAACGAACAGGAGAACTACGAGGACGTTTCGCTCTTCAAGAAGTCTTGCTTGACGTGGGAAGAACTTCGGAACTATCTCGGCAAGGGCGACAATGTTTTCTACGGCTGGCATATTTCCGACCTCAAAATCTACGACAAGCCGAAAGAGTTGGGAGAGTTCAAGAGACCTTGCAATCATGTAAATGACTGCTGTACCTGCAAGAGAGCAGTAAACACAGTGAAGGGCGGCAGAATTGTAAGTTTTTACGATTGCGACAGTGAAGTCAAGCACCCGCCGCAGTCATGGATGTATGTGGAGGAGATATAAGAATGGAGAAATTTCAAGCGAGCGGACAAATCATTGACGAGTACCGCGCATGGGCGATTGGGCACGGTGCAGTCATCGACGGTGTGATAGATGTAAACGACCCGATTAACCTTCTTGGCTTTTTGAAAGATGTGGGTTATCTCAAAGAAAGGCAGAACGAGCCACAGGAAGAAAAGCGGCGTGAAAGCGAGTTCGTAGTTTTTAACAGCAGGTCTGGTAGACGCGCTCTAATCAAAAGGGCAAATATTATTAGGGTGGAAGAAGATATATCGGAACAAACCGACAAATATGATGTGCTCATTACACACATAGAACAAGATTCGATTTTTCGCCTCACCGTAAGCGATAGCTTTGATGAGGTAATGGCGAAACTTGGATTATTAAAGAAAGGAGAAGCATGACACCGACAACCGTAAGCGAAATACAATCCCCGTCCCAAGCGTTTTGGGAAGCGACCAGATAAGTGTCACATAAGGAGCAAACATGAAAACGAGAGAAAACGAACTGCACGAACCAAAAATTGAACGCTATACTGCGAAACATATCTATGAAGGATATGACGAATATCAATACACCATTGAAATAACCTGTCCTGTATGCAGACACCTTTTTGCCGAGAAAAGTTTTGTGGACACAAGCAAAGAGGAGCGCGAGTATTTTGAAAACGGCTTGATGAAAGAGGTCCCCAACTACTGCCCGAATTGCGGCGCACGGCTGAAAGAGGTGGAAAAATGAACCCCGAGATGAAGAGAATGAACTTTGATAAAGTTGCAGAGCAGGCGGTGAATTACGTCATATCAAATCCGTGCGCGATATGCTCCTGCGAGAGTTTTTGCGGCGTTAAGTACAAAGGGACGTGTAAAATCAGACGCAAGATACGGCTTCGGCTATTTAAGTTGAAAGGAGTGGAAGATGAAATTTGAACTGAACGTGGAAGCGATTGGCAAGAACGCGCGGGCGCTCACGGGGATCATCATCGTGGACGGCAAGCCGCTGACGACTACATATGACATTCGCGCTTTCCTGCGCCGCATTGCGGGCGACAAAAAGACGATCACCATCCGCGTGGAAGAGGACAAAAGCTATGAGTAAAGCAATGTTTCGTATTA
>CANQHG010000041.1 GCA_947623655.1 uncultured Clostridia bacterium | reverse complement strand
TGCCGTCTTGCCCTTGCCCTCGTCCGTATAACGGTCGAGGAAATTCTGAATAGAGAGGGGAGAGATTTTTTTTAACTCTGTCTCGCCGAAATACGGGAGGAGATGCTTTTTCAATCTGCCCAAGTCATTGAGGTATGTCCTCGGTTTGACCTTTCTCTTTCTGAAATTCTCGAAATAAAACATTGCGAAGGATCCAAAGGTTTTTGGAACGGTAGGAGCCCCTTCGATTGGCAAGCGCTGTACTTTTTCGATAAACTTTGCTTTCGCATCCGCAAATTTTTTAGAGGCGGCGGAAATATCAACACCATTGATACGCATACGAATTTCATAAATTCCATTCCGAAATCTTACATGCTTTCTGATACCTCCGCGACGTTGAATAATCTTCCTGATTTCATTAGGCATTTTGGAATACTCCTTTTGGGTAAATTCAAATTGCCTGTTTTTTTCAAGTTCCGAGCTCGCTTCCGCAGTGGGAAGCGATAAGATCTCGACCTCTTGTTCCGCGGAGCTCGCCGCCTGCTCGGCTTCCTCCGCGCGCTTTGCGTCCGCGTTCAAAAGCATCATCAAAACGTTGACACAGCCATAAATTGTTTTTTTTCGAGTTCGGTCATAATAAAATCCTCCTTTTTTCGGGGGATTTTATCATTTTTTATTTTTATCGTCAATTTCAACTTTATTTTCTCGATAATTACTACTCAATTCTTTTTCGTCCTGCGATAGATTGTTCATCTTCGCATTATTTTCTTCTTTCATATGTTTACCCAAAGAAATTTTCCTTACCACAAAAATAATAACCGCAACAATAACAACTATTGCGAGGATAGAACCGACAATTATCCCTATTCTCGTACCTAACGGAATTTCCTTATAAGCAGGCCCGCTTATTCCGCCCACCACGTCAGCAAGTAAAAAAAATAACATTTTTCTCCTTATAAATTCACTGCGAGATTTTGAACGATTCCAAACACATAACTTTGTGTCTGCCTCGGGAGTTGCCGAAAATAAGTAATCAACTGTTGCTCCGTTTCCGAAAATTGCGAAGAATATGAGCCCACCTTATCCGGATAAAAAAACGTGCTATTACCGAGTAAATAATCAATGGACACATCAAAATAACGGGCAAGCGCAACCAACGAAGCATATCCCAATTCACGCTCACCTTTTTCATAACGGCTAAATGCTTGCCGCGTAACGCCTAAAACGGCCGCCACCTCCTCTTGGCTTACCCCTTTTTCACGTCTCAATTTCAACAAATTCATTTCCATAAACCATTCTCCTACTTTAATTTTATCATTTTCAACAATCCGCGCAAAAAAATCGCACCAAATTGTTGACAATGCGCCAAAATGACGCTATAATGAAACCGAAGCACCGTTTTGGTGCACTTGAACATCCCCATGAACAAGTGGGAAGAATTTCTGTGCAAAAGGAGATCTTTCCGTGAGTATCAAACAATCCGCCCTCCAATCACTACTCCAAAAATTCGGCTGGTCGGAAGAGACTTTGCGCGAAATGTACTATGCGCGCGTTAAGCGAGAAGAAGATGAGCGCTTGCGTTGCTTTTGGGAAGCGCTCGGGGAAGAAAAGGAACAACCTTATTTTGGGGCAATTCACGCATCAGTCGATAGAGCGCCTGAGGGATATGTGAAAGCCATCGCTTTGCCCACCCCTTTCCCGCAGGAACAACTTGTGTGTATGGAAGAGCAGGCGCGAAGATTTTACCGCCTCGGATACTTCCCGGAGGAAGAACAGCGGCAGTTCCACTGCGAAAGATGCAGCGACAACGGGACATTTTGGCGGAATGGAAAAGTGCGCCAATGCAACTGTTGGAAAAAGCCCGTAAAAAAGTGGCTTCATAAATTCAGAAGCCACTTGGAAGAAGAGAAGAAGGAGATCAAATTTCTTTCGGCCGTGCCGAATGAACTTGGTTTGGATCAAATGAGAGCAACGGAAACAGGAGATCTCTCCCAATGAAAAACTTTATCACGGTACACATTGAAGCGCATCGGAAGAAGTGGTTTGATTTTTATCGGGAGATCCTTTTGAACGTAGACCGCATCTACTGCGTTCGCCGCCTCGGCGACGGGCGCGCCGAACTGCTTGTAACAACGACGAAAGGGCGGCGCGGAATACGGGAAACGCACATCAGAACACAGGAAAATTTTAAGGAAATTCTTGCCCGCATCAAAGCGGCTCAAAAAGGAGAAAGGCAATGAAGTTCAAGGAGAGGATGCAGGCGCTTCGGAACGATGTCACAAAAGTGCGCGCCGAGCTCGAAGCGTACTACAATGAGGCGTGCGGGGTATACGAGAAAAATCCCGAGACGGATACATCGGAACTCTCTTATTTGGACTACGCGATTGCTGAATTGGACGAGGCGCTCTTGTGGCTTCAATCGCTCATCGAAGTCTCGGACGTGCCGCAGTGCAACCGTAGAATGTTCTCGCCGAGTTGGTTGAAGAGTCCCAAAAAGCGTACGCTTTCCGAGGCGCGAGAACGGGCGTATCGCTATGTGGAGGGCGCAATGCGCGCTCTGAACGAGGCGCGCATCGAAGAGCGCGCACAACGTGTCTGATCCGCGCTACGGCGCGAAAAGGAAGGAGGATATATGGCAAACAGAAGGAACTACACCCAGCGCTCCCACAAAGGTCTTGCTGCATTTTGCGTAGCAATGGCGCTTGTGGTCGTCGCCGTCTGCACGATCGGCGGGCTCGAACTTTGGGGGACGGGCAAGACAAAGCCCTCGAATTGGGGGAAGTCAGACACCGACATCGCCGTTGGGGAGGACGTCAAATACGAAACGACGCTCCCGCAGAACGGCGGCATGACCCTTCCCGAAAAGGTCGAGGACG
>CANQHG010000040.1 GCA_947623655.1 uncultured Clostridia bacterium | reverse complement strand
CCTGCGGTGACAGCTCCTCCTAAGGAGGAGCCTCGACGCCCCCTCCCGAGGAGGGGGATATGGGGGTGGGCAACGACGAGAGAAACCCTCCCCCCGCAGGGAGGGAGGGTTGTTGCGTTATTTGGAGGACCGAGTAGAAGAGGGTCGCGCCTGATCATTTTTCTCTTTCTTTGCCGAGCGATACAGAAAGAACTTACATACCAGCGCCGCGGCAAGTACGGCCGCATTGACGGCCGCGACTGCAATCGCCCAACCCTTTATTGTTGAAAATGCCACTGCGAGCAAGGCCATAGCTTTCCCCTCTTGTTATCGTGAAAAATTAACCTTCAGTGCCGTCGGTAACGGTGAAAGTCAGCGTATCGGTGTATGCGTCGCCGCCCGTGGAATACTTACCGTCGTCAGCATTTTTCAGGGTCGCTTTTAAAGATTCGCTTCCTTCCTTGGCGCCCGCTTCTACCGTAAGGACTGTATTGCCCGAGACGTCATTGGTAAGAGCATCGCCACTTCCACCATTCTTTTTGAGCTCATACTCGATAGATTGGCTGTTACCCTGCACTTTCCAACCGTTCGTGCTGTTGACGGTAACCTTGAATTGCGCACCCTGCTCGATGATTACGTCTGAAGCGCTGACGGTTGCTTCCGCACCGCCGACTGTGATCGATTCGGGAATTTGGAGCTTCCATGTGGTATCAACGCTGTAAGTGACAGTCGTTTGAATGGGGTCTTCGGTATCCTGATTGATCTCCGCTGCCGAAGCGGTGACGACTGCGCCGAGCGAGCCCGCGAGCGCCAACGAGAGCATTGCCGCAGAGCCCAAGAGTACCAAGTTCTTCTTTTTCATAAAAACACCTCTTAAAAAATTTTTTATGATGCGGGTTTGCCCCGTTATCACCTATTTGACTGTCAGCCTCACAACTGCCGACACGTTGTTTGTGGGCGTAAGATCGCTCATGCGATAGGGCTGTATGAGCATTTGCGCCGTGTATTCCCCCGCGGGCAGGCCGCGGGCGAGATCTACCTGATAGATATGCTTCCCCGGGGCGACATGGCCCGTTTTGAACAGCACTTCGTAGCCCTGTTCGCTGTCGTCGGGAAGACGGAATTCGAAGGTCAGATAATAGAGACCGTTGTTCTCGATGGGATTGTAGAGATCGATCGGGATCGTAATGTGGTCGGGCGGAATGGTGAGCGCGGAGAAGCCCGCAACCGTCACCCCGGGAGACGCGTCGGGGTCCTCGCTCGGCCGCTCGTCCGTTGCGTTGGGGTCGAGCATGACGACGCCGCCCGTCGAGTATTTCGGAGGCTCCTCCGCCGTAGCCACAAGGCCGAGCATGATGATATCGAAAATCAAAAGGACGATGAGCGGAAGGGATAAAAGGAGATACTTCACAGAATTTTTGTTCATGACTCCTCCTCAATCTCCACGGAAAAGGTCAGTGTATCAGAATATTCCCCGGGGTAGGCGGGGGGATCGGTCAACGTCAGAGTGACGGTGATCGTGCCCCCGAACTTCCTCCGAAAATCGACACCCTCTTCTACAGGATTTCCCGTACTTTCATCGACTGTCAGTTGCCAGATGATCTGCGCCTCACTCTGCAAAGCGCCTGCGTCGTCATAGGAGGTCGCCTCTCCTCCAATGTAATCCTCCACGGAAACCGCATAAGCGCCCGTATCTGTTCCCCAGACTAGTGCGCCGTTTTCAGACTGCATTTTGAGGATCAGGGTATATCCCTCAAAAATCTTTGTTTCGTTTTCATCGAGCGTGATGTCGAACGAAATGTACGGGTTTTCGCCATCCGTCTCCCATCCATCTGTCTCGGGAATACTTTCGGGAATGGTGAAAGAGTACTCGTTGATGTAATTATCGTCAACTTTCGCGCCGCAGTCTATGCAATTTCCGTCCGCATCGGGACGATGGCCGACCTGTAAGCTTATATCATCGCAAACGGCCCAGTGAGTGAGCCCATCTCCGCAGTCCTCATAACTTCCCGTGGTGAAGTCTTGCTCCCATGCATCCGTATACAAGTTGGAGGTTTGGTTGATTTTATAGTATGGGCAGGGGTCTCCGTTTGAGTATTCGACCTCTGATATAGCATTTACATCTTTGCTGTCGTGGGTGAATGTGACAGTATTTTCCTCATCTTCGACAACTTTAATTGTTACCGTGCCGTTTCCATACTTCGACCTATAGTCTACCGTTACCTCATCTGCCCCATCGAACAATTTCACGCCACGATAAAAAGTTCCCCACACACTTATGTCATTTTCTGTCACCCCGCCACTATCGGGAACCTGTCCGTCGATTGCTTTAACCGTGATCACGTCGTTGGGTGAGAGGGAAGCCGCGTGGGCTTTTTCGGCGGGGCGCAGGGACTTGGAGAGGCACAGGACGATCAGCGCCCAAACACATGCGCACAAAATCGCAATCGTCGATCTCTTAGATATGCACTTTCCCATACGCCCCTCCTACAAAAGTACAGGATTACTATACCAAAGTATTTTGTTCTTGTCAAGTATTTTTTTACAATAGTATTGTAAATTTTGACAAAAAAGGAAAGAATTTTGAGGAATAGTATTATGTTGAACGAAAATATCCGCGCACTGAGAACGGTGCGGCATCTGAGCCAGGTGGAGCTTGCAAAGGGACTGCATGTGAGCAAACAATGTATTTCAAACTGGGAAAACGACAATATTCTTCCGTCTGTGGAGATGCTGGTGAAGATCGCAAAGTTTTTCGGCGTTACAACGGACGCTCTTCTCGGGATCGAAAACGTAAAAACCGTCTCCGTGGATGGCCTCACCGACGTTCAGATCGACCATATCAAACTCCTCATCGAAGACCTCAAGGAAACAGATAAAACATTATAAATTAGGAATAGAAATAAGGAATAGGAAAAGGCGCCGCGGCAGTTTGCCGCAGCGCATTTGATTTTTAAATTATGGGGGTGCGATTGAAGATGACACACCCCCTCAGTCGCACAAGGGCGTGCGACAGCTCCCCCTCGAGGGGCAGCCGAGAGTAAGCCTCCCCCTGCGGGGGGGAGGGTTTTGGAAAACGGGCCCACCTCAGTCACCTGCGGTGACAGCTCCTCCTAAGGAGAGCCTCGACGCCCCCTCCCGAGGAGGGGGATATGGGGGTGGGCAACGACGAGAGAAACCCTCCCCCGCAGGGGGGAGGGTTTTGGAAAACGGGCCCACCTCAGTCACCTGCGGTGACAGCTCCTCCTAAGGAGGAGCCTCGACGCCCCCTCCCGAGGAGGGGGATA
>CANQHG010000039.1 GCA_947623655.1 uncultured Clostridia bacterium | reverse complement strand
ATCCCTTTGAATGGTTTTCATGCAAATCGCCTCCTTATAATCGAAAGTTGCTCCGCAAATGGAATAACTTTCGATTATAGTATACCATAGGGCAAGTCAAAAGTCAATACCGTTTCCCCTCTTTCTTGCCCGTATTTTGAGCGAAATACGGGGAATTTTCTTGCTTCCAGTCGAACTACCCAAATTATTTATGACAATTCCTAAAAATCGAAAGTTTCTCCGCGCACGGAGCAACTTTCGACAAATAAAAGAATTTCAAGAGAGAATTAGCGCAAACTCGCAACTTTTTCAAGGGACTTTTAAATATTAGAAAAGCGACTAATCTCGAATTGGTTTCGAGATTAGTCGCTTTAATATGCTCGTCAATACTGTCCATCTCCAAAAACTTCTTAAATAATAGTAATCGTAATGAACACTTACAAATTGAGACGGGCGACTATGCTTGTCGCCCGTCAAATTACAAATCGTTAATAAAACTTTCCCTATCTTTTTCTGCCTTGTAAGCCTTCTGGACAAGAGTGCGCTTCTGTTTGCGATATTCTTTACGACCGTCGATCCACTTTCCTTCTGACTTTGCACGACGCAATTTTTCTCCAGTCTTTTTGTAAGCTCTGCTACCGGAAGTTGCTACTTGATGCTTGGTTATTTGTCGACTCCCTGCTCTTGCAACGGCTTTTCCAAAAGCTTTCAGAAAACTCATAATCTCACCTCCTTTTAGTACTTCTTTAAGTCCACCTCCTTCGTCCCTATTTCTTTTTCTTTTTCCAATTTGGACTAATTTGATATTTACTCAAAGATATTTTAATGGTATCACAATTTTTACATTGCGTCAAGTAATTCCACAAAAGTATAACTCGTTTAACCATTTTTTAAGCCTGCGGCGGGAAATTTGCATATTTCCCGCCGCGATACATTATTCCGCTCTACTTATTCCACCACCCACACAAACCGTTCGGTAATGTTACTTTTGTATGCACGGTGGATTTGCTTGTGCCGAGTTTTTGGGCGCATGTGCGAACTGTGCAGCCCGTTTTTACGATATATTCGCCGTTTTTTACCGCCCGCTCCTCTATCTCTTTCCACACAGTAAAAAATCCCCCTCTTTCGACAAGATACTCTATTCCTATGTCGAAAATGGACGGATTATGTGCTGATTTTAAAACCCACAGCCGCAAACGAATCGAGTTGAAGAGACGGACAATAGTCTTTGCCCGCGTTTTTTCTCTGTCTTTCCCATATCATTCTCCCGTCAACCTTCGCAGACGTTGGTAAACGAGAGAGAGTTCGGTCTCTTCTCCCATGCTGCCGCCCTGTTTGGCGTAGGCACGGTCGGCAAATTTCTTTGCATTCGTATAGTCGTCGAGGTCGCAATAGGCTGCTGCTACAGAGGTCAAAAGAGGAACGGAAGCATACATCATCCCATAACCCCCATACTTTTCCGCCGTTTCTATCGCAAGCTTCGGCTGTCCCGTGAGCCGATACATGCTCGTCAAAATCGGCAGCATCGAATCGACGAAATCGTCTTCGCCGCCATATTTCTGCAACCCATGAGACATGTCTGAATGCCCAAGCTGTACTGCTCGCACCGCTTTGCCGCCCGGATGTAATCGATCAGGCTTTCACGCTTGATTTTTTCGGGCGACGGAAATGCTTCGCGGAAGATCGTGGGAGCGACCCTTCTCAGCGTTGCAGTGTCGGGTTCCAAAAAACTGCTGTCGTAAATTTTCCCCTTGATGAAATAGAATTTTTCCCCGTCGATCTCGTAAAAATCCATGATACTCCTCTTTTGATTTCAATTTTTTTCACGATCCCCGCAAAATTGCAAATGCCATCCCAATAGCCGCATTTACTGACGGGATATTCGGAACGGAAGACATTCCTTTAAAAATTCGCCTTTGTCGATCTTACAAATGCGCTCGAGAATGGCAGGGATCCCAACGCTGTCCTTTTGAAACACTTTAAGCGGCAGACTATTAAGGTGTTTCATAATCGCCACACGGCATTGCCCGCTTTCTCATAGTCGCGACTTTCGTCTTCCGATCCCGTCATATCCGGCATGATATTTTTTTCTTTCAGCGAAGAACTTCCGTGACCTTGTTTGTATTGCTGCGGTTGGTCCAGCAGCCTTCATCGATCTGTACGACGGTACCGATCTCGCCCGCGCGGGGACCGCTTACTTTCACTTGATCGCCAAGTTGCACCGCAAAGTCGCAATTGAAGCGATACTTCTTCTTGTCGGGGAACTTTACCGTAAGCCCATACGCCGTCACTTTGGCGAGGAAGGAGTCGGGTTCCGTTTCACAAAACACTTCTTTCAAGATCGATTTTTCGGGCATGACAGCCTTCCACTGCGCACGGGTGCCGCGGAAGCGGATGGGTGAAGTAAGTTCTTCCGTTTCGTAGAAGGCATTATGCGCCACCTGCTTCAACGTCGAAGGAAAGTTGATCGATGTGATGTCGGTATTGCCGAAAGCGTACTCCCTGATTGTTTCCACTCCCTCGGGAAGTTCGATATCCCCCACTTTCCGCGCTGCGATAAATGCCCGCTTGCCGATCGTAATGACCCCTTCGGGGATTGGGCCGCAGACGCCGAAGAGCAATGTTTTCCCGTCTGCGGTGAGGATATTTTTTTCTACCTGCTTCAAATAGGGATTGTCGGGCGAGAGCGTAACTTTAACCGTTCTGCTCACTTCATAGAACTCATCCTCAGACATGGGGAGCCCCGCGCCGATCTCCAGCTTCTTCATCTTGCTGCAAAACACCAATGCCTCTTTGGCGACACGGGTCACGCCGTCGGGAATGACCACCCGCTTTGCCGCCTTCGCATTGTCGAAGGCTCCCTCGGAAATGCTCCTGCATTCGGGATGGGGGATGATCTCGGGAAGGGTCGGGTCGCTGACCCCCATCAGCGATAAATAGGGATGCTCCGGGCAACCGAGGTAGAGACAGCCGTCCTTCTCGTTATAATCGAGTGGCTTTTTCCGAGGAAAGATCGGCTTTTCAAACACAGTATCCCCATGCACGATGACCGATCCGATATGCGGAGCGCTCGAGAAACCTTCGGCGCTTACCCTCTCGACGCTTTCGGGCAGGTCGATTTCATCAAAGTCGCCTTCAAATGCCCAATTGCCGATAACTTTGACGCAAGAAGGAACTTGCACACGCTCGTCTGTCCCATGGTACTTCAACAGAACGTCGTCTGCAATTTCAAATACTCTCGGATCGTATTCCATGTCCTTGTAGGATTCTTCCACGGCATCGACGCACGGGAAGTCCTGAATATCCAGCCAGTCGAGGACCTCGAGGACAACGCCCGACTGCCCTTTGCAGAACGCGGTATCGCCGACGTTCGTTTTTATTTCGCAATTCCAATATACTTCATTGCCCTCGGGCAGTTTGACGAGGACGGCACATTTCTGCTCTTTCATCATTCAGTTCTCCTTTGCCGTTATGTTTTCCCTTACATCCAATAGCAGACGAGGAGGAGTTCGGCGAAACATTCGCAAAACTTTTTAAAAATTTCAACAAGCCAAAAGTCTCCGCGATCGTTGCGCTTGATGACGACGAAAAAAGCCTTCTCTATGCGGAACAATTCCAAAAGTTGATCGAAACCGCAGATCTGACGAAGAACCCTCTGACGGAAGAAGTCGGGCTCACCGTGTTTGTTTTTGCCTCTAAAATGAATGAAGATGTCTTTGCGCATTTTGTGGAGAAGACAAACGGGATCATTCGGTTTATCAACCGTCATAAGCTGATCTCGATAGATTTCATCGACCGCTATCCCTTGACGCAATTCATGACCGAACGGGAGATCGATTACGCGACCGCCACCATACGGAACGAGATCGACCTGAATGTTTTATGATCGGGTTCGGAAAGTTGAACGAGAGCTTGTTCCGACGCCGACGCAGGCGTTGACATACCCGTTGGAAGTGACGCATCTCGATTTTTATTTTTTCATGCGTCCCGTTTTGCTCAAGGAGAATTCTTACAATTATATGATCATCTCTTTCGGGACAAATATGGAAAATATCGAACTCGCCGAAAAACTGCAACATAAGTTACGGGAATGGGAGGTAAGATCCCCCGTAAAGATCTTTGTAAAGGTGCGCGACGCAAAGACGGCAAAATCGTTCGGCGGAGATGTGGAAAACATACTTTTCTTCGGAGCAAACGACGATTGCGTCTATAATACGAAACATTTTGCGGGAAAAAACCGAGCGGATGGCGCGGCTCAGACATCTTCTCTACACTGCAGAAGACGCAGCCAAACGATCGGATCGTCCCGATTCCGTCGTTTTGAATAACGAGACCCTCCAGGCAGAAGTCACAAAAAAGTGGTTGCTTTCAACGAATACCAGTGGGAATCCAACTTGTATGCCTGTTTGAGCGCACGCATGAAATTGCAACTGTGCGGTTATAACTATGCGGAAGAGGGAGACGACCGTTCAAAAGAATTTACTCGCGCATACGAGCAAAACGACGCCCGCACCCCTTCAACATTGCGCGTGGCGGAAAAGAGAGTTTGGAAATATTCGAATGAGGAACAATTCCGAAACTCCCTGCGTTGGACCTTGCCGTACAGGAACACCGCCGTTGGTGCGCAAATATGATCGCAAGCGGGCTTATTTCCTGTAGCAAACGGGAAATTCTGGAGCTCGAGAAACAAGATATGCTTCAAAAGCGCAAACACGCTAATCTGACGACAACGGAAGGGCTTGTGGAGTTCCGAAAGATAATTGCGCAGGCAACGGGCAAGGCCGAAGAAGAAACCGACGTCATCCGCTATGGCTATCAGCTCATGGACGATATCGACTGGCTGTTGAAAGAATGCGGCTATAAAATAATCAAAAAATAAATGATCCGCTTTTCAGGAAATACCCCGCACAGCATTTTCGTGCGGGGTATTTCTCTTAAAATTATTTCAGTTGTCCATCGCCCCTCTCTGCCAAAGCGGAAAAACGCTCCTTTCGCTCGGCTCCGACGCAGCGCTCGCGCCAAAGGCGCAGACCGTACCGGGGCATTGCGGGAAGAGAAGAACACCGATCTCGCCGCATTGAGGAGCGCCTCAACGATAGCAATCGACAACAATGATCTCTTTTTTTGCTTTCTCCGCCATTTTGATGCAATCGAAAGTGCCGCCGCGGTTGATCGGCCGTCCTTCATAGTCCTCCAGCGGGATCTCCTGCCTGTCCCAAAGCGCGATCAGCACATTGCAATTTTTTACAATATATTTGTTTGCCTCCGCATATGTAAATTTGGGATCCTCGACGATTCTGCATACGACCGTTTGTGCCAGAAGATGGCGCATTTTGAGTTCGTCCTCTTTTGTAAACTCTCTCCCGTGCGAAAGGACATCCTGCCGTACGTTTTCGATATATTTCTCAACAGGCATGGGCAAATCGGCTTTTAAGGTTAGGCCCAACTCTATAGCGCATTCCGCAATGAGCAGGTCGGCGCCGTAGGCAAAGCAGGTCCGCACGATCACGTGATTTGTCTTGCTGTATTGTTCCAAGATCTCCTTGACACGATTTTTCAGCCTTTCGGTATCGTCGTTGAAGA
Source organism: uncultured Clostridia bacterium (assembly GCA_947623655.1). Classification (GTDB taxonomy): domain Bacteria; phylum Bacillota; class Clostridia; order Christensenellales; family Borkfalkiaceae; genus Gallimonas. Next base: position 2,059 of record CANQHG010000039.1, on the reverse strand, counting down.
AGCGATGTCCGGTCCCTGCGATCTCGAGATCGGGCTTTCTCCCCATACGATAATTGTAGATCTTGATATTACTGTCGAATTTTTTCAAAAGTCTGAGGATGTTCTTCACCATCAGCTCATCTTTGGATTTTTCTTCATCCGGCAGCATTTCATAGGGAACGATGTCCTTATGGATCTTTTTGCGGTTGCGCTCTTCGTGCGTCGTATAATCCGTTCCGTACTTCCATCCCATGGCGAGCTTCTCTTTGACCCAACGGACATGCTCCTCGCGGCACAAGAAGCCGAGATTGTTTGTGTAATTCGCCTCTACGCGGTTAAAATCTTCCACCACGGGATAATCGAGATCTTTTCTGCTGAAAAAGCAGTTGATGAGTTCGAGCTTGTATCCGTAGGACTTTGCCTGTTCGATATTGGAAACTTTGAACTCAAGATCGAGTTTCCCGAAGTCCTCGCTGATAAAGTCACTTTTGAGAGACATGCACTGGTCGTTATAGCTTGCGTGAATGGCCTTGGCAAGATCGCACAAGCTGATGAAATTATCGTCCGAGACAAACAGATTGGTTTTCTTGCTTTTTGTCTTTTCTTGCGTTTTTACGACAATGTGCAGAGGTGTGACAACGTATTTGTAGATGTTTTCCACAAACGTGCCATTGTCCATTTCAACATAATTTTTGTTTAGCTCCGTTTGAGGTTTCAAGTCATCCCCGACATAGGTTCGCGTGTCATAGGAATCATAAGTATAGGAAACGAGCAAAGCATTCTCCGAAATATCGAGCGCAAAATCCCAAGCGATCGGAGCGCGCTTGCTGATTTTTCCGTAAGCGAGCCGATCCCAACACTGGAGCTCGTCGCACAAGATAATGAGATAGGCAAGCGGATGCTCCTCAAAATGGATGGGATGACCTTTTTTCATATCATACTTGTTAAAATTGTTGTGCAAGAAAATCGCCGTCAATACGTCAAGGCATTGCATATCGAAGTGATATTCGGGAAGCGAAAACAGTTGCTTTGCAAAAATCACAGCGCTGAAATAGCCGTGATCCATAAATTTATGCTGTTCGACCACGCGTTTGACGAGAAGATCGCAGACGTCTTCGGGCGCATACCCCTCTCTCTTCTGCAACCCGTATGCAAGAAGGTCGTTATAGGTCAAGAGAGCTTTTGCATCGGGGAAGAGCTGCGCAAGATCTTTCTGTACTTTTTCGCTAAGCGCCAGAAATACATCGAGATTTCCATAGGAAACGAATGGCGTAAGAGAAAATCTTCTCTCTTTTTCCTTCTTTTCCGCCTCCTCTTCCTCTTTCTTATCTTTAAACATCCCCTTGAACATGCCGCTGACATCCCCCACCCAAACTTCCTCGGCATATGTCTTGATCTGTTCATGGGTAAGCTGGAAAGGATAGCCGATATCATGGAAGAGCGCTACCATCCCCCAAAATTTCAAAAAATTAAGTGTGGAGCAGCCGTTTTCTTCAAGATGATAGAAAGAAAGATAATTGCTGCGGAAAGCGGGATCGTTGGCATAGATAGCAAGCCCGAGCGCAAAGACATAAACGGAGTGGGAATAGTGGTCGCGGTGCTTGGAGAGAAGTTCCCCCGAGTGATATTCGTGGTCGGAGAGCATCTCGAGCAGTTTTTTTGTGTTCTCATACCCCTGTCCGAATAGTTGAAAAATTTCGCTGAAACAAAAGTAAACGGAAAATGCGTCCTCCTTTTTCCCGCTTGCCAAAAACTGTTTCAAAGAATTTTGAAAACAAAGTTTATCGCTCTCTGCGGTCTCAGGCTTATCGTAGCCGCTCATATCGAGCATGTCGAAAAACTTGTTGCTCCATTCGACTAAGGGTTTCATAAGATCTCTCCTTTTGTAAAATATATAAATGATTATATCATCCCATGAACATTTTATCAAGTGACTTTTTCTTTTTTTGTCAAATTTTTTGTCAAAATAAATGCACGCCGCAGTGGACGGAGTATTATGCGTTAACCCGGGGTCCATCGGGGACTATGCGGAGCCGAGCTATTGCTATATGGTCGTACACGGCGGTAAAGTTACGGCGGC
>CANQHG010000038.1 GCA_947623655.1 uncultured Clostridia bacterium | reverse complement strand
CTGCGGCGACAGCTCCTCCTCGGGAGGAGCCTTTTTCCAATCCGCCTGCGGCGACAGCTCCTCCTCGGGAGGAGCCTCCCCATCCGTTTCGGATGACCCCTCACCCCCTCTGCCTCGGCTCCGCCGTGACACCTTCCCCCCTTAGGAAAGGGGGGAAGGGTCAGAGGGATGTGGGGGAAATTACTCCGTTATGGCTGAAATGCTATCAGTATAGGTAGTCCAGCCCGTTGCGGCCTTATAAGCATCAACGGCGCTTTCGGGAACCTGAATGGCGCCCTTGAACTGAGCCTTGGTACCGAACATATTTGCGGTGCCCGTGGGAGCGGCCGTCGCCTTGCAGATGACGGTGAAATCATTGTTTGTTGTATCCGCAAAGCCGTAGCCTCCGATGCTCGTGCAGTCCGCGCCGATCTCGACCTTGGTCAACGCGGTGTGATAACGGAACGCAGAGGCCCCAACCGTTTTGACCTTGGGAAGAATGATCTCGGTGAGTGCGTTGTAGGTAAACGCAGAGGTGCCGATCGTCTCCACGTTATCAAACGTGAACGAGGAGAGCGCATTGCAGTTCTGGAAGCTGTAGTTTCCGACCGTGACGAGCATGGGTGCGCTGACGGTTTCAAGAAGCGAGCAACCCAAAAAGGCATACATCCCGATCTCCGTCACCTTGCTGAGCGTGATGGATGTAAGTTTCGCGCAGCTCTGGAACGTTCTGTCTTCGATCTTCAGCACGTCGCCGAGGGTGACGGTCTTAAGTTCCGCCGCCGTGTAGAAGCCGTAGGTGCCGAGGGTGGAAGTCTTGGGAAGGTTCACCGTTTCGACAATACTCGAAGCGAACGCATACGCCCCCACTTTCTCGGCCGCGGAAAGGGTCACGGTCTTGAGCGTCTTGTTGTAGTAGAACGCATAGTTCTTCACTTCCGTCGCGGTGTCGTTGGTCAGTGTGTCGCCCGTGCCGTTGTAGAAGTAGAGGGTCTTGCCGTCCTTGGAGAGAAGGGTATCGTTCTCATACTTGAGACCACTGTCCGCGGCGACCGTAAACGTCTTGGCCGCCTGCAGATTTACAGCCTGCGTACCGAGAATGACGGAGATACCAGAAATGCTCTTGACTTCGGCGGGGATGGAGATCTTCGTCTTGTCGCCGAGGTATTTGAGCCCGACGCCGTCGGCATTGACGATCCATTCTTTTGCAACGATGTCGGCGGGACCGTAGGCCCTGTCTTTATAAGCTTCCCACACGGGAGCGGTCTTGATCTGTGCGGCGGTCTCATCGTCGGCACAGACGAGGAAGGCGCCCGCGGCGAACGAACCTGCGGCAAGGTCTTTGGGTTCGATGTAACCCGCGATGCGGATGACGGAGAAGCCCGTCGGTTTGCCCGCATTGGTGATGGTCGAAGGCAGGGAGAAGGACTCGCCGACCCTGTCGATGAAGGCGTATTGGTCGATGCTTTCGACGCCCTCTTCGAAAATGACTTCGGAGACGTAGGGGTTGGGAGACCTTGTGGTGCCCGTACGATAATCAGTTACACGATAGGCAAGGGAGCTCTGGCCGAGGATCTTGATGTCGCCGCCGACGATGACCTTGGAATAGGGCACGTTGGCAAAGGCGTATTCGGGAAGTTCCTCAAACTTGCCGCGGATCGTAAGGGTGCCAGTGATGTCGTTGCAGAGCTGGAAGGCGTAGATACCGATCTTCACACAGTCGGGGTTGACGGTGAAGTCTTCGAGCGTGAGATAGCTCTTGGTGAAGGCATAGTCGCCGAAGCTCGTGACATGGCTGATGTCGATCGTCGTGATGCCGGACTCCTGGAAAGCGCGGTCGCCGATCGTCTTGAGCGCTTCGGGATAGGCAAGCGTGACCGTTTTGAGGTTTGCGGTCTTGTAGAAACTCTCGGCGGGGATCTCCTCGATGGGAGCGCCGAACGTGACGTTCTTCACAAACGAGTTGCCGTCGCCGTGAGAACCGTAGCCCGTGTAGTAGCCGAACATCTCGATGCCCATGGAAGTGAGCGCGGGGAAGTTATAATCCTCGAGCGACCAACCGTCGAGCGCCATATCGCCGAGATATTCGATCTGGCTGAAGTCAAATTCCTGTTGCGCCGATTCGGGAAGCGCGGCAAGGCCGGCCGCCCCGACTCTCCTGAGCGAAGGCGCATTGAAGGAAGTGAGGTTGTTGAAGCTCGAATAGCTGACCCAGTTGTCACCGAGCTCTTCGCAAGGTCCGAGGTCGATCGTGGCCGGCTTCATGTTGTAGAATGCCTTGTATCCGATCGACTTCAACTTGCTGCCCGAGGCGACCTTGAGCGCCATCTTGGTGAGTTTCACATTATAGAACGCTTGGTCTCCGATGGTGACGACGGATGCGGGAATGGTGAAGTCCTCCGAGGCAAACAGGTTGCTGCAATTGTAGAACGCGTTCGCGCCGATGGTCTCCACGCCCGTGAGGGTGACGGTGGTGAGCGCCGTGCAACCGTAGAAAGCGCGGTCGCCGATCGTGGTGATCTTGCTCTGCGAACCGCCCGTCGAGAAGGACGTGATGCCCGTGCAGCCTTCGAATGCGCTCGCTCCGATGGAGGTGAGTGTGTTGGAGCTGTAGTTGGTGATCGTGATGGTTTTGAGGTTCTTCTGACCCTTGAACGCGCCGTCCGCGATGGCAACGATGGAGTTTGCCGCGATCTTCAGCGTGTAATCTTCGGGCATGGTACCCGAGAAGCCCGCGAGCACCTTGCCGATCTTATACTCTTTGCCGTCGTTTGCCGCGATCGTATTTTGCAGCCATGCGGTGCCCGTGAAGGCGTCTGCCCCTAACGTCTCGATGTTCGCGCCGTTGTTGGAGCCGAGGCTCACAAGCGCCGTGCAGCCGTCGAAGGCCTCCTTGCCGATCGTCTTGATTTTTTTGATGTCGATCTCCTCGATCTTGTTACAATCTTTGACAAACTGCTCGGGAAGAGACGCAACTGCGTCGCCGATGTTGACATACTTGAGCTCTTTGCAACCGTAGAACATGGGAACATAGACGTTCATGTCATTGTTGTCGCGGGGGGTATAGACGGTCGTCTTGACGTTTTTCGCGTTCCATGCGAGGTAGGTGAGCGCATGGTTATTGGCGAATGCCTGCGAACCGACTTCCTCGAGCGTAGACGGAACGACGAGCCCCTGCAAATTGGAGACGGGAGCCGTACCGAAAGAGTTGCTCTCGGCGTCCGTTCCCGCGTCGAAAGCATAGTCGCTTACGACCTTGAGCCCCTCGGGAAGGACGAGCTTGCCCGAAAGAGCGGTGCCATAGAAAGCGTACATGCCGATTTTTTCGAGCCCTTGAGAGAAGCCGACCGTCGTGAGCTGTGCGCTGTTATAGAAGAGATAGTCGGGGATCTCCCGCACCGTCGCGCCGAAGTTGACCGTTGTGAGAGCGGGACAGTTCTTGAAGATGGGGAACGTCTTTCCCGAAATGGAAAGCTTTTCCGCGTTGATCGTCACTTTTTCGAGATTTTGGCAGCCCTCAAATGCGGAATTGCCCGCATAGGTGAGCGTGGCGGGAAGGGTGAGCTCCGCAAGACCCGTGCCGCGGAAAGCGTTACCGCCGATGCGAACGAGGTCGCCCGTCTTGAGTTCGGAGAGCATTGCATGCCCGTCGAGCGCGGCGGCGGGGATCACCGTGATGCCCTTGCCGAGGTCGAGAGAGACGATGCCGTCCCAACCCTTGACGATGTTCTCGGGGAATTCGGTGACTTCATCTGCGATCTTCACCGTCGCGGGAGAGGTAAGACCCGTGAAGGTCGCGTCGGCAAAGACGCCGTTTTTCGCATTGAACTCGAGATATGTAACGTCCGTGTCCGCAAAGGCCTTCGCGCCGATGTATTCGACGTTCTTGCCGATGACGAGCGTCTCGATGGGTGCATAGCGGAATGCCGCCGCACCGACTTCCACAACGCTGTCGGGAAGGATCACTTCGCTCACACCGTTCGCTTTCTCGGCGCTCTCCGCGCCGAACGCATAGGAGCCGATGTATTTGAGGCTCCCGGGGAAAGTTACGCCCGTAAGATTGGGCTGATCGAGGAAAGCGCCCGACGCGACGCCGACCGTCCCCTCTCTCACTTCGATCGCGGTCTCCACGAAGATGGAGCTCGCGTACTTATACAGCGTTTTACCGAGATACACTTCGCCCGCGGGAAGATTGTTGTCCCAGACGGTGTTGTCGAAGGCGTCCGAATAGATCATTTCGACATTCGCGCCGCCGAGGATGACTTCGAGATCGGAGCAGCCCCTGAACGCGCGCTGACCGATCGTCGTCAACGTGTCGGGAAAGGTGACGCTCGCAATGTTTTCAACATCTTCAAAGCCGCTCTCCGCGATGGCGATGACTTTTTTGCCCTCGATCTCGGCGGGGATCACGACGTCTGTCGGAAGATTTGTCCCCGGCTTGGCGCTTACTGCCCAGCCTTCGCCCTCTTGGGTGAGGCGGAAGAAGCCCGCGTCGGTCGTGGGAGCCGTGTTCCACTTGGCGTAGACCGTTGTATTGCCCGTGATCTCGCTGTTGAAATCGTATTCTTGCGTGCACGCGGCGTCTTTATACCATCCGCCGAAAGTGTAGCCCGCCTTTTTGGGGTCGCCCGGTTTTACGGCCTTGTCCCCCGCCTCGGCGCCCTGCTCGGGAAGAAGAGTGCCGCCGTTCGTATCGAACGTAACGGTGTAGACAACGGCCTCTTCGGGTGCAGATTGGGTGATGTTGGTATCGTTTTGGTTGTCTGTATTCGACGCGCTGTCGTCGCACGCCGCGATACCGAACGCGGTCGCCGCAATGCAGCCCGCCGTGAGTACCGCTAAGATAGCTTTTCTTGATCTTTTCATGCTTTGACCCCCAATTTCAGACTGAGATTTTCCATGTAGAGAGTCATATGGCCGCCCTCGTCATAGAATTGAATGTAGATACGGAAAACGTATGCCTGCGTCGCCATGGGACCCGTATAGGAGAGCGTGGGCGCCTCGTCGCATGCGTTTGCTTGATAGAACTCGCGGCGCTTTTCCCCAGGGCCCGCTGCAACTCCGGGAATGACGTTGTGAATGTCGTAATCATCGTTCAGATACTCCATATACAGTCCTGTCGTGCCGTATTCGCCGCTCGAATTGAGCAAAATATCGCATGACTGGGGCGTGTGACGGGGACGGGGACCGTACATGGGCTTGGAGCCGTAGACGCCTGTAAACCAATAGCTCACCGTGTCACCGGGTTCCATAACGAACCACTCGTTGTACCACTGCACGGGTTTGCCGTAGCCCGCCTGTACCGCGTTGGAAACTTCCGTTCCCGAGACGTGGAGCGGGATCATCTCCTGCTTGCCCGTTGCGGCGCGGGTGACGAGCATATAGTGCTCGGGCGCTGCAGTTTCGGAGCCCGCGGGCGGAGCGATGGGATCGCTCGGCTGGGAGAGCGCCGCGCGGAAATCGGCATAGAGGTAAGTCGTTTCTTCCACTGCGGGAACTGTTTCGAAATAAGTGACCGTAGCGTCGACGACCGTCCACCAGCCGTTGAAAGCAAACGCTGCGCCCGTTCTGTCCGTCTTGGTCGTCGTGGGCGTGGGAAGCTGACTGCCTGCGGCGCCCGCCTTGAAGACTTCGCCTTCCATGTGGAGCGCGGCCGTCTCCTCCGCCGTAAGCGGCGTTCCCGCGAGGGAATTGCCGACCCCGGGAACGAGATAGACCGTTGCCGCCGCCTTCGTCTCTGCCGCGGGTGCGGGCGTCGCGCTCTGCGCAAGCGGCGCGGGCATATTGTCTGCGGGAGCCGCGCCGTCCATGGCGGCAGCGGAGATCGCAAGTCCTGCCGTTGCGGCGACGCCGATCGTGAGGCTCAGAGCGAGAGAGAGAATTTTAAATGATTTCTTCATGATTTTCCTCCTTATTTCTCATACAGCAAGAAGCTGCGTGCGGGGACTGTTCCGTCTACCCATTCGCCCGAAGTCGAATAGATCTGCTTTGCAGTGGACGGGAGATTGTACGAAATGCCCTGAGGGGTGTCAGTCGCGTTGACGAGCACGACATAGGTGTGGTCGGCATCCTTGATCTCATAGATCATGACGGCGTACCCTTTGCCCTGCTGGTATTTGGTCGTTTGGTTCAAAACCGTGCCGCGGGCGAGCGTCGGGTGCTCATGACGGATCCTGATCATGTCTTTGTAGACCTGATAGATGGATGTCTCGTCCTCTTTTTGTTCTTTCACGCCGTCGAGCTTCTGGTTGTTGGCGTCCCACGTCATCACGTAGTTGTTGAAGCCGATCTCGTACTGGCAGTTTGCAGAGTCTCCCGCCTTCTCTTTCGACCACTTCATGGGCTGACGGAGCCATCTGTCTTCGTGTCCCGCCCCCTCTTCAACGGGGTTCGCGGTCTTTTTCCCGAACATACCGATCTCATCGCCGCCGTAGATCCACGTGATCCCGGGGACGGAGAGACACATTGCGCCGTAGATTTTTGCAAGTTCGCCCGAGAGCTCGAAGTCCTCTTCGGAGTCGGGATCCGCCGCGCGGGATACCCAGTCGGCCTTGTTGATGCCCCAACCGACGAGCAGACGTTCTCTCGCCCTCTCGACGTCGTGGTTGGATGTAAACACGCCGTCGATGTAGTCCTGTCTGTAGATCGAGAAATCGAAGAGCGCCGCTGCATACGAACCGATCGCTTTATCTGCAAATTGGAGTTGGATCTGGTCTGCGGTCTGGAAGCCGCCGGGGCCTGCGCCGCCTTGCTGGACTTCCGCCGTGAGGTCGACGTCGGGCGCCGCAACGGTGCCGAGGGAGCCCGTCGTATCGTAGTACCAGGTGAAGTTGAACTGACTGTCGAGCCCCGGATAGAGCTGTGCGATCTTGATGGGGTCGCCGTTGAAGTTTTCCGCAAGAAGAAGCGCGGAGGGATAGCTTGCCTTTAACTTGGAATTGAACTCCATGAAGAAGTTGAGCGCCTTGCCGAAGTCGGTGGAATAATCGCCTGCGGTAGCGCCGGGTTCCGCCGTACCGTCCGAGATATCCTTGATGATAGTATCGGAATGCGCGGGGTTCTCGTTTTCCATATAGATGTGCTTTGCGGCGTCAAGACGGAAACCGTCGAGGCCGAAGCTCATCCAATAGAGGGCGACATCCAGAATGGCGTCGCGCGTCGCCTGATAGTCGAAATTGAGCTCGGGCATCGAGCTGTTGAAGCTCGAGTAGAAATAATACCCGTTGCTGTCTTTGAACCACTGCAGCGCCTCGAGATCGTCTTTCGGCGTGTAGTCCTCGTTCTGCCATGTGTAGAAATTGCGGTAATCGATGGTGCGGTAGCTGCCGTCCGAAAGTTTTACCGTCTCTTTTACGAGTTTCTGCGATTTCTCAAACCACGGATTACCCGTCGACGTGTGATTGAGAACAAAGTCCATCAAAATCTTCATGCCGCGCTTGTGCGCTTCCGTCACGAGCTCGCGGTAGTCGGCAAGGGTGCCGAAACGAGGATCGACCGTGAAGTAGTCGCGGATATCGTACCCGTGATAGCTGTTGGACTGCTGGAAAGGCGTCAGCCACAAAACGTCTACTCCGAGCTCTTCGAGATAGTCGAGCTTGGAAGTGATGCCTTTCAGATCTCCCATGCCGTCACCGTCACTGTCGGCAAAGGATGCCATGAAAATTTCATAGCCCACATAGTCTTCATCCCAACCCTCGGCAACTTTTTGTTGGACATAGACATTGTTGTTGCCTTGGTTGGAAACGACATCGTACTGCGTGACCGCCGAGCCGGGCTCAAGTCCCGCATACGGGTCGAACACGACAAAGGACTCATACTTCGCGGAACCGTTCTGCACTTCGCCCTGACGGACAAACCAGTGATAGGCGCCGTTGTCGCGCTTGCAGCTTTCGAGATCGAGGTAGTTGTCGCCACCGTCGTTGACCCAGAAGCCCTGACCGTTGATACGGCTGTCCTGCGAATAGAGCTGAAGCCCGAGCCATGTCGCGCGCTTATAATCGATGACGATCCCCTTATTGTCGCGGGTAGCGGAATCCCAGCCCGCGTCGTTGTAAGTGGCGGTAAGATCGATGTCATAAACTGCGCCGCTCTCGTCGAGAAGCATAGGATAGAACGCTCTCCCCTCGCTGTTGACGGGCGTGTATTCCCATACCCAAAGACCCCAGTCGCCGTACACAGCAGACTCTATGGGTTGATCGTAATATGTATCTTTTGCGGGGTTGACCGTTCCATGCTCGCTTACGCTGTCGGAACCTTTCAGATAGTGCACATAGAGGTGCCCTGCCTGTTCCCAAGAGAACTGTCCCTTGGAGAGTTTCTCTTCATACTCTGCCGCCGTGTTGTTCGCCTCGGTGGACTGCCACTGCGCCGTGAGCGTCATGTTCTCGGTCAC
>CANQHG010000037.1 GCA_947623655.1 uncultured Clostridia bacterium | reverse complement strand
CTGCGTTTTGCGATGAGTGAGCGCATTATCCCGCGCGAACGGTGACCGAGGACAATCGACCTGCCCGAGACAGCTGGAGAACGAAGTGAGCCAAAGGGGTTTCGAAAACCCCTCTGTCACTCGCAAGCTCGTGACATCTCCCCTACAAGGGGCGACGAGCGACCCCTCATCCGTCACGGCTACGCCGTGCCACCTTCCCCCCCAGGAGGCAAGGACAAAGGCCCGTTCACGGGTAACAAGTAACAAATGCGTGACCGTCAGGTCAATACGAAACGCACTTGTGCGCCGCCTTTTACGAGCTTGGTATATATAAATATGAAATTATTCGTATTTTCGTGCCAGAAAACTATAATAATATAATTGACATATTAAAGAAAATATGCTAAGATTTTACCCAATATAGAGAAACAGACGTGCTAGGCGACGGTTTAATGCTTCCCTTCACGGCAAAGACTGTCAAATTCATATTATGTGTTATATAGAGTATGATTGTCACCATGCAGAGTATTTTTGCGGTAATAAGGGGTTGAAAAAAAGCCGAAATATTGTCTTACAAAAATTTTTGTAACATTTTTTAGCTCCGCTTCGACTCATTTATATTGAAAGTATGCTGATTTTAAGGTGTTTGCCTTTTCATGTTCAACGAAACAGTTTTTAGGGACTATTAAAAAGTTAAACTTAAAAAAGGGATTGGAAATATGAAAAAGTTAAACAAAAGCTTGGTTGCTATATTGCTACTCTTCATTTTATTCATGACAGAGATTTTTGCTGTGGGTGGAATTGAACCCCAAAAGGCAGAAGCGCATTCTTCGGATTATAGTGAAGAGGACATCGTTTATTATTTTAGTGATTCCACTCCGATGTTAGACGGATACTATCCGTCTAATATAAATATCATTGTGGATACCAAACCATTGATCAGTTCGCAGAGTCTTTTGTTTTTGATTAAAACAGGATATTTCTGGAGATTTGTCGACGCATCAAATGCTGTAGCAATCATAGAATTTAAAGCAACAAAAATAGATCCGTATATCTTAAGAGATCTCTTTTTGTGTTTACAAAATCAAAATTGCAAGGTTATATTTGTTAGTGCATATGAGTATGACGAATCAGAAACACAAACTTTTATGGAGTTTGTAAATGGTTTTATGCGGTGCAATAAAGACAAATACGGCAGATTTCTTGACCAATCAATTATAGATATGGCGCGTCGGAACTTAGGTTATTCGTTAAATGGTTTTAGCGATTGGGCAGAAATTTGGTATAACAATGATTGGGGAAACATTTGGGCGAACACCTGTATTCTGCTTGACGGAAGATTTATCGACGTTGTTAATAAACCGACTTCTGTATTATACGACACAAAGCATACCCTTGCCTACTCAACTTTCCTACAACGTATGATACTTGATATACGTTACGGTCCAACGGAAGACGATAGATCGTACTTTGAATTTTGTATGTACCATAAAATTTGGCAGTTCTATTCTGACAATTATTTGGCGGTAAGAGGGGTTTATTCGGATTACGAAGTAATTGGGATCGAGGAACTCATCGAGATATGGGATCAAGATGAGTTTAAATATGAGGATTTTGTATCAGAGTACGGGGTAGAATATCAAGAATATTATCAGGATGTAGTTTGGGATTACTTTGCAAAAGGCGGAGATGAATTTGAAGGGATATTCAACGAATTTTCTATAGGTAAATTTCATATATTAGTTCATATTCCGGATAGCAATTTATTTTGGAATATTATAGATAGTGAGGATATTATAGATAGTGAGCCGATAGGGAATACATGCATTTATGAATTTACGAATGAGAATAAGTTGTTTGAAATATTCGAAAATGTTCAGCTGTATGCGATGTGTATTTGGAGTGCCGACTCTCAGTTCTATCACTTTTTAACTGTAGCTCAGCAGAATCTTGAAAACAACAATCAAGTTCTCCCTGTATATTTATGGATAGTAGATCCGATTCGATGGGGAGACGGACTTAAGGTTGTGACATTAGACACTCTATTTTCGGATTATGGCATTACCGATGAATATGACGAACGAAATCTTATCGATTCCCTGTTAAGTTTATTATTTGATATGCTTCGGGGCTGACGTAAAAACAGGAGTGGCATTATTGCAGACTCCACATGAAAAAAATTTCAAGGAGATATATTGTTATGAAAAAAATAAAATATTTCTTGCTTGTTTTGTTTTCGATCACTTTCTGCTGGGGGCTTGTCGCCTGTGGGCAGGACGACGCGCCGTTAATAGAGCTCCCTGTGCCGCAAAATTTACAAATGGACGGGAGGACACTCATCTGGGATGAAAACGAAAATGCGTCTTATTATGTAGTATATTTTGATTTTGTCGAATACACGACCGATAGCGCAAGTTTTGACCTTTCAGAGTGTCTTTTTCCCTACACATACGAAATTGAGGTCATGGCAGTGGGAGACGCCAAGACATACGAAAATTCGGACTGGGAAAAGTATTACTATGCTCCCGAAGAAATTTTGCCATACGGCTATGACGAGAGAGGACTGAAATATACATTACTTGAGGATGGATCGGGCTACGAAGTCTCCCGAGGAGAATTAACCTACAATGACAGTCGTTTGAGCGGCTTTGTCGATTTTTATGATTATTTTTGCGGTCTGCCTGTCAAAAAAGTTGTCGATGAGATGTTTGCTTCCGGAGGGCTCAATGTAGACCCTTTAACGGGTCGTGGTTGTAATACGGTCATTACGGGCGTTCATCTTCCCAAAAAGCTCGAAAGCATAGGGACAAGGGCGTTTGGTCGTTGTATATCGCTCGAGGAGATCAATATCCCGGATACTCTTAATGAGATCGGCGATGGTGCTTTTCAGAGTGACGGAAAATTGAAAGGAGAAATCAATATCCCGTTCGGTTTGACAACGCTCAAATCCGGTGCCTTTTCTCATACGGGTATATCAAAAGTTGTGATTCCAAACAGCGTAGTGTCCATCGAGAATTATGCTTTTTCATTTTGCGAGAACCTCAAGGAAGTGACTCTTCCGGATGGGATCGTTTCGCTCGAAAAGGGTGCTTTTAAGGGATGTTCGTCGCTTATCAAAATCAGTGCCCCCCAATCTGTTCTGCGTTTAGACGACGAAGTATTCCAGCTATGTTCCGCGCTTAACGACATCCCTATTTTTAAAAATCTCGAATATATGGGCTATGATGTGTTTGAAGATACTGCTTGGTATAATAGTCAACCGGACGGCTTCGTAATCTATCGCAACGATATTCTCTACCGCTATAAGGGCGCTCTTTCGGAAGGTAATGCAATCAATAATTTACCTTCGCAGATCAAATACATTGCGGGCGGCGCTTTTAAAGGGCTTGTTGAGCTCACATCCATCTATGTGCCTGACGGGGTAAAATTGATTGGCGGTTCCATTTTCGAAACATGCCGTTCTTTGACCTATGTCCGTCTCCCCCAAGGGCTTGATTGCATCCCAAAGTGGACTTTTGATATGTGTAATTCACTGCAATTTATCAATATTCCCGAAGGCGTTACAACGATTGGAAAAAGTGCATTCAACCCTATGGGGAAATTAAAAGAGATCATATTGCCGGAATCTCTCAAAAAAATCGAACAAGGCGCTTTTTGGGTTACCCCCAAGCTTGAACATGTATTTTACAAAGGAACTCCCGCGCAGTGGGAAGAGATTCAGATCGATATTGCAGACAACTATTATATTAGGGTCCAAACGCCTTGGTTTTATTCCGAAACCGAGCCGACTGAAGAGGGGAATTATTGGCACTACGACGAACGGGACGGCAAAACGCCCGTTATTTGGGGAGAAGAAAATTAAAAACGGAGACTGATTTTTCTGCCGTCTTGGATCGTGTTCTCATTTCAAAACAAACTTTCGAGCGGCAGACCCGAAAAGCTCCAAAAAAAGAGACGGATACGATCCGTCTCTTTTTTGTTACAGAAGCCGCCTTAAACCGGAAAGCACCGATCGGGCCGAAAGGTTTACCACCACTTGCCCTCGTCGTTTGCGTGTCTGGTCACTGTGACGCTGTTTGAAAGGTTTCCTTTGTTGAAGTTGGCGCCGCCGTATACATGCACCGCCTTGATGGGGCTTGCAAAGCTGCTGTTATACGTGTATCCCCGGCTGCCCCATTCGTTTCCGATGATAGACGTTTCCCCGGTGATGTAGAGGTTTGTAATGTTTCCTGTGCTGTATGAGTCCTTGAAAGGAGGAAGATTCTCGAGCGCAACGCTTCCGTCGTAGGCAAAGTCGACGAGGGAGGGCAGGCTGATCGAGGGTAAGCTGGTATACGAGGAAGTATCCGTCCACGGCTGGGTTGCGGCAGGGGGAAGATAAAATCTCTTGCAGGTAGCGCGGTCAAACGCCCGCTCGCCGATTTTTGTCACCGTTTTGGGAAGAACGATCGTATCGACCGCGATTTCCCCCAACGCATATTCGCCGATTTCCGACAGCCCGTCGGGGAACGTTAAAGATGTGAGTGTACCACAGCCATAGAATGCTCTGTTGGGGAGGATCTTCAGTTTGCTGTTCGGCAAGAAAGTGACCGTAGTCAGTTTTTCCGAGTGCTCCATAAAGTATTCGGGCAGCGTCTCCACGTCCGCTCCGATCGTGAGCGTCTCGATGTTCTTGTTCTGCATATAGCGGATCGTCGTGACGTCCTCGGGAATTTGATACGCCGTCTCCGTCTTGAAATCTGGATAGTACAGAAGAGTTGTGCCGCCGTCGATGAAGACGACATTCTCAACGACCGTTATCGTGCTGTTACCCGTCGCCGCAAAGCCCTTGATGTATTGCCAATTTGTGAAATTGCCCTGTCCCTCGAGGGAAGAGATCCCCGCGCCGAAGTCGATCTTAAAAGAAATGGGGTGTTCGGAATCCGTTTCGAATGCCGCGAGGAAGTTGTCGGGGAAAGCCGTCGCCTTGTCGGAGATAACGACGGTGAGGTCGGAGGGAACGGTGGGATAGGTCCCGTTGCTGAACAAAGTCTTTTTCTGATACTGTTTGAAGTACTTCTCGAGCGTGACCGTGACGGGAATCGTGAGCGTCTTCAAATTCTTACAGTTGTCTACAACGCCGTAACCGACCGTCGTTACGGTGTCGGGCACGACGAGCGACCTGAGGATGCTGAGGCCCGCGAAGAGGTTCGCCTTGAGTTCGGTGACGGGCACCGTTCCGATCTCGGCGGGAAGCACGATGTTTTTGATGTCTGCGGGAACGAACACGTTCTCGGCGTCGTCGTCTGGTTTTCCAATCTGATAGCCCGTGAACGTGATATGATCGCCGCTCGCATAGGTGAGATACAGCCCCTCGATGACCTGATAGGTGTGCGTGAGGGTATAGCCGCCGTAGGTGAGTTTAAAGGAATGCTCGCCCTTGCCTGTTGTGTCGAAAGAGGCAAATTTTTCGGGCGGGATACTGACGAAATCTTCCGTTTCGTCGGTGTATGTAACGGTAAGCCAGACGTCGAAGTCGGGCTCGTCGCCCTCGAGATAGTATTGGTCGAGCCCCTCCGCAACGGTAAAACTCTTCACTTTGCGCACCGTCATCGTCACGCTGCCCGTGAAAGAGGATTCTCCGTCGTTATAAGTGACGTCGATTTCCTGTTCGCCCGTCTGCGTCTGATCGTAAGAGCCGAGCATATCGTTCGTGAGAGGCACTTTCGCCGTTTGGCCGTGCGTGTAGTGGGCGATCGCATAGCAGTTCCTCAGGTCGACGGGCTCCCCGACGACGATGCCGTCGAAGAAGAGATCGAACTTAAAGGAGAGGCTCTCTACGGTATCCGTCTGCACGATCAGGGTAAAGCTGTCGCACTGCTCGGGATGGACCGTATCTTTCGTCGCGAGCGTCTTCACGATCGTGCCTTTCTTGTCTGTGTTGAAGCCCGCAAAGAAGTCTTCGGGAAGTTCTACGGTGCGCTGTTTGGGAGAGCCCATGTAGGAACGGACGGAATCGTAGTAGTATTCCGTGACCGAACTGATCATCGGCGGGATAAAAGCCTGTTTGATATACAGCTGCATGGTATCTTCGATCTCATCGGTGAAGACGGCATAGGCGACAGACTCTTTCAGGATCCCCATGAGTTTGATATCTCTGTCTTCCAGCGTGTAGGGCGAGGGAGAGGCGGAGAGATCCTGATATTCCATCCAAAGATTCGTGTCTCTTCCGATGCTTTTGTAATATGCGAGCAGATTGTTCTCACGGAGATGGGATTCCTCGGAGTTGTAAGACGCATTTTCGATCTCTTCCCGCGTCAAAGAGAGGACATGGCTGTCGCCGTACACGATGTCTGCGGAGTCGAAAAGAACATTTTCAAAAAGTTGGTAATCGTATTGCGCGACCTCCGCAACGGGGAGCGTCGGCATGTGGAAGAGATAGGTGACGGGCTGTTCGCAGGGGAAAGAGAGGTTGTAGATCGTGATGGGACCGTACTCCACCGGCTCCTTGAAGAGGAAATACACATCCTGCCCCGACGGCTCGCATGAGGCGATGTCGCTCCGATCGACGGGAAGGCGGAATGTGACCGTTTTATCGATGTCCGAACCGTTCTGAAGATGGGTGTGGACGTTTGCCGCCACGGTGATCGCCCCCTCTTCGAACTGATCGAGATAAAAGTCGCTCCAATTCAGATAGGGCGAGCCGTATATCTTTTGATTTGCCGCGGAGAGCGTGTAGCTGGTTTTGTCGATATCGGATTCCGAAAAAGAAAAGTCGATATCGTAGGTGACCCCGCCGTAGCTGCACGTCGCTTTATACTTCAATCTGTCGAGGACAAGCAGAAAAGAGAAAGGATCGTAAGACTCCACCTGCACGTCGCCGTCGGGATAGGCGGCTTCGATCATTTCTGCCGTGACGTTGATCTTGGCGTTGTTGACCGTTTTAAAATACAACTGACCGCGTTCGAAAGAGTTTTCGACGAAAGGCGCCAGCTTGTCGACATTGACAGACGCCTTTACTTGCTTATGTTCGCTTGCGGGTACGACAGTGAAAAGTTGATTGAAACTAAGATCGAAATTGGCGTTCGGTCCCGTCGAGGCCACGATCTCCAAATTCGCGGCTAAGGGCAGACTCCTGAGCGACGGGTCGGATTGTATGATCTCCAAGGCCAAAACGCTTTTATCCATGTCTTTGTAATCGAACGAGATGCATTTTCCGAACTCTGTGCGCCATTTGTTTTCGGGCATTTCCTCCATGCCGGGCAAAGGTGCGGTTTCGGTCTCAAACGCGTCGACCGGCCAGTCGATGCGGGCATACATCTCTTTCGTGTATTCCACCGTTTTCGCATTTTCTCCCATCGACGTAGACATGGGATCGGTTGACTCCGACTTTTTGTATACCAATGCACTGATCCGGGCCTTGAGGGGAATGGAGTCGTAATTCGCCGTCTGCGTCCCCGCCTCGACTGTAACGGGGTAAGCGGAAGCGTCGACGCTGAGGTCGTAGCTGTATTCCACTTTAACAATGGTCGTAACTTCCGTGCCCGAGTCCGAAGAATCGCCTCCGCCGTGCGAGCCCGAAGAATCGTCGCAGCCGACGAGAGCGAACAGGGCGCAGAAAAACGCCGCGACGATGAGTAGAAGAGCAATTCGGTTTCTTTTCATAAGGGTCTCCTGAATATAGTTTTTTTCCATTATAAAGAACGAAGCGCCAAAAAAGCGCCAAAAAAGGCGCTTTTCAAAAAATAATTTTTGTATTTTCATAAAAGACTGTAACTTCAGCCTCCCGCCGAAATATTTACAGGATATTTTCG
Organism: uncultured Clostridia bacterium; assembly: GCA_947623655.1. GTDB lineage: Bacteria > Bacillota > Clostridia > Christensenellales > Borkfalkiaceae > Gallimonas. The sequence continues at coordinate 847 of CANQHG010000037.1, read as the reverse complement.
AGGGCGGGCTTGTAGGTATCGGGAAGGCAGGTCGTCAGATGGAGCAGGACTTCGAGCTTGGGCAGCGCGAGGGCGTAGTTGCGCTCTCCGATGAGACGGACGGTCTCCGACATGTAGTCGTCGATCCGCATGATGTCGTTATGGGGCAGAAAGACGTGCAGCCGCTCTTTTCTGTCTTCCCAGACGGTTTGAACGACGCGCGCGTCTTCAACGGTCGCAGTTTCCGCGGCCGTCTTGTCGTAAAGACTCTCGATCTCCTCTCCGAAATCTGAAAATTCCTTGTCCACGAAGTACCATTCGAACACGGCCAACCCCAGCAGAAGCGCCGCCGCAACCCCGATCGCAGTGAGTGATTTTACCATATGTATGGGGGAAATGAATTGTTATGGTTTCGAACATTTCTTTGCTCGGCCTACGGCCTTCGAAAAGAAAGTGTTCGAGGGGACGGCTTATTACATTCCCGAGTCTTATCACCCCACGAACCGAGCTTCCTTGATTTACAACAAGGCGCAAGTATGCGCCAAATTGGGTCGCCCACGGCGGAAGTAAATTCCGCCTAAGGCACATGATTTGGAATGATTTCGGACATTTCTTTGCTCGGCCTACGGCCTTCGAAAAGAAAGTGTTCGAGGGGTCGGTTTATTACATTTCCAAGCCTTATCACCCCACGGACCAAGCTTCCTTGATTTACAATAAGGCGCAGGTATGCGCCGAATTGTGTCGCCCACGGCGGAAGTAAATTCCGCCTAAGACACGTGATGTTGGAATGGTTTCGAACATTTCTTTGCTCGGCCTACGGCCTTCGAAAAGAAAGTGTTCGAGGGGTCGGTTTATTACATTTCCAAGC
>CANQHG010000036.1 GCA_947623655.1 uncultured Clostridia bacterium | reverse complement strand
TTTGATCGTATTCAGAAAAGAATGCAATGCGCCCCCCCGCCCGGGTCACACACGGACAATAGCCGCCGTAACTTTACGGCATCGGGACAAGCATAGGACAAATTGCGTATTTCATACAATGGAAAGAGGTGGAATATGCTTGAGCTTTTTTATGCCGTTCTGGGACGGATCTTCTTTTTTACGGGCGCCGTATCGGACGGGAGTTCGTATCCCAAGCCCCTTTCCAAGGAAGAGGAAGAAAAATATCTCGCCCTCGCGCGCCAAGGCGATAAACACGCCAAGGAAATGCTCATAAAGCACAACATGCGGCTTGTGGCGCATATCGTCAAAAAATATACGGGCGCAGCGGAGACGGACGATATGCTTTCCGTGGGGTCGATCGGGCTCATCAAGGCGATCAACACCTATGAACAGGGCCACGGCACCCGCCTTGCAACGTACACTGCCCGCTGTATCGAGAACGAGATCTTAATGCTGATCCGCGCGGGGAAAAAGCACAAGGGGAACATGTCGCTCTCCGATCCCGTGGGAACGGATAAGGACGGAAACGAGCTCACGCTCATGGATCTTCTCTTTGAAAAAGAGGACAAAGTGTTCGGAAATGTGGAGCAGAAGATCATGCAGGAGAAGTTTCTCGCCGCGATCGGAGAACTTCTGACAGAGCGGGAGCTCGAGATCGTCTGCATGCGCTATGCGCTCACGGGAGAAGCGCCGCTCGCACAGCGTGAGGTCGCGGCAAAGCTGAAAATTTCGCGGTCGTATGTATCGAGGATCGAGAAGCGCGCCCTCGAAAAACTCCGCGAAGGACTCAAAAAAGAAGATTTTCTGAGCGAATAAATTTCTTGACACTCCTAAATTTCTTGACACCCCGCCTTTTTTGCACTATAATTTATCGAAAAAGGGGGAAATTATGCGTAAGTTTTTTAATATTTTTATGGCGGCTGCCCTGAGCGCTTCCATACTTCTCGGCGCGGTCGCATGCGGCGGAAATAATGAAAACGGCGGAAACGGCGGCAATGGCGGAAACGGTGGAAATAGCGGAAATAACGCCAATACGGGTGAAGAGCCCGTGCGCGAGTCGCCCGCGTTCTCTTCACCCGACGCAACGCTCGAGATCGGCGGGGTCCCCGAAAAATATGCCGGGATATCGGACGAACTTTTCGGCGTCTTTCTCGAGGACATCAACTACGCCTCGCAGGCGCTCGACGCCAACATGGTAAAAAACGGAGGCTTCGAGTCGAAATATCAGAGCAAACACATCGGCTGGGCGGCAGAAAACGCGGAGATCGAAGTCACGGCCGAAGGAGGCGTCTTCGGCGAACAGTTTGAAGACTATGCGGGGCAGAACGCCGTTGCCGACTACGCCCTCATCACGACGAAAGCGGGCGGTTGCGTCGTCAATACGGGCTATGTGCCCGTACCCATGGCGGTGGAAGAGGGCACCGAGTACATTTTTTCCGCATTTATCAAATCGGACAAGGTCGGCTCGGTAAAAGTCACCGTGTCGGACGGCACAAAGGATTATATCAGCGCAACCATTGAGCTCGATCCTGCCGACACGTGGGCGAAGTATGTCCGCACGGTCGAGGCGAGCGGTACGGCGAGCGAAAATCTTTTTTTGCGGCTCACCTTTGAAAATGCGGGTACCGTCGGACTCGAGGGCGTGTCTTTCGCGACAACGGACGCGACCGTCGGCATAAAAAACTACATATATGATGCGGTAAAGGAACTTTCTCCCAAGTTTATCCGCTTCCCCGGGGGCTGTATCATCGAGGGCGAAAATTTCGAACAGGCGTACGATTGGAAAAACTCCGTGGGCGCCGTTGCAAACGGCCAGAATGCCGGGGACGACATTGTGCCCGCTTTCACCTATAAGCTCAACAAGAGCAATGGTGCGGGGCTGGAAGATGTGACGACGTACGGAGAGGCGTTCACGCGGAAACTCAACGTCAATTTGTGGGAGAACAACGGCAGCGAGTATTTCCAGATGGACTACGGCATCGGATTTTACGAATATTTTCTTCTTTGCGAATCTCTCGGCGCGTCCGCTCTTCCCGTCGTCAACTGCGGGCTGAGCTGCCAGGGACAGACCTTCCCCATCGGCACGGGCGCGGGGCCTCTTGCGGGCAGACACGGCAAATATATCGAAGATTACATCCAAGACGCCGCCGATCTTATCGAATTCGCCAAGGGGGACCAAAACACAAAATGGGGGAAGATCCGTGCGGAAATGGGACACCCCGAACCCTTTGAGATGAACTATATCGGCATCGGCAACGAACAGTGGAACACGGGCGAGTCGAAGAGCAACTATTTCACGAGCTACTACGAAAAATTCCTCGAAGATGAGGATTTTATGGCGGCATGCAAAAAGTATGGCGTAGAGCTCATCGTCGGCAACCACCAGCAACTCATTCACTGCGAGGGGTCGATCGACTTTACAACGGGCCTCACCCGCACTTCGGGCGTTGCCAAAGACGCCGCGATCGCCTACCGCAACGAGGGGAAGATCACGGCGCTCGCGGAGTACGGCATCCACGACCAGCACTATTATAACAGCCCCGTCGATTTCCTTCTCCACACACGGATGTACGACGGCTATACCCGCGAGGGTGCGGACCGCTACGAAGTATTCGTCGGCGAATATTCCGCGAACAACAATTTCAGGGAGTCGGGAAATTTCAACAATCTCTACCGCGTCAACAACTGGTTTTCGGCGCTTGCGGAAGCGGCGGCGATGACAGGGTTTGAGCGCAACGGCGACATCGTAAGACTTGCGGCATATGCGCCCATGTTCGCGCCCGTGAAAGAGACTTACCGCCATTGGCCCGTCGACATGATGCTTTTCACGAATACGGAACTCGTCAAGACCGCAAATTACTATGTCCAACAGCTCTTTATGCAGAACACGGGTACGAAGAAGCTGGACGCGTCGCTCACGTTCGGGAGCGGTTTTTCGAAGAGTTATACGCTCACGTCGCCCGACGGGAAGACGGCGGACATCGAGAAGCTTCACTTTGTGACGAGCCTCGACGAGGAGACGGGGGACGTCATTTTAAAGATCGTCAATGCGGGCGAGGACGGCTTAAATCTGAACGTCTCCGTGGGGCAAGAACTTACGGGAATTGCGCATATGACGCGTCTTTTCGGCGATCTGCAGGACGTCAATACGACGGAGACCACCCTCATCTCACCGCGTACGTCCGCGCTCGGCGGCTTTACGGACGGCGTTATCGGACTCTCCCTCACGGGGTATTCCGTGACTTGTCTGCGGATCCATACCAAATAAGAAAATTTCCGAAAATCGTCGGATATCGTTTAAAAAAGGCGGCAATGGCCGCCTTTTTTACATATGATTCATATAATGGACTATGGAAAAATCGAACGTCACGGACTATTTTGCTACAAATGTTTTCAACGACGAAGTGATGAAAAACGCTCTTCCCAAGGAAGTATACCGTTCGCTCAAAAAAACAGTCGAAGAGGGGGCGCCGCTCGACGGTTCCATCGCCTCGGCGGTCGCAAACGCGATGAAAGATTGGGCGGTCGGGAAAGGGGCGACCCACTACACGCATTGGTTCCAGCCGCTCACAAATCTCACCGCCGAAAAGCACGACAGCTTTCTCGAACCATGCGGGGGGAAAGCCATCATGCGTTTTACGGGGAAGGAACTCATCGTCGGCGAGCCGGACGCCTCTTCCTTCCCCTCGGACGGCATGCGCAAGACGTGCGCCGCGCGCGGCTACACCGCATGGGATCCCACTTCGTTCGCCTTTGTCAAAGAGGGAACGCTCTGTATCCCCACCGTCTTTGTCTCCTACACGGGCGAAACGCTCGACAAAAAGGCTCCTCTTTTAAAGTCCATGGCCGCCCTCGACAAGGCGGCGAGACGGCTTTTGAAGCTCTTCGGCATCGACTGCAAAAAGGTCGAAACGACGGTCGGCCCCGAGCAGGAATATTTTCTCATCGACGAAGAAGTCTTTTTCAGGCGCAAAGACCTCGTTCTCACGGGCCGAACGCTCGTCGGAGCGGCGCCGCCGCGCGGGCAGGAGATGGACGATCACTATTTCGGCGCGCTCAAGACGCGTATTTCGGCCTATATGCGCGATCTCGATGAGACGCTGTGGGCATACGGCGTCTGCGCGAAGTCAGAGCACAATGAGGTCGCGCCCGCCCAGCACGAGCTCGCGCCCGTATTTACAACGGCGAATATCGCCTCGGACGCCAATCAACTCACAATGGAACTCATGAAGAAGACGGCGCGCAAACATCATCTCGTGTGCCTTTTGCACGAAAAACCGTTCAACGGCGTCAACGGTTCGGGCAAGCACAACAACTGGTCGCTCACCACCGATACGGGCGTCAATCTTCTCGACCCCGGAGACAGTCCCGAAAAGGACGCCCGCTTCATGCTGCTCCTTGCCTGTATCCTCGCCGCGGTCGACAAGTATCAGGGCATTTTGCGCGCCTCGGTCGCTTCCGCGGGAAACGATTGCCGCCTCGGCGCCGACGAGGCGCCCCCCGCGATCGTCTCCGTCTATCTCGGCGACCAGCTCGGCGCCATTGTCGACAGCATCGTCCTCGGCAGAGAATATGTGCCGAAAAAGGCGGTGCCGGGGTCTATCGGCGTACCCTCGAGCCCCATTTTTCCCATCGACGCGACGGACAGAAACCGCACATCTCCCTTTGCCTTCACGGGCAACAAATTCGAGTTCAGAATGGTCGGTTCCTCCGCTTCCGTCGCCGACGCCAATATCGTTTTGAATACGATCGCGGCCGACGCGTTTTCAGACGCCGCCGACGCGCTCACGGGCGCCGAAAATTTTGAGGACGCCTGTAAAAATTACACATATGCGCTTTTAAAGCGGCATTACCGCATTGTGTTCAATTACAACGGCTACGGTCCCGATTGGGAGGAAGAGGCGAAAAACAGGGGGCTTTTAAATCTGAAGACGACCGCCGACGCCGTGCCCGAGTTTTTCAGGCGCGAGAATATCGAAGTTTTTACGCGGCAGGGCGTCTTTACCGAAAAAGAGCTCGTCGCCCGCGCCGACATTGCGCTCGAATACTATGCAAAGGCGGTAAAGATCGAGGCGCGCACTCTCGTTTCCATGATGAGGCAAGAAGTCTGCCCCGCAGTCGCAAACTATATCGCCGCACTGTGTACGGCCGTTGCCGCAAAGCGCGCGGTCTCCGATAAGATCGCGTGCCGATGCGACGTTTCGCTCGCGGAAAAGCTCTCCTCGATGCAGGAAGAGCTCTCTTCGGCGGTTGACGCGCTCGAAGCCGAACTTTCGGGGAAAGAGGAGAAACTTGCGGCGGCGCAAAAAGCCGCGCGGACGGTCATTCCCCGCATGGCGGCGGTGAGAGAGCTGTGCGACGGGCTGGAGCGGCTTTGCCCCTCCGACGTATGGCCGTTTCCGTCTTATACGGACATCTTATACAGCGTGAAATAAAGTAAAATCCATAAATATTTTTCAAAGAAATCTTGACAATCGCGGGCTCGTGCTTTATACTTGCATCGAGGGAGATTGTATGACGATCACGTTTTTCGAATACGGCAACAACGTTATGTTCAACGCGCACGACATTCCCCATGAGCTCACGCTGTGGGAAAAGGGGATCGAAGCGGGAGACGTTGTGCTCTATCACGACTCCAGACACGGCACACGTCCGCGCGGCAGGGTCGTGTCCGTCTCTCCGGGAAGAGAGTATCTCATCGTGCGGCTTGCGGGATACGAGAGATTTGTCATTATGCGCAAGATCAATCACGACGAATATATCGTCGCAAAGTCCGACATTGCGGCCATGCTCGAGACGTCGGGGAAACTCTACTACGAGGGCGCCGCGGATCTTCAGAATATCTATTGGGAATGCGACCCCGAAAAGCGGATGCATGTCGTCTTTTTGTGGTATCACAACGAAGAGCACAGGCTGTTTATGGACGACGTTACGATGAAAGAAGCGCAGGGCGGCGGCGAACTTGTCGATTTTATCAGCGGCCGCTACATCTTATCCGCCTGAATACACTGAATAAAAACGGGAGCGATTTGTTTTCGCTCCCGTTTTTTGTTTGGAGATAATTTGGCCGTTTGCGGCTATTCCGCGCCGCAGTCCGCGCGATCAGTATGTATAAGTGACCGTGACGGTCGCGGAAGATGCGGAGACGCTGCCGAACGCAATGTCGAAGTTGAGTTTCTTTCCGTCGTTGCGGGGGTAGGAGGGGAATTTTGCGGAGAACTTGCCGCCCGTCTGCCAGAGGTCGCTCTCCGATGCCCAGCCGTTTGTTTTCGAGAATTTTTTATCGCCGTCCGCTTCCACGAGCTTGATGAGCGGGTGCGCCGTCGTCGAGTTGTTGCAGTCTGTAAAGGAACCGTAGTCGTCGTTTTCGTTGTACGGATTATCGATCGACGAGGAGACGTGGTACACTCTCACGCCGAACGCCGCCCCGTCGTAGAGATAGCTGTTTTCCATCCCCGCATGCAGGGCATTGAGCCCCGTCGCGGAATACAGATCGATCATGAGATATTCGGAGAAGTAACTGTTGTCGAAATCGAGGGGAATGAGTATCGCCGATGCGTTCGACACGGACGGCTGCAGAGTCACTGTCGTCGTCTCGGTGACGATGGTGGGGGTGAGCCAGCCGAGCATCGTCTTGGAATAGACGTTGTGGTCGCCGACCGTGTAATCCATCATGTCCGCGCTGCCGAGCCCCTCGTCGGAGCCCACGTATTCGCTGTAGTCGTAATAGTCGTCGAGCCCGAGCAGGTGTCCCGTTTCATGGATATATGTGGAAGCGTTGATCTTCAGCCCCGCGATCATATCTGCGCCCGATCCCTGATCGCGCGAGGTGCTTTCGTCCATGAAATCGAGCCCCGCAAACAGATAGGAATAGGGGAAAAGCCCGTCGTATAAGTTTTCGCTGTCCGTCCATGTCGTATAGGCCCAGAGGAAGTCTGCTCCTTGGTAGTCGACGGGCGCCGAATAGATGAGGTATACCGCGTCGATGCACTCGTCGCCGTTCTGATCGTATTGTTCGAGCGTCAGCGAGCTCTGCAACTTTTCGAGCACTTCGAGGAGAAGCGCTTCCGCGCCCGCAACCTCATCCGGGTCGTCTGCGCTCAACTGTTCGTAGTATGAGACGGCGTACCTCGTCTCGAAAACCCCCTGAATGTCGAACGTCAGATCGAGCTTTCCGTACGATGCTTTTTTGTAGTAGCTCGAGACGCTCTCCCAGCCCGTATCGGTCTCCGTGCCGTTGAAAGCTTTTCTGAGATTTTCGAGTTGCGTTGTTGTGATCGTATCGCCGCTGAATTGCACGGGCACGACGAGCGCATGGTAAGCTCCCGTAGAGGGAAGCCCGATCGCGCCGTCCGTTTTGAGCAATTTGTCCTGAAGGTCTTCCTTGTCGAAAGTGGCGGGGTCGTAGGTCTGTTTTTCCATGACGTTTCCCGTGCCGCCCGTACTGCCGCCCGAGGGAGCCTTGTAGGTGCCCGGCACAACGCGCCAGTTTGTGCCGATGTATTTGTCATAATCCACGCCGCCGACCGTCGTCAGAGTATCGTGGGTCCCGAGGAAGTATCGATTTGAGCCGTTGACCCAAATAAAGAGTTCTTCCGCAGCATCCCATGTCCATTTCATGGAAGAAGATGTTTTATAAACGGCATTGATGTGCGTTCCGCTGAGCTCGATCTCTATGTACTTGCCGTTGGCGCATCTGAGCGTCCAGCCGCTTGTCGCGTCTCCCGCGAGCGTCACTTTTGTCGCGTCGGCGATATCCGTGACGGTCGCCATGTAATATTGAGCGGGCGCGGCCGCCATTTCGCCTGTAAGATAGTGATATTCACCGTCCTGCGCCAGCATCCCCATGTAGTACGTCCCCGCGGCGGGAGAAGTGAGGGGATTGAAACCCTCTTTTTCGGGCGTCGTCGTCCCGCCCGAGTCGCCGGGATCGGGCTCATCGCCGCCCGCAGAGGGGAGGGTGAAGTTTACCGCGTTGTATTTTGAGAGAGTGAACGTCTGCGTGTCGCCGTCGTTCATGACGCCGACGATCTTTGTGATCTTTTCGTCGGCGATGTAGAGATCGAAAGCGGTCCAGCTGTAGCCCACATATTCGCCGAGCACCGCGGCGCCCGCCGTATTCGGGTCGGATGCGCTGTATTTGCCGTTTCCGGCGTCGGTAAAAGTGCAATTCCGCAGTTCGGCAAAATTGACGATGGCGAGGTTGGGATACATATACGCAAACTCGTCTGTTGTCTCGTCGTAGACCTCATAGGTGCCGTCGCCGTTGTCGCTGTAGTAGGAGTACAGATCCTGTTCTTCGTCGTAGCCGAGATAGTCGGTGAAAGACGTTCCGCTGTCCGTGTAGGTATTGAGGACATTGTCGCCGAGATATTCGTAGTACTCTTCCGCAGTTTCTCCGTTGAGCTCCTCTTTGAAGTTTACGGCAAAATTCCAAAGCGAACTGTCGGCATATTTTGCGAGCACGGAGCCGATATCGGCGATTTCGCCCTGACCGCCCTGCGTTGTTTGTTTTTCCGTAACGATGATATTTGCGGTCGCAACGGCTTTGCCGAGCTTGCAAGTAACAATGATGACACCGGGCTCGGACGTGTCAGCCCCGCTCAGATCGAGCATCTCTTCGGTAACAACAATTCTGTTGCCGTTTTGGTCTTTGATGATGAAATATTGCGTGAAATCGACCTCGCTGCCCGCTTCCACGGTGTAGGGGAGTTCTGTATTGAGAACGATCTCATACGACGGCTCCGATGACCCGCCTGTCGCGTTGTCATTTGTTTCGCACGCACAAATACCCGCGATCAATAAAGCGATCGCGAAAAAGATGCCGATGAATCTTATTTTTTTCATGTGTTTGCCTCAATTTCTATTCGGTACGGATATTATACTATTTTTATTTTGGAATTGCAAGGAGTTTCGTTAAATTTATCCGTGGCCGATAACAAAACGGACCGTCTTGCGACAGTCCGTTTTGTTGGTCGAGGAGACGTGATTTGAACACGCGACCGCGTCGCCGTGGGCTCTGCAC
>CANQHG010000035.1 GCA_947623655.1 uncultured Clostridia bacterium | reverse complement strand
TTCGTTCAACGAATACGGCGATATTGCAGTGGAGCGGGAATATAACATAATGAATAACGGCGTGGATTCCACGATGGAGATATCTACTACCGAGGCGCTATTGGACGGAGAGTTTTTGGATTATGTGAACCAATACTGTGCCTTTGTCAGGAGTAAAAAAGCCAAAATATATTTTAATTTTTCCCCATGCAATCAGCTTGCTATGGCCTCCTCCAAGGAAAAACGGGCGGAATTTCAGAAATTGCTCCAAGACGAAATAGCGTGCGATCTATTATCGAATCTTGAAGATTGTATTATTGATTACAGATATTTCTACGATACGAATTTTCATTTGAATTCATCAGGAGCAGTTTACTACACAAACCTCTTGATAGAGAACCTCAAACTGAAATTGGGCCGCAGCGTTCAGGGCGGAGAAACGAATGTGCCGGGAGGAGAAGACCCTACCAATCCCGGGAATCCTTCCATTGTCGTTCCCGATCCGCCAAAGCCACCCGACCAGGAGGTTATCGAACCCGAGGATAAGGGCGAGCTGACGCCTTTCGAAGACTATTTGGGCGAGCCCAACAACGACTATGCCGATTGGTTCGAATACAGGCTGTCAGGCCAGTCGTATGCGATTGTCGGGGTAAAAGACGAATATAAGGACATGGAAGAGGTTATCCTTCCGTCCACGCATGAGGGAAAAAACGTAACAACCATCGACGAGGACGCATTCTACGGCTGTATAAATCTAAAACGTATACACATAGGGCTTACATATAGAACGTTTGATGGTGGCGCGTTTAACGGGTGCATTGGGTTAGAGCGCATTTATTTGTACGAAACAGAAGGGAATAAACTTTCGCCCTCTAACGAAAACTTACTCAAAGGCGCCGGGAAGAACGTAAAAATTTATATTCCCAAGAACTCAAACTACGTCACAGGCTATACTTGGAGCAATTATGCGGATTATTTCGTCTATTACGAAAAGGAGGGTCAAGCATGAAAAAGAAAGTGAGTTCGGTTATAGCGGCGATCCTGGCGGCATTGTGTATCGTGTTGTGTTTTTCCGCATGCGATTTTATTTCATATCATGCTAGCGAAAGCCGTGAAACCATGTCGTATCAAGCTGCTCTTGAAGAGAAAAAGGCCGAATATGTATCGCAACTGCACCTGCTTGCTTCAGAAGATGACTTTTACGACAAAGAACTTCAATTATATAGGTTGCAGCTGATAGAGTCGGTGAACAAGATCAACGAGTGCAAAGAAATCGAAGATTTGCCTGTGTTGTATCATAGTTGCGAAGAAGCGATACTTTCCATAAAAACCATTGCCGATTACGAAGAGGAAGAAGCGCAGATGAAAGAGGAGCTTGAAAATGCCAAGCTCGATTGGATAACCAAACTAAAAGCGCTTTCCACAGCAGAAAATTACAGGGAAGCCGAGAAAATATCATATGAGTTTTACCTCGAAAACGGAATAAACGCGATAAACGCGGGGGAAGACATCGAAGGGCTCGAAGATATTTTTAACGCTTACAGTGAAGCAATACTTTCAATAAAAACTGCGGCGCAATATGAAAGCGAAGAGCTTGAAGCATTTGTTTTGTACTGCAACGGCAAAGTCAAAGAGATCAAAGATTATGTTGTGTTGGAAGATTACAGAATTGAAGAACGCAATCAAGTTTCCGCATTGATCGGTGAATACGAGGCGAAAATTTTAGATGTCAAGGATAACGATTATACCGCAGTGGATAATCTTGTGCGCGATTTCAAAATCAAAGTATACTCCATTCCGACCGATAGCGAGCTGTATGCGCAAGAGCTCGCTCTTTGTAAAAATAATGCCAAGGAAGAAATAGAAAATTGTGTGAATTTAATAGATTATCGTGCCAATGAAGCATTGATAGTATCTGCGCTTGTCGAAGCGTGTAAAAAGCAGATTGACCGTTGTCGGACAAAAGAAGAAGTCGCTCTGCAACTTGAATTTTATGAGGAAAATATACTAACGGTCAAAAATGATAAAGCGCTATACGCCGAGGAATTGCTCGTATTGGTAGAAGAATGTTATCGGGAGCTGTTTACGCTTGTAAATTTCGAGGGCAAAGATGACGAATACATACAAAGGTATAACGATTATTTTGAAAATGTGCGGGAGGAAATGTTATTATATGAAACCAAAGAGGAGGTGCGCACAAGGCTAAACGATGAGAAAAAGGATGTTTACATACTCGACGCAAAAGTCGGAGATCCCGTTGCTTTGAAAAATTATCAGGCAACTCTTATAGATGAGCTTGTATCCGAGTTTGATTTAGCGGCATATCGTACAGAACAGCAGGATTTATTGAGACAAATACGCGCCAGATGTGAAATAGAGTTTGAGGGGGCAATCACATTCGACGATACAATGGCTATTTATCAAGCGGCTTATGAGGGACATGAGGAAGTTCTCACGAATGATGAAATGTGGATGCAAGAAGATGAGGAGTTCCGGGATAAACTTGCCGACAGGTACGGTGCAGATCGTCTTGCAGAGCCCCAAAGCTTAACCGAAGCAAAGGATTATTATGAGCTCGCCGAGATCATTGATTTTTATGCCTTTTATCAGTTGAGTTTTACGGAATTTTTGCGCGACACCTTCCGCGTTCGCCTCAATTTTGATCATGGAACGGCGCAACACGAAATAGATGTGGTTTATTGGTATTGTGAATTATTAAGAACGGCGGTAGGAATAACGGGCTGGTATGAAAACGAACATGATTTGGTAATTAAGCTGATTCCTTATGCATTGGCTACCGAAAGCAATCGCTCCACGACCGAGAAGGTTATGAGGAATAAAAGTTTGATTGAGTATGATTCGGATAAAACGGCTTTTCAAGTAAGAACGGATACTTTTGATGATTTTGCCTATAAAAAATATGGAAAAACCATTTCGGGCATCTGGAATACGCAACAGCTTTGGTACGCTTTGGAGCACGAATATATACCTGTATGCGTTAAAGACTCCGTTGCCGAGAAAACATTAAATGCCGCAAAAGATATTCTTCGCGAAATTATCATGGAGGGTATGTCAAACGACGAAAAAGTCTTTAACATTTACAGTTGGTTTGCGGAGAATGTACAATATGATAATGGATATGCAAATTATTTAAATCCGCCTGATCCCGAAAATTTTCCGGATGAAGATGTGGCAAGGTTAGATTCTTTTTTTGCTGAGGGAGTTCTTCTCGTGGACGAAGGCGATCCCAAAGAGAAAAGGCTTGCCGTGTGCGAAGCCTATGCAAAAAGTTATTTAATTTTGTTGCGCTTGGAGGGTATAGAAAGTTATAGATATTTAGTTAGGCCAATGGAAGGTGTGCGCCCAAAGATTAGCACAGAATATGGATATATGTCACATGCCGTTGTAGCGATAAAAAATTCAAGCCAAAAATTTTATATAAGCGATGCCGAAGGGAGTTTTGTGGGAGATTTTAAATCATTTCATCAAGTGATGATTAGTCCAAATCTCTTAGACATAATGAATCTCTTTACGAATTATTTCCCTGACATGAAATTTATTGATGGGATTGGAGAAATTTATGAACATCTTAAATATAAAGAAAAGTCATTAATTGTGAAAAGCAAAAAAGAATTAGATGATTTGCTTTCTGTTTTTCAGGAAGATACAGAAGATAAAAGAGGGGTACAAATCTCTGTTTTTTGCAATTTAGAAGATTACCCGTTATTTGAACGAGACATTCAAACTATTGATGGCTTAAACAAGCGAAAAACTATAAACCGAGAACGATTTAAGATAATAGAGTATATATTTTATATGTAGAATTTATTTATAATATGGACATTAACAACGCCTATCCGCGAAAATATGCGGATAGGCGCTTAAATTATATAAATAAAGTTAAACGATTTCTAATCTTCTTTATTTTGAGTCGAATTGCTTTCAGAATCGTCCATATCTATGGAATTTTTTTGAGCAGCACTAGAGCCTGGCTTTTTTTTGAAAGAAAAGATTTTTGTTTTTATATAATGTAACCACCAACGGCCATAATTTTGTGTTAAGGTAAATAGTAAATAAACCAATAACACAATGATTGTCACGATTCCAAAATTAATAAATAATTTTAACCACGACTCACATCCGATAATGTGTGTCGTGAGATAATAGCATCCTATACAGCAAATGGCAAATATCAGTACACTATATAAATCAAAAAATAAACAATTACGCGTATTATAGTCTACTGCATACTTAAAAACTACTACACGTTCAGCGATAAAAGTTACAAAAAATACACTGATAATTGTTCCGAGAATAACGCCGATAAGCCCTATAAAATGAACCAAAATAATAGATATGATTATATTAAGAACGGCTTCTATAATCGGAAAATATTTATATTTATCGTATAATCCGAACGCAGTGTTGAATAACTGAGGCGTTCGTCTGATGCAGTTCAAATAAAATTGTATAGCAAGGATAACTACAAAATAGTTGGATAGAACATAATTTTCTCCCGCCCAAAGTCGTATGAACGGATTGATCATAACAAATAAAATGACGCCGCATATGCCGGTTAAAATGTAATTCAAAAAGTTTATTTTGTAGAACGACTCGGTTTTTGATGCCCGATTTTCTGTAACACTTATTTCGCCTACAAAAGCCGATAAGGCGTTCGAAATCAGTCCTAACATGGTTGAAATAATGCTGATAATCATAACATAATTGGAATAATATCCAACCACTGCAACACTGATAAATGCTGATATAACGATATTATCAGTGCCTGTTAATACAACTCCGCCTATTTTATGAAATAATGTAGCTTTTGTATTGGTCTTAATTTCTTTTTTAATATTTGCATTTAGGGGAATATTTTTTAGTGCATAAATATCTTTATAATGATATCTATAATAAACAAAGCATAAAATTGCGGCTATTGCATTAGAAACTATTATAGAGCCAATATAAAGATAAAAATTTTTAAAAATCAACAAAGACAAAAGCTGAAAGAGATTGAGCAATACAACTTTAACTAAATTAGTGATCGCAACAATAAACCCACGTTTATCTGCAAAAATAAATGTAGAATAACTCGCCCCTAAATATGTTATAACGCTGGAAATAAGATAAAGAGAAAAGATCAAATACAAGTTACCGACATTTTCCACTTTAACTATTAAAGGAATGAACGGTAAAAAGATAAGTCCGATCCCCAAAACGACCAATCCGACGATGAGATATATTTTTCTAAAATATCTCATTATTGCAGATAATGTTTCATAATCTTGTTCATGCAGAGGCTTGTATAAGCTAACGGAAAAAGCAGTAGAAAATCCTAGTTCCGCCAAAGATAAAATAGAGAGAATGTTGGAAATAACACCGTTTATTCCCAAATATACTTCTCCCAAACATCTTATAAAAAAGGTTCGCGTTACAAATGTCAATATATATCCGGCTATTTGTACGCCCATATCGAAAATTATGTTTCGAGCAGCTTGTTTACTTCTTGACGCCATATTTTTTACCGGTATATTCTTTCAGTTTGATTATTGATTTAGCCTTTTTGCGTATTAAGAATGGGATAAAATCGCGCATACGGCCATCCTGCCCTAAGAAGCTGTCGCGATGCAATGCATATAACTTATATAATAGGTAAGTATCTTTTAAGGACATCTTCGCAAGCAATTTTTCATGCATGTTTTCAAATACTTTTTGAGTAGGTTCATCCACAATAAAATCGTCAAAAATTTCCCCGATTTTTATAAACTTGTTCAATAATAGTTCTTGAATTTTTTTAACATACTTATCATATGCAATTTTATCTTCGTCATACTCTAACACGGGGGTTCCATCCTCTTGATAGCCGACGGTTTTTCCGTGACCAGCCGCTAAAATCAATTCATAATTTAGCGCATCATAAATAAAAATATCACAGTTGATTTCATCGCTAAAAGTTACCGTATCAAACAACAAACCTTGCTTACGATTCGTCAAGGAGATTTTTCCGAAATTGTCGTATCCCAAATAATACCCAGACACCTCTACTTGTTTTTCGTAGATATCATAAATATTGTCCTGAATGAATCCTTTCCAACCCACATCAACCACATAGAGCTTTGACCGCCCATCATACCCCATCGAGGCCATATGGCGTTTAAAATTTCGGTTTTGTTCCTGCCTTTTTGCTTCGTAAATTTTGGCAAACTCTTTATTTCTTTTTAATTCTTTGAATTCATTGCTTTCTTTAAAGTTTTCATTCACATCGAAATTTTCTTTATATCCCACCAACTTAATTTCATCGCTTGTAAAATTCAATGCTTTCATAAATGTGTAGCAATTAAATTTGGAAGACTCCCTAAATAAAGCAGAAAAGTTTTCTGTTTCAAGTCCTTGTAGTGAGGCTATATAAGTGGATTTGCGGGATACATAAGTATAATGTGTATTGATTGAATAATGGTGAGATTTAACATATTCATCAAATAATTTTTTTATAAAAAGTCCTTCACGCGCTAAAAAATAAATATCTTTAATATTTTGCTGAATGCATTTAATATATAATTTATCGCAGAATAAATATAAGGAAAAAGCATAGTTGTCCATCATTTTACTGCGCGAAGATATCTTTTTTAATTTTTGCTCTGTAGTGGAGTGGAGCTGCTTTTTATAATGCTTAATTTGTTTTTTGTTTTCATAATGCACAGCCCTCATGCCTAAGGATATGGGTATTTTATAATCGGACTTAAAATTATCGCCTATCATTAAAGTTTCTTCGGGGGCAATATTATTTTCGGATAAGGCATACTTAAATAAGCGACCATCCGATTTACTAGCCAAGTAATCGCATGAGATATAAATTCTATCGAAAAGATTACTAATATTGAGTTTTTCAAAGAATTTTTTGTATGAATCTTCTCCCAAATAAAATTCAGAAATAAGAAAAATTTTCTTGCCTTGTTTCTTGTATTCCCAAAGACGATTTATAATTTTTTCATTTATAATTTGATTTTCTAATTCAATGGTTTCTTCTACTGATTTAGATTTTTCGTAAAACCACTCTTCAAAATTCACATCATAACTCTTCACTATATTTCTAGCAATGTGTTTACAGAGATCAACGTATTTAAAGTTGCCGCATTTACTGTTTCTTGCCAAAATATCTTCCAACATTAATCTATATTGGAGTAGTCTAATTGGTTTAACCGAATAGTTCATTTCGCGCGACATGCGCTGCGACCAGATTTCTTTTGTCTTATTGGGATATATTTTGCGGTATACTATTGTATCAAAATAATCGACAAATACACATTTTAAACTTTTGTCTTCTTTCATGGAAATTTTCAATCCTCACAGAATTAATTATATTGATGGAGCTCAAACTTTCGATATCAGATTTTGTAAAAATTATATAAAAACAGTATAACATTCGACACAACCAAAGTCAACTAAAACAATAGGGAGCGGGACAAAAAAGCGGCAATGCATGAAATCAGCCCGATTGCAGAAAATGCAGTCGGGCATATTTTATGGGGAATCAGACCATCTATTTCAAAAAACAGCCACGCATCATTGCGACAAGCACCATTGCAGGACCAAAGGAATGTGAAGGGGTCATCGGGCGGTATGTTGAGACCGCGCTCGCGGACGACATGTTCGGCGAGAGCACCTATGAAAAAGCGGAGTGCAAGATGCTCTCCCACGTCATAGACGGCGCGATCGCCAATGCGGGCTTCAAACGCGAGGAAATCGACTGTATTGTATCGGGCGATCTACTCAACCAAATCATCTCCGCTAGTTTTGCGGCGCGGGATTTCTCCGTGCCCTTCCTCGGCGTATACGGGGCTTGCTCCACCATGGCGGAGAGCCTCGCAGTGGGGGCGGCCTTCATCAACGGCGGTCTCATGCACCGCGTCGTCGCCGCGACGGGCAGTCACTTTGCCTCCGCCGAACGGCAGTACCGCTATCCCCTCGAACTCGGCTGTACCCGCCCGCCGCAGGCACAGTGGACGGTGACGGGCGCAGGGGCGGCTCTCCTTTCGGATAAGGGTGACGGCATCAAAATTACGGCGGCAACGCTCGGAAAGGTCGTCGATTTCGGCGTGACAGACGTCAACAACATGGGCGCCGCCATGGCCCCCGCGGCGGCGGACACCATATTGGCGCATTTCCGCGGCACGAAGGAGGAATTCGAGGCGTACGACCTCATCGTGACAGGCGATTTGGGCGCGCTCGGAAGCCGCATTTTGAAGGACCTCACATGGGAAAAGGGCTTGGATATCTCCGAGCGGCATGTGGACTGCGGCGAAATTATCTACAATGTCATCGAGGATGAGTACCAGGGCGGAAGCGGCGCAGGTTGTTCCGCCGTGGTGCTCAATTCCTATTTATACAGCAAGATGCTCTCCGGTGCGCTGCGCAGAATTTTGTTCGTGGCGACGGGCGCGCTGCTCTCGACCGTCTCGTCGGGACAGGGGGAGAGCATCCCCTGCATCGCACATGCCGTCGTCTTGGAGCGGTGAGAATTTCAACCTCCTTTCCCATAAAAAGGAAGAAGAGCACTCGGCGGGAACAAACATGGGGTGCCCGCCCTGTTTCCTGCGGAAAGTTTGGCGTCCCGCACACAACGACCTCGCGTCGGCAAAGCGGTTACATATATGGAATACGTTAACATTTTGCTGATGTTTGTAAAGGCGTTTGCCGTAGGCGGGCTCATCTGTGCAGTTGCGCAACTCGTCATCAATTTCACCGACCTCACGGCGGGGAAGATCCTCGTCATCTTCATGCTGGCGGGCGTTGCGCTGACGGCGCTCGGGCTGTACCAACCCCTCGTAGAATGGGCGGGCGCGGGCGCGACCGTGCCCATTTCGGGCTTTGGATATCTGCTTGCAAACGGCGCGATGAAGGGGGCACAGAAGGGCATTTTTCAGGCGCTCACTGGCTCTCTCGCGGCGGCGAGTGCGGGTGTTTCGGCGGCCGTCGTCTTTTCCTCCCTCATGGCGCTCATCTTCAAATCGCATACAAAATATAATTGAGAACGCCGCAAAATTTTAGCATATTGCCGCCCTCGGACAAGTATATTAAAGGGGAAAAGGGCGGCGTTTTTATCCACATCGGCGCATAAATTCAATGTGGACACGTTCCGCTCAATATACTTAAAGGGCAAAAGTCAAAAAAAGTTATCCACATTTTTTCCGAAGTTTTGGTGAAGAATTCCACAATTCGACAAAAAACGCGCAAAACGCGCAAGTTTTTCGGCGTGCGTTATCCACAATCTGAAATTTTCTGTGGATAATGTTTTTTGGCGCGCAAAATATGTTGACAAACAAAATCAAAGGGGATATAATAAACGCGTAATTGCGGCAAAGCCGCGTGCATATTTATATGCGCCACAAGCCCGTAGGACAAAGTAAGGCTAGGGACTAGCCGCAAGAGAACAACAAAATACAATATGCGCCGTTAGCTCAATTGGATAGAGCGTTGGTCTACGGAATCACCCCGCCCGCACTATTTGTCTACTAAGGGCGGCACGAGCGGCAAAGCCGCGAAGTAAGGCTAGGGACTAGCCGCAAGAGAACAACAAAATACAATATGCGCCGTTAGCTCAATTGGATAGAGCGTTGG
>CANQHG010000034.1 GCA_947623655.1 uncultured Clostridia bacterium | reverse complement strand
TGCTCGGCCTACGGCCTTCGAAAAGAAAGTGTTCGAGGGGTCGGTTTATTACATTTCCAAGCCTTATCACCCCACGGGCCGAACTTCCTTGAAAGACAACAAGGCGCAGGTATGCGCCGAATTGTGTCGCCCACGGCGGAAGTGAATTCCGCCTAAGGCACGTGATGTTGGAATGTTTTCGAACATTTCTTTGCTCGGCCTACGGCCTTCGAAAAGAAAGTGTTCAAAGGGGGTGCGGGCGGCGTCATGCTGAGAACAGAAGCCGTACGCAGTCCGTGAAAGATGTACCGAAGCATCTCGCCGCATGTTTTACATTTGCCCCGCGAGATTCTAACTTCGTCTCTACGCTCCTCGTGCCGCCCTTCGACGCCATAAAGAACGTGCGGGCGGGGCGAGTTAAGGATTGTGACTCCGTTCTGCGTCCATACCCCAGAATTACGCGGGGCGCTTTATGCCCACCTCAGTCACCGTTGGTGACAGCTCCTCTCCTTGGGAGGAGCCCTGCAACTTGCCCCTCATCCGTCTCGCACCGCGCTTTCAGAATGTCTTAGAAAGGGGAGAACCCTCATCCAGCGCGAAGCGAGCGGATCGCATAAATCTGAGCGGAAGACCCGAATTTTAAATTCACCAAGTCTTTCCGTCGGGGTATTGCACTGTGAACGTCTCAAACTTTTCCCCTTTTTGCTGTAAATACATTTTTCCCTCGCCGTCGGCGGTGAGAACGAGCACGCGCTTCACTTTTTTTACGCCGTGTTCCCGTAAAATGCCGTCAAAAAATTCCTGCTTCAGACCCGTCAATTCCAGATTTTTCGCATCATATGTGCCGTTATCGATGATGACGAGAGGGAGGGACGTCTGCATCTGCTCGTAATTTTCTTTGGGAAGCGCCGAGAACGTTCCGTTGGACTCGTAGAGCGCGTAATCCACGCAATCGAGGGAGAAAAATCCCGCCGTGCGCAGCGATTCGATGAGGTCGCTCACGTCGAGATTGTTGCGCTTCAGTTGATAGTCGTCGATGCCGTTTTTGTTGACGACGAGAGAGGGCTTTCCGCTGATGAGCGATTTCATCGGCTTGACTTTCAGATCGAGAAGGGTGACGATCTCGTGCAAGACATAGATGGTGACGACTGAAATGATGCCGTAGAGCAAGGGTATGGACGTATCCGCCATCGGGATGCAGGCGAGCTCGGCGATGAGCAGGGTGATGACGAGCTCAAACGGCTGCATTTCCCCGATCTGCCGCTTTCCCATGAGCCGCATGATGATAAGAAGCGTGATAAAGATGATGGCGGTGCGTATGATGACGAGTGTCATGATGATAGTTTTGCGCAAAACGGAAAATGTATGTAAAAAAGTTGATTTTTGCGCCGCTCTGTGCTATGATTTTGGGCGAAAAAAGGGCGGCGCTTCCGCGCTCATCCTGAGCCGTAGGCGAAGGATCCCATAGAACACACGGAGCCCGTAGCGGCAGTCACGGACTTCGTTTGAGGGGATTCTTCGGGCTTTGCCCTCAGAATGGGCAGGGCATAAAGGAGGAGAGTATGCAAATAACCGAAAAAAAGGCGGGGAGATGGAAAAGGTTCTTCTATTCCGATCTCATGATCGGGCTCTCTTCCGCCCGCCAGCTCGCCTATATCGCCGTGATGACCGCTCTCTGCATTGCCGTAAACTTTTTCGAGATCAAATTCGGCGACGTCCAGTATTCTTTCACGGTGTTTGTGAGCATTCTCACGGGCATGATCCTCGGTCCCGTCTACGGCTTTGTCGCCGTATTTTTGGGGGACGCCATCGGTTTCCTCGTCAACTCGGGCGGCTTTCTCTACATGCCTTGGGTGGGGCTCTCCGTCGCCATGATGAGTTTTATCGCGGGCTGTATCATGAAACTTCCCCTGCACTTCAAGGGGAGCGTCTATGTAAAGCTCTCCATCATCTGTTTGGCCACCCTCCTCGTCTGTTCGGTGGGGATCAACACGACGGGGATGTACTTTTACTACAGGGGCGTCGGGTTCTCGCAGAAGGCGCTCGGATACATCAGCGAGTACTTCGGCGGGGTCAACCTCTATTGGACGTATGTCCTCGTCCGCCTCGTCTTTATGGGGCAGCTCCTGAACAGCGCATTGAACTACGCCTTGCTCTTTGCCGCCGTTCCCGTTCTCAAGGCGGTAAAGCCTCTCAAACTTCGGCTCGAGTAATTTTCTGAAAGTCAATCGCTTGCGGTTGACTTTTGCGTTTGTTCAATGGTATAATGGATGAAATTTGAAAGGGAGGGCGGTATTATGCACCCGCTTTTGCTTGCCGATAAAGTTCTCTTCGGCGCCAATGAGAGAGGGATCATCCTCTTCGGGTTCGAAATTTACTATTACGCTATCTGTATCGTCTGCGGGATACTTCTCGCGACCTTTCTCTCCGCGCTTCTCATGAAACGGCGGAATATGTCCGCGGATTTCATCTTCACCCTCTTCATCTTCTGCATTCCCTCCGCGCTCATCTGCGCGCGACTCTACTATTGCATCACCGACGGCATGAACATCACGCAGTGGTTCAGCTGGGACAGCATACGCAACGGCGGGCTCTCCGTCATCGGCGGCGTCATCGGCGGCGTCGGGGCGGGGCTTATCGTCTGCCTCGTGAAAAAGGTAAACTTTTTCCGCGCGGCCGACTGCGTTGTCGTCACTATCCTCGTCGCACAGGCGATGGGGCGGTGGGGGAACTTCTTCAACAAGGAAGTTTACGGCGGCGAGGTGACAGATCCCGCGCTTCAATGGTTTCCCTTTGCGGTGCCCGTCAGCCCGAGCAGACAAGTCTTCGGTATCGGTTCCTTTTCGGACGTCGCTTCCACATGGCACTACGCGTTTTTCTTCTATGAAATGCTGTTGAACCTCATCGGCTTCGGGCTGCTCTTCTCCGCGGCATGGTTTTGGGACAAGAAGCCCAACGGCGTTCTGATGTGCGGCTATTTCGTATGGTACGGCCTTGTGCGCTCAATTATGGAACCGCTGAGAGACCCGAGCTATATTTTAAACGGCGGCGGCGTGCCGTGGTCGCTCGTGACGTCTGTTCTCATGATCGTCGGCGGCGTTGCGGGTATCGGCGTTTTGCTCTTTCTCAATTACAGAAAAGAGGGGGCCGTCTTCGGCAGCAAGACGGGGGATCCCTGTGGCATCACGGAGTATATGACGCCCTATAAAGACGATGTACCCTATTATTCGAAGATCAATCTGATGGGGAAAAATTATCCCCCGAAACCCGAGAAAGGGAAGACGTTGCCCACCCCCCTTCCCCCCTCCCCGGGAGAGGGCGAAGAGGACGTCTCCTCGGGAGAGGGCGATGAGGACGCCGTTTCTTGCCCTCCCCCTGCGTCGGGAGTAGGGGAGGACCCTCAAACGAAGTCTAAGGAGAAGAAATCATGAGAAATCTCACACTTCTTACCGATCTGTACGAACTCACCATGGGACAGGGCTATTTCAAGGAAGGCAAGCACGAGCAGCCCGCCGTGTTCGACGTCTTCTTCCGCCCCAACCGACTCATCACCTATTCTGTGGCGGCGGGCATGGAACAAGCCGCCGAATATCTCAAAAATTTGCATTTCGACGAGAGCGATATTGCGTATCTGCGCTCTCTCGGCATCTTTACGGAGGACTTTCTCGCCTACCTCAAAGACATGCGCTTCACGGGCGACGTCTATGCCGTGCGCGAGGGAGAGATCGTCTTTCCCTACGAACCCATTTTAACGGTGAAAGCGCCCATGATACAGGCACAGCTCGTCGAAACGGCGCTCCTCACCATTATCAACCACCAGACGCTCATTGCCTCCAAGGCCTCCAAGATCTGCGCCGCCGCACAGGGAGATCTTGTAATGGAATTCGGCCTCCGCAGGGCGCAGGGTGCGGACGCGGGCGTGTACGGCGCGCGGGCGGCGGTCATCGGCGGATGCGGTTCAACTTCCAACGTCTACGCGGGCAAGCTCTTCGGCGTACCTGTTTCGGGGACCATGGCGCACAGCTGGGTCATGAATTTCCCCTCCGAGCTCGACGCTTTCCGCGCCTATGCGGAGAGTTTTCCCGACGGGTGCCTTCTCCTCGTCGATACATACGATACGCTCCGCAGCGGCGTACCGAATGCCATTCGGGTCTTTCAGGAACTCCGCGCGAGCGGGCACGAGCCCAAGGGGATCCGTCTCGATTCGGGCGACCTTGCATATCTTTCCAAGGAAGCGAGGAAGATGCTGGATAGGGCCGGTTTCGAAAAAGCCATCATCTGCGCTTCGGGCGATCTCGACGAATATCTCATCCGTTCTCTCAAGGAACAGGGAGCGAAGATCGACAGCTGGGGCGTAGGCACCAAACTCATCACGAGCGCCGACCTTCCCGCGCTCGGCGGCGTCTATAAGCTCGCCGCCGTCTACGACGGGGAGGGGAATGAGATCCCCAAGATCAAGCTCTCCAACACGACGGAAAAAATCACAAATCCCTCTTTCAAAGAGGTATACAGAATTTACGACCGCGCGACGGACAAGGCGATCGCCGACTATATCACGCGGTTCGACGAAGAGATCGACGAGAGCAAGCCTCTCCTTCTCTTCCATCCCGTCGATACGTGGAAGCGCATGACGGTGACGAATTTCCGTGCGAGAAAACTGCGTTCCCTTCTCATCAAGGGGGGAGAGCGCACTTACGACACGCTGCCGCTTTCAACGATACAGGCGTACTGCGCCGAGGAAAAGGGCAGATTTTGGGAAGAGTATACCCGTCAGGATATGCCGCATATCTATAAAGTGGACTTGTCCCCCGCCCTCTACGAGCTCAAGCGCAGTATGGTGGAAAAGTACGGAAAGGGAGAATGAAGCGTGCTGTTCAAACTCTACACCGAAAAAGACGTCAGAAAGCTTGTCGCCCGCCTGAAAGAGGAGTACGAGGGGGCGCTCTCAAAGCACCGTGAGGCGGAAGAGGGGCTCAAAGAGGAAAATCGGACGCTCCGCGCCCGCGTTCTCGAACTCGAAAACGAGCGTTCGGGTGCGTTTGCGGCCTTTCAGAGCGCCGAAAGAGAGCGTGAAAACGCCAAAAAAGAGGTGGCGGCCATGGCCGAAAACGACCGCAAAGAGCTTGTTCTTTTAAAGAACAAGTGCCGTCTCATGCTTGACGGCATGCGCCGCAAATATCCCGACAGCGAGGATACCGCCGCGCTCTCCGCTTTTTTGGACGAGCTCAACGGTTCCCTCGGGACGGACGGAAGCGCCGCGGACGGGACGGACGGCTTCGACGGGGAAGAGAGCGGGTTCCGTCTCGAGGACGTCACGTCGCCCAAGGGGCCCCTCGACCTCAAAAAGCTCTGCCTCGATCTGGGGCTCACGGAGGACGACAATGAAGGATGACCCTACGCCCGTCTTTTCGGCGGCAAAGAAAGAAAAAGAGAAAAAAATCACACTTATGTTGCAGTTTGCGCTCGTCGCCTGCATTGCGCTCTTCGCCGACCAGCTCACCAAGGCGGTCGCATTCTACTGCCTGCCGCAAAGGGGAGACGTGTATTGGCTCATCGACGGCTGGCTGGGTTTTTCCCATGTCGAAAACGACGCCATCGCTTTCGGGATCGGCAGCGGGAACAGGGCGTTTATGATCGTCATTATGGTCGTCACGGCGATTTTGATGGCGGGCATTCCCGTCCTCGCTTTTAAGGCATTCGGGAAGAACGTTCCCGCGCAGGTCTGCCTCGCCGTCATCGAGGGGGGCGCCGCGGGCAACTTTATCGACAGGCTCTTCGTCAAAAACGAGGCGGGCGTCGCCGTCGTCCGCGACTTTGTAAATCTCGAGCGCTTCGGGTTCGCCAACTGCAATATCGCGGACTTCTGCATCACGTTCGGCGCCGCCGCGCTCGTGTTCGTCATTCTCTTCATCGGCCCGCAGTCCGTATTTCCGCTCACGCGCAAGTGGCGCGACGAAGCCAAAAAAGCAGAGGCGCAAAAAGAAAGGGAAAGGGCGGAGAAATGACGGAACACTGCTTCATCGCGGAAGGCTGCGGACGTGCCGACGTCATGCTCAGCGCGGCCACGGGACTGACCCGTTCCGCCGTCAAAAAACTTTCGGACGAGGGGCATGTATTTGTCAACGGCAAGCCCGCAAAGGCAGGATTGGACGTAAAACAGGGAGATCATGTCCGCATTGAGATCCCCGATCCCGTTCCGACCCGCGCCGTTCCCGAGGATATCCCCATCGAAATCGTCTATGAGGACGACGACATCGCCGTCGTCAACAAGGCGCAGGGCATGACGGTGCATGCGGGCGCGGGAAACTACGAGGGGACCCTCGTCAACGCGCTCTTATATCGGTTGAAAAATCTGAGCGGCGTGGGCGGAGAACTCCGTCCCGGCATCGTGCACAGGATCGATAAAGATACTTCGGGGCTTCTCGTCGTCGCCAAAAACGATTTCGCGCACCTCTCCCTTTCGGAGCAGATCGCCGAAAAGAAAGCACGGAGAGAGTATCTCGCCCTCCTCGAGGGAGTGCTGAAAGAAGACGGCGGACACATTTCAACGGACATCGGACGAGACCCCAAAGACAGACTGAAAATGGCGGTCTTGCCGTTCGGAAAGGGAAAGAGCGCCGTCACCGATTGGGAAGCCGTTGAACGCTTCAGAGAGAACACGCTCGCGCGGTTCAGGCTGTATACGGGCCGAACGCACCAGATCAGAGTGCATGCAAAATATATGGGGCATCCCGTCGTGGGGGATAAGCTGTACGGCTATAAAAAGCAGAGGTTCGAGCTCGAAGGCCAGCTTTTGCACGCCTGCGAACTCACGCTCACCCATCCGCGGACGGGCGAAACGATGAGGTTCACCGCGCCGCTGCCCGATTATTTTGAACATATCCTTGAAATTTTACGGAGAGAGAAAGAATCATGAAAAAGATCAAGAGAGAAAAGAGGGGAGAACAGGAGCGCAAGGAAGCGCAGAAGTCCGCCCGCGACGTCACCTACGAAAACGAGAAAAAAGAGAACAAGCTCAACTCGGAGAACGCTCTGAAAATGCGCGAAGACAAGCTCAAAAACCGCTGGAGATTTGCCGATCTTTTTGCGTTCTTCGCCCTTTTGCTCTCGGCGCTGCTCTTTACCCTCGGCCCGATCGTCAAGTTCTTCCTTTCCGACAACGAGGCGGGCGTGAGAACGCTCGAGATCCTGAACACGGTGGCGCACTACTGCCTGCTCGCCGCGATCGCGATGCCCGCATGGTACTTCGTGCGCAAGAAGAACGGCTTCTGGACGGTTTTATACATCGTCATCATCATCATTTATATTCTCGGCACCGTCATGGGGCTCATTTAGACCTCTTTGCACCATTCTGTATTTCTAAATTTTAAAATTCTCCGAGTTTTTCTTTACAAATCGGAGAATTTTCTTTATAATGGGGAATATGGATCCCGTAATCGCAATCGTAGGGCGCCCCAATGTGGGGAAAAGCACCTTCTTCAATAAAGTAGCGGGCAGAAAAATCGCCATCACGGAAAACCGTCCCGGCGTCACGCGCGACCGCATCACGGCCTCCTGCGAATGGCGGGGCAGGCCCTTTACGCTCATCGACACGGGCGGCATTGAGCTCGGAAGCGACGATATCATGTGGAAACAGATCGCCGCGCAGGCGCAGATCGCCGTGGAGACTGCAGACGTCATCCTCTTTTTCACCGACGCGAAAGAGGGGCTCAATCCCTCCGACTACGACGTCGCCGATTTTTTGAGAAAGAGCAAGAAGCCCGTCATTCCCGTCGTCAACAAGGTGGACGAGTACTCTCCCGATAAACTCTTCGAATTCTATGCGCTGGGGTTGGGGGAGCCCGTCGGCGTGTCTTCGGAACATTCCCGCGGCATCGGCGACGTGCTCGATCTCGCCGTCGAATTTTTCCCGAAAGGGGAAGCGAAGACCGACGACTCCCTCAAGATTGCAGTCGTAGGCAAGCCGAACGCGGGAAAAAGTTCGCTCGTCAATAAATTGCTCGGGCAGGAGCGCGCCATCGTCACCGATATCGCGGGCACCACCCGCGACGCCGTGGATACCCTCTTCGAGCGGAACGGCAAACGCTACACCATCATCGACACGGCGGGGATCCGCCGCAAGCGTTCGGTGAACGACGACGTGGAGTATTACTCCGTGCTGCGCGCGTTCGACGCGATCAAACGTGCCGACGTCGCCCTCCTCGTCGTCGACGCCGCCGAGGGGATCACCGAACAAGACGTCAAAATCATCGGCATGGTGCACGACGAGGGAAAACCCTCCGTCATCGTCATGAATAAGTGGGATCTCATCGAAAAAGACGCCCACACAATGGAAAAATTTGAGGAAAAACTCAGGGAAGAACTCAAATTTATGGACTATTTTAAGTCCGTTTATATCTCTGCGAAGACGGGTCAGCGGGCGGAAAAAGTGCTTTCCCTCGCCGAAGAAGTGTTCGCCCACGCCTCTTTCCGCGTGCCGACGGGCGCCCTCAACGACCTCCTCCTCGACGCCGTGCGGATCAGCGAACCGCCGAGCTATCTCGGGAAGAGACTCAAGCTCTACTATGCGGCGCAGGTCGCCGTAAACCCGCCTCTCTTCGTTTTGCAGGTCAACGACGAAACGCTCTTGCACTTTTCCTATGAGCGCTATCTCGAGAACGTGATACGCAATGCGTACGATTTCTCGGGAACGCCCATCCGTATTCAGGTGCGCAGCAAAAAGGAGAAAGAATGAGAGAGCTCGCTTTTTCTCAATTATGGTATTGGTTTTTGTTGATGGCAGTCGTTTGCTACTTTATCGGCTGCTTCAATTTCGCCGTCCTTATCGCAAAGGTGAAGAAAAAAGACGTCCACAAGATTGGTTCGGGCAACCCCGGGACGATGAACATTTCCCGCGAGTTCGGGCTCAAAGTCGGGCTCCTGAACTTTTTGCTCGACGCCTGCAAGGGCGGCGTTCCAGCCATTATCAGCTATTTTATTTTCAGGCGGTATGTCTTTGCGGGAACAGATGTCGTTATTTCCGATTTTACCCGTTATTTCTGCGGGGTATTTGTCATCATCGGACACATTTTTCCCGTGACGATGAAGTTCAAAGGGGGGAAGGGCATCGCCTCGACGCTGGGGCTCTTCTGGTTCTGCCTCTCCTGCGAGAGCCCTTGGTATATTCTGATCTGCCTCGTCGTTCTCCTCTTCGGGATCGTCGGCTTCATCGCGCTCACCGAGTGGGGTTCTATGGGGTCTCTCCTCGGCGTGACGGGATTTTCCATCTGGCAGGGCGTGATCTTCGGGCTCAGATATGGGGCGGAACTTCATGGGCCGTGGGTCATCGCATGCTTTATGATGTTGCTCGCGCTGAATATTTTGACGTGGACGGCGCACAGAAAGAACCTCGTCCGTCTCTTTGCGGGAGAGGAACACCGTACGTCCGTGCGCAAGCTCTCCCATGGCAAACGTGGCATGAAAGAGATGTGAGGGGAAGATCGCGAACATCTCATTGCTCTATCCGCGTCATCCCATCTTGTTTCCCTGCGTTATCCCGGGGGCTTTCAGGCCCGAAGGAACCCGAAGAACGAAGGCCGCAAAAAATCGGCGGAAAACGGTGCAAAAACGATTGCTTTTTTCCGCACAATCATGTACAATAATAGAGCTTTGCAGAGATGGCGGAGCGGCTGAACGCGCACGATTCGAAATCGTGTTATGCAGGAATGTATACAAGGGTTCAAATCCCTTTCTCTGCGCCAAGTGGGACGTAAGTTGAACGACTTACGTCCCACTTTTCTATGCAAAAAGCGAGGGCAGAAACGCCCTCGCCTTCTTTGAGATTCATTGGATTAAATTTAATCAAGATTTTTGCCAATCAAATTTTCGTCAATGCGGGGATTGATATATCTATCTCTTTTCTTTTTACGGAGATACCTGATTGCCTTTTGGGG
>CANQHG010000033.1 GCA_947623655.1 uncultured Clostridia bacterium | reverse complement strand
ATCTTAAAGGTGATGACTTCGCCCGCGGGCGCATAGAGGCCCGTGATCGTGGGGGACCAACCCTGCGTGGTGCCGCGTGGCGTCGCCGAGATCACTTTTTCAACGGCGGGCTGTTCGTTGGAGACATCTCCGAGATACATATTTTGCGATTCGGCGTGTTTATAGAGATGACCGATTTCGGCCCAGGTAATGAAGTTTTTCATTTCCTCATCGGAAAAGTCTTGATAGTACTGCTTATACCATTCGGGCTCAGGATCTGCATATACAAGCGTGTAAAAGGCAGATTCATTGAAATAGTCATTTTCATCAAATAAATTATCGAATTCCGGGATTATCGATCGATATTGTTCACAAAATTTCTTATTGAGGTTATATTGAAAATTGTAAAATTCTTCTCTTGCCTCTTCTGAACTCCAATCAACGCCTGCCTGTCCGATAATGCCTTCCCACAGCTTTCCATCCTTGTCCATGAAGTAATTGCCAAACTGGGAGAGCTCTGTCGTTTCGGCAAAAACGGCTTTGTTTAATTTCGTGTATTCTGCTTTTTTCTGTGCATCTTTATTGATTTCGTTGCTCTTATAGTTCAGATACCCCTTGCCATAGATAGGATAATCAGCGGGATCGATTTGATATAATTCATCCTTGAATTCATCGCCTGTGCCTGCACCGTAAAATTCACCCTTGGTGAACTCTTCATCGATGCCGCCGCAGCTGTAGTCTTCGGGAATGTTGCGTTCTACATTGCGACTGATGATCGTCGCCTCGTAGTCGATGGCGCCGGTGTTGTCGAAATAATCTTCGTAATTTTCGAGGTTCAGCTCGGTATACTTCACCTTATAGGTCGCGCCCACATCCTCGGTTTTCGGCACGAAAGTATACATAAACGGCTCTGTGCATGAGAGTTCAATGCAATCGCCGTCCTTTTCCCTCGTGAAGCATTCAAAGGCGTCCCAAAGTTCGGCCTCGGCGATGAGCGTGACCGTGGTGCCGACGTTGTTTGCCTGCACGGTGAACACGGAATTCGACTTGGAGAGACGGATAACGCTTGTGAGGTTGCTCTTCGCCTGATAGACGGCCGTGTAGGTGCCGAGCGTTTCGTTTGTGACGCGGAACTTATAGACGGGTTGATTGGTGAGATAGGTGCCGAAGGAGGCGTCGTATGCGGTGCGGGACGCAATGCCTGCGGCAGTCGAGGGCTTAAAGGCCCAATAGAGGAAGTCGTACCCGTCGACCTCCTTCGCCTGAAGGATCTTATATTGGTTGATTTCTGCCGTTCCGATGACAATGGGCTTCTCGGGGGCAACGATGCTGGGTTCGACCTCCGTAGGATCCTCGGTGTGGGCATTGGCCTGATAGGCAAGCACAACGAGTTTGATATTTGCCATCTTTTCGGCATGAGGAGCGACGTTGATATATTCGTCGGGATATGCGATGGTAAGATCGAGCGTCTCCTCCCCGCCGACGGGAAGGGGACTCCATTTGGATTGCTTTTCGGCGTAATTGTTGGTGATGATATTGAGGTCGGAATTTGACGCCGAGAGTGTGACGGAGAGGATGTCGAGAAGCGCGTAGGCGTTTTCGAACGCGGCCTTGAACTGAAACTTGGCGTCGACGGTGCCCGTATTTCTGATATCGATATGAATGGTCGCACTGTCGCCCGGCATGATCCTGTCGAAAATCACATTCCCGTCGCCGTCGATGGAAGCGGTGCCGCCCGGAACAAAGTTTGCCTTGTTGCCATCGGTATCAAGCGTTTGACGGACGTAGGTGTTTGACACGTCGTCCCATTTCGCCGAAGATGCTTTCGTGAGCGAAGGCGCCGCCACAACGCGGACGGAGCCCGACGTCACGGCGATATTTGTGGCCGATTTGGAAGTAAAAATGGCCACCGTCGCGCTCGCCATCAATACGAGGCACAGCACAATGGAAATAATGGAATTGAAAATTGCGATTTTGGCGGGTCTCTTCATCGTGTTCCTACCCCTTGAGCAATGTTTCTCGGCCCATAAGACGCCTCAGCTTCTGCCCTACATCCTTTATGGGACCTGTTTGCGTAATGTCTTGATCTTTGAGAAAGATCTCAAAGACAGTTACAATGCACCCGAGCGGGGGCCGGCGCAAAGCGCGCCTGCCCCCTTTGTTCGGGTCATTCAGAACATGAAATAATCACAAAGATGAGATCAATCTTTAAGGTCATAATCGAACAGAACGCCTTCCGGATTATATCTGTTGATGAAATCAACAAAATAATCTGCACCACCCTTTACTTTCGAGAGATCGTAGAGGTAATAATGTTCGTGCGTTGTGCCATTTGAATCTTTTCCCGTCTGATCGTCGTTCTTTTCCAGCTGATAATATTCAAGAGCATCACTTGCTTGGGGCCCTACATTGCTGAAAAAGATATTTACCGTCGATGCGACCTTGATCGTGTAAATATCGCCATCTGCAGGTTTCTCCCATTCGTGGGCTGCGACTTGGCGGGTGATTAAGGGATCACTGCTGGCCTTTAACTCGTCATCATATGTATCTTGGGATTTTTCGTAGCCTGCGAGCTGCTTGCCGTTGCGGGACGCCGCAAACACATAGCAGGCATCGCTATCGGTCTGGTGTCCGGCACTATTGAGATAAATTTCTGTTTTGTCGCTGAACATCACGCAAGCGTCGCACTGTACGCCTCTGTGTTTACCCCCATGCTCGCAGCCCGTAACCGACTCTTCATAATAATATGAGCACACGGTCTGCGCAACAAATGCCGTCCCAAGTTCGGGGGCAAGCGTAATTTTACTATTATTGACATTCACGTCGCCGCCGCCCATGGTGGAGATCAGGATCATATTGGTGTATTCGGTATCTCTCTCCGTCCCACCCAAAGCCACAGTAGCGTTGTTCATAGCTTTCCCTGTGAGGTTGAGATCGGCGCCTTCGATATTGATCGTGCCGTTTTCATACGTCTGGAAAGCGGACACAAACGTCGAATACGTGATGCTGTTATACATATTTTTGAAATTATAGGTACCGCCATTGATGGTGAGCGTACTTTTTTCCGTGCCGCCGCCGACGACAAAGGACGTCACAGCCCCCTCGCTCTCCACGGTAGCCCCATCAAGTTTGATCTTGCCGCCGTCGGTGACATAGAAGCCTTTGCCGAAGCCGACTGTGCCGTAGCCATCGTCCGCATTTCTGCCGTTGATGGAGAGCTCGGTATTTTCATCGAAATTGACCGTGCCGCCGTCGACGCAAATGCCGATATCGCCCTGCTTGTTGTTCACTTCAACATCCACACCTTCAAAGTTGAGTTCTCCCTCGACTTTCATGGTGTACTTCTTGTCTTCGGTGCCATGTGTAGAAGGGTCGCGCTCGTTGAGAGCATTGCCGGTCTTTACGTTGGTATCGACAGTAAATTTATTCTCCGTACCTACGGCGGAATCCTTTACGGTGAGGGTGGATTCTTTTTCGACGACAAGATCTTCGCCGCTCTCTGCATCGTCTTTGCTGACGCCGAAAGTGTTGCCGAAAAGATCGACGTTGACTTCCTTGCCGCCGCTGATCGTTAAGCCGCCTTCCGGCATGGCAAGGTCTTCACCAAGCACGAGCGTATCGCCGCTCTTCGCTTCATTGAGCGCATCGCCCACATTCTCCGTGGAGACGAGGTAAACATTTTCCTTGGTTTCATCGTTCCCGTTGTACTGAACGGCGTACACGCCGATCGCGATCTTGCAGCTCTTGTTCTGCAACTTGTTATCATCCTTGCTCTCCGTCGGGAATTGGATAGAAACTTTGATGTCCTTGATCGGACCGCCCGCCTCTACTTTATCGGACCAGTCGGAAACTGCCGTCGAATATTCGGAGCTGATGTTCTTCATATCGTCGACGGTGATGTTGAGAGCATGGAAGAGAGAAGTGTCTTTGCCCGTATCATTGACTGTGCCGTCTTCTTTCGTCTCGCCGCCGCTTACAAATGTGACAACGGTCCGATACTTGATGGCGATCGTACTGCTGTTGGTGCTCGTGATGGTGAAGTCCACGCAGTCACCGGGGGTGATCTTGTTCAGCGTGAGCATGCCGCCTTCATACTTTGCAGTGCCGGTATTGGTAAAAGTATAGAGACCGTCTGCGTTGCCGGCCTCAGTCTCGACATACTTGCTTTCCGCTTCATTCCAGTCGTTGGAATAAGCTCTGGTGATCGATGCCGTCGACGCAACGGCTACCTTGCCGCTTGTGATGGCGATGTTTGTTTTGCTCTCACTCGTGAAGAGCGCGAATGTTGAGCCTGCAATGAGGGATGCGCAAACAGCCATCGACACTGCAGAACTCAAAATAACTTTTGCTGCTTTTTTCATTGTCTTGCTCCTGATAAGATTTTGTTTGGTTGTTTCTTGGGGGGCATGAAAGCCTACCCCCTGCGGGGGGAGGCTCCCGCGTAGCGGGTGATGGGGGGATGCCACAAAGTGACGGCGGAGTTTAAACCCCCACCTGTCTCGCTACGCTCGCCACCCGCCCCCTTAAAAAGGGGGCAGGTAAAGGGGATGTCAATTTTTAATGGATTACTCACTCAAACATTGGACTGTTTTGCCGCTGATCTGATCCCCACCGGCAGCATTCCATGCTTCGCGGGTTCCCGCAAAATAGATATTAGTAAGGCTGGAACAAGCAGAGAAAGCACCCGAATCGATTGATATAAGGCTCGAAGCATTCTTACCAATATGCACGGTTTTCAACTTGCTGCAGTTTGTAAAAACGCCATTCCCAATTGACGTTACGCTGTCGGGAAGACTGATTTCCGTCAAAGAGGAACAACCCTCGAACATGCTCGTACTGATCTTTGTAATTCCTTCCCCAAATGTAACATTAGCGAGATTGGAGCAGCCTTGGAATATTCTCACACCAACATCTTTCACGGGGCCTTGAATATTGACATCGGTAAGAGCCGTGCAATTCAGGAAAGCATATTTGCCAATCGAGGTTAGATTTGCTCCGTTGAATATCACCGATTTCAAGCTTGTGCATCCGTTAAAAACATCGTTTCCAATCGTCTCAAGGTTTGCGCCCAAAACAACGCTCGTCAGCGATTTGCATTGATAAAAAACGCTGTACTCCAACGTTGTCACAGAATCGGGCACAGTGAACGTTTCCAAACCAGTATTGGAAAAAGCCGTATGGCCGATTTTCGTGATAGCGCCTTCAATTTCGATGTTCTTCAAGGCTGTACATCCATTGAATGTATTGAATTGGATCTCCGTGATTCCTTTCCCAAGCTTTACGGATGTGATATTATTACAACCGTAGAACGTTGCAGACTTGAGCTCTGTCACGCTGTCCGGAATCTCGACGCTCGTAAGCGCTTTATCGTTATAAAAAGCCCAATATCCTATCTCCGTCACCCCGTCGGGGATTTCGATTTCCTTTAATGCGGGACAAGCAGAAAACGCATAGTCACCGATTTTTTTCAAAGATTTCGGCAATTCGACGTGTTCAAGGTTGGAACACTTCGAGAACAGGCCCTGTTCTGTCTTAATGCAATCCGGCAATTCCACAATCCCCTCGTCGATCTTGACGCTTGTAAGGTTTGGACTATTACAGAACGCATCGCCCGCAAGCTCCACTTTCTTCCCGTTGATCATAGCGGGGATCTCGAGCGTTGTCGCACCGTCGTCCACCCCTGTAATGGTATATGTTCCGGAGCTTTCATCGTGATGTTCCGCGAAAAGATTTTTCTCTCCGCAGTAAACGCAACGGTTATCTTCTCCGTATGTATGGCTGCTGTTTTCCTCACAATACGTCGTCTCCTTGGCATTGCCCTGCACGGCAAGGACCGAGAGCGCAATAGAGCAACTTCTCTGCTGATACATGTCTCCGACGTCCTTGGGGAGACGGATGTACACTACCGTTTCGGGAGCCGCCGCGTTCACGGCAGTCCATGCGGAAGCCGCGTACACAAGCCCGCTCTTCACGGCCTCGTCGCCGAGTTTGACCTGAAGCGCGGAAGAGAGCTTCGTCCCGGGATAAGGGTCCTCCGTTCCGCCGACGTATTGATCCTGCGTCGTGGACATGCGGAACTGATACTTGACGGAGACGTTGCTCTCGTTTGTGACGGAGAAAGTGAATTTAACGGCGTCGCCGGGAGCGATCTGCTCGAGGGCAAGCGTACCCACCCCGTCTATTACCGAATAAGTTGCCGTTCCGCCCGTCGTAAATTCGCCGCTAAAGGATCCGTCGCTCGGATCGGACGTTGCATTGTTCCAATCCAAGATATTCTCAACGGGACCCTCGTCTGTGGCATTGGAATTGGTGGCGAGCGAAGTGATGCTTGCCACGACATCGACTTTGCCGCTTGTGATGGCGATATTGACGCTATCTTCGCTCGTGAAGAGCGCGAACGTTGAGCCCGCAATGATGGATGCACAGACGGCCATCGTCAAAACAGAGCCCAAAATTACCTTGATTGTCTTTTTCATTTTTCCTCCTTATAAGATTTTGGAGTTTTTGAATGATTTTTGTCGCCCCTGTAGGAGCTGTCACAAAGCGACAGAGGGGTTAACCCTCGCTGTGCGCCACTTTCCCTAAAAGGGACAACAAGAGTACTTGCGCCCCCAAAGGGAGCTGTCACGCTGTCCTTGCGTGACTGAGGGGGTGTCGTTCTGAGGAACACCCCTTCCGTCACCTTCGGTGACACCCACCCCTCAAGGGGGGGCAAGAGCGTGGGGCAGAATGACACGGGTGGGATCGGCTACGGGTTCGCATCTTGAATTGCATGGATAACAATGTCGAACTTCAAGCTCTGACCCTTTGCTTCGTTGTTGTTTTCAAGGTCTGAAAACTCTACGCTTACCGAAAACTGCGCACTCTCTTTCACAAGGACAACGCCGATACCGTCCGTTTCCGAACCGATCGTAAAGCCCGTGCCGACTGCGCTTTCCCGCGGCGGCTTGCCGTCTTCCGTCAGCTTGACCTTGAGCTGCCGGGCAAGCGCTTCGCCTTGGCTGCCGTCCGTGACGACAACTTCGAGCCAATACGAGAAAGCGACCGTGCCCTCATTCGTCAGCTTCAGCGCGGCGGTGAACTCGCAACCGGGCGCGATAACGGCGCCGTCTTCGAGCCCGAAAATATTTTCGCCATCGGCATTGGTGAAGTCTTTTTCGTTCGGGTCGGTCGAAGTGACGAGATGCCCGTTTGCGCCAAGCGTCTTCGTCTCGAGGTTGGTGCGCGTGAGCGTGATGTTGAGATTTCCTGCGACGAGATGGTTCGTTGCAGTGAATTCACGGCTGAACAGCGCATACGTCCCCGCGGCGAGCAGGGCCAGACAAACGGCGATCGTCAGAAGCGCGAGGAGCAGTTTTCTTGATGCTTTTGCCATAATGATCCTCCTTTTTTAGATTTTCAGAGCTATAACGCCGCTTCGTTTGCGTTGTATCGTGAAGGGCCAAATGCCCCTTGCGACCTTATTTCTTGCGACGGTGCTTGTGGCGATCCGTCCAGCGTTCCGTCTTTTTGTTGGGCTTTTTACGGCTCGGAGAAGACGCGGGTTTAGATTCGGGATTTGATTGAGGAGCTTCCGTCTCAGAAGCGGCGGGAGCGAGTTCGGGAGAGGGTTCGGCGGGAGCGTTATTTGCCGCCTGCCGCTGTGCCTTTCTGTCCTGCGCTCGGACGATGAGATCGTAAGTGAGGAACGCGATGATGAACAGGCACAGTGCGCCTACGATCCATAAAAATACAATGATGCTTGCTTCCATATTGACTCCTTTTGTTGTTTTGAAGTGGACAACCCCCACCTGACGCTGTATGCCGTGCCACCCGTTGCGGCGGCAGGGCTGGGGGGATGAAAGCCTACCCCCTGCGGGGGGAGGGTTTGGGAGCAAAGATTACGCCTCAGGCGGGTTTTCCGAAGAAGACTCTTCGGACATGGTAGGCTCATTTTCGGTCTGCCGCTGTTCCATTTCCGCAAGGCGCTTTTTGAGTGCTTCGATCTCACCCTCCTGCTCCGCCTGCTTCGCTTCCGCCTTTTTTCGCTTCTCGCCGCCGATAACGGTGACGATGCGGACGATCTGAAAGATCATGACGATCGCGGCGGGAACGATCACGACGAGCGCGATCCCGATGGGCTGCTGCAAAATGTAAATGATATTTCCGAGCACGACGCTCACATGAACGACCTTGCCTAAAACATAGTTCACAGGTTCGGGATTCATCCGATCGTCCGTATAAATGACCTGTTCGGACGCATTCTCCGCCCCGTTGTCGCCGCGGAGAGTGATCTTGTAGCCGTATGTCAACTCCTCGATGGCGACGATGCGGTGCGTAATCGTCTCTTGCCGGCCCGCTGCAAGATAGCGGAATGTCAGAACGTCCCCGACTTTCAGCTTTCCGTACCATTCGTTTGCCTCTTCCTCGTCCTCGGGAACGGCCTCGGTGATCACAAGGCTCTTGACAGGGATATCCTTGATCTCGAAGCCGCTCACGTCCGTTTCGTCGTTTTTCGCCATCGAGGGAGAGAGGACGACGCGCATTTCATGTCCGAAGATGTTCACGGCGCCGTCGTCACTGCGCTTTGCAACGATCGAGAAAATGAGCATCACAAGGCAGAGCCCGAGAAATACCCATAACAGAACGTTCCCAATGATCGACAGTACCTTCTTTGTCTTGCTTGTTTCTTTTTTGCTGTTTTCTTCCATAGCCGATTACTTTCTCTTTGCGGAAAGGGTGAGAGAAAAATCGCTCTCGAGATTTTCCGCTTCGTTGCCGACCTCCTTCGGCATCTTATATCGCACAGTGAATTGTGCCGATTCTTTGCCGTCCATGGTGACATTGAACGCAAAGACAGTCCCATCGAACATTGCCGCAAGCGAGGCGGATCTGCTCTGCTCTTTATATACGATCTCAAAGTCGAGATATTTCCAGAGCGTCCCCTGCGAGGAGGGGCTCGCCGTAAAGGTGAAATCAAACTCGCCGCCCGCTTCGCCGTGGACGAGGATGGTGTATTCCCTCACGTCGCCGGGGAGAAAGTTCTCCGCCGTAAAGGAGAGTTCCTCAACGGTATCGCCCTCGCTGTTGAGTGTGACTTCGCGAACGGTGTCGTCCTTTGCGACCAAAACCCATATCAGCAGTCCGATCCCGACGCAGACCGCAAGGCTTATTAAAACGATTAGAATCCGATTTATGATTTTCATTTTGACCTCGCTCAAATTGTTTGGAAAAATGCGCAAGAAAGAGTAAAATAAAGTTGCAGTTTTCCAAAATCTCTATATATACCCACGATAACACTTAAAACTATCAGCATTCTATCACTTTGTAATCTTTCTGTCAATAGAAAAACTTTTAGTTTTTCTATACTTTTTCTGCCAAAGGTCGTGTTACGTCCCCCCAAAGGAGGGAATGCGATCTTCACCGTCATTCAGGCGTATTTTGCGTACGCCATATCGGGGAAAGATAGTGACTTCTACTGCTAATCCGCAAGGAATAATCATCCCGACGGCAATGACAGCCATCGGGCGTTTTCTTTTTATGAGTTTGACGGCAGAGATCGACCTCCGCGCATTCGGCGGCGAAAAAACCCGACCTATGCAGTCACACTTTGGATATAAAAATGCTAAAAAGAGCAAAAAAAGACCTCAGCAGAACCTTTTTTCCGTTCTACTGAGGTCCGATTGGTGACCCCGAGGATGTAAAAGGCGAACTGTTGACCTCTTCAAAAGTGACGGTTTTGGACTGTCCTTTGTAGTTGAACGTGATGATGAAGTGGTCGTCATAGAGGTAAATCGAATTGACAAAGCTATCGATGAGCCGCTGTTTTCCCTCTTTCGTATTCAGATCTAATTTGCGGTAGTTGCAAAGCGCGTGCAGAATCTGATCTTTGGAAAGAATGGGATGCCGCGTTTCCGCTTCAAACAACTCTATTTCAAGTTTCTGTTTTTGTTCTTCCAGATCGTCAAGCAGTTTCTTCGTTGTGGACGAGAATATGCCCTGCGCAATCGCCCGTGCCAAGTTGTCGAGCTTTTTCTGTACCTCTTCGAGCTGTCCTTTGGTCGCAAGCGTCGCATTGCTTTCCTGTGATTGCATTTGGTAGATGCG
>CANQHG010000032.1 GCA_947623655.1 uncultured Clostridia bacterium | reverse complement strand
CCCTCGTCACAGTGGTTGAACACCGTGTCCAGAATAACATGCATCCCTCTCCCGTGCGCGGCCGCCAGAAGAGCGTATAAATCCTCGTTTTTGCCGAACATCGGGTCCACTTTCGTGTAGTCTGTGATGTTGTATTTATGGTTGCTCGGAGAGCAAAAAACAGGCGTTAAGTACAGGGTGTTAAAGCCCATCTCTTTGATCGTATCGAGTTTTTCGGTAATGCCCTTGAGGTCCCCGCCCGCAAAGTCTTTCGCCTTCGGGACCGCTCCCCACTCCTGTGTTATATATGTCCCGTCTTTCCTTTCGTCCCCGCGGTTGAACCTGTCTATGAATATCTGGTATACCGCCGCTTCCTCCGCCCATTTCACCCGCTGCGCTATGTCCGCCGCGTTGATGTACGGAAACTGGAAAAACGTGTAATATCCGTGTTTGAAATCGTATTCCCTTGTGACCCCCTCTTCCGAATAGTAATACTCTTCGTCTTCGGGCGTCGTAAGTAAAAATATGTATGCGTACCTTACGTCTCCGCTCTTCAGATCCGCAATATAATAATCGTACTCCGCGTCACTGCACAGCTTCCGCATCCGCGTGAATTTACGCAGCTTCGCAAAGTCATATTTATTGTTCCATAGCACCGAGACCTCTTTGAACTTCTCCCCTTTTGCGGCTTTCAGAACAAGGCGCAGGGTGTTTCCGTCCAAAGGATAGGCATATTCGCTGTCGGGAATGTGTTGTATGGCGTATTTGTTCATAGGAATTAAAAATTAAAAATTGAAAATTAAAAATTGTGGTGGGAGCGGTTTGGGAATGGTTGCCCACCCCCTACCCTCCTCGGGAGGGGGCATAATAAGGACGACGTGATTTGGATGACACCCCTTCAGTCACGGCAAGGACGCCGTGACAGCTCCCCCTCAAGGGGGAGCCAAGGGGTTCAGTCGTTCCAAATCACTTCGCGTGGCAGGGTCTCCCTGCCTAAGCGCACACAATTTGTCGAACCCCTTCGACTTATTGTCAATCAAGAGTGCCTTACGAAACAACCACGTTGATGCACATAGCACTTTCGCTCGAAGAATTCTTCGAAAAACTTAGTAAATCGTTTTACCTGTATAGTATCAGAACGTGCAGACTGAAATCTTCTCTTCAGATCCGCACGACGTGAGTCTTTACCGTCTCTCTCTTGACGGCTTTGTAGTAACAATCGAGGATGGCGTCTACCCGCCTTTCCGTGATCGCAGGCACAAGCAGCTTCTCTCTGTCTGCAAGTTCGGGCAGGTTCATGAGGCTCTCGTTCACCGTCACGATATTCCCCTTGGGAACATTTTCAAGCCCGTGCTCGGAGAGAAACGTCACATTCCCGCACACTTCGCGGATCTCCTTTTTACAGCTCTCGCTGTACATATCCACGAGAACGACGGAGAAGTTGCCGCCGAAGCGTTCACCACCCGCTTTCATCACCGTTTCAAAGTCTTGGAACACCTGGAAGAACAGTTCGTCGTGGATACGCGAGTCTACCGCAAGCAGAGGAACAAAATTCTCCGCCGCAATTTTACGGAAGGTCTCTTCCTCCGTGCCCGCGCAGATGATGGCGTCTGCCGAGTCCACATAGATCGCTTCGAGGTAAGTACGGATGATGAGATTGAGCTTGTTCCGCTCGAGCGCTTTCCCGAGCATCCGGACGAGCCGGAAACTCTCCGCCTGCTGTAATACCGTCTTGTGCTTGTCGGCAAGGAGAATGATATTGTCGCTCTTGCCCCGCGCGAAGCATTGCGCGACCCGCGAGGGACGATACCCTAAAATGTTGATGGCATGGAGGACTTTCTGCCGCGTTTCAAGGCTGCATTTATCGGTGATCCCGTTCAGAATAAACGACACCGTTGTCACCGATACTCCCGCCTCCTGCGCGACCTCCTTGATCGTTACTTTATTGATCTCTTTGTTACTGTCTTGCATGAGGGCACCTCTCCTACGTGCCGCCCCCTCCAAAGAGAGAGCGGCATAAGGGGGGAAAGTTTTTCGCCTCTTCGGCGAAAAGAGGGTAAATAAGGTTGCAATGCCCCGCCCGGGGGACTCCGCCATAGCGGGGGGGGGTGATATCTGTCCCCCCATCCGTCACGGCTACGCCGTGCCACCCTCCCCCCGTTGGGGGTAGGGCTTTCTTGGGGGCAGGTCATTATCCTTTACAGTGTGCTGTGCAGGTCGCTGATGAACTTGTCGAGCGCAGACTGCAACGACGCGTCATCGCCCGCGAGGGAGCCGTTGTATACCGACGACCCCAACGCTTTCGCCGCTTCCCAATACCGTGAGATCTCGGGAATGATCGGCACTGCTACCGACATGTCGAGCTGCGCGCGGATCACTTTGAAAAACGGATCGTCCGCTACGGCAGGCGCTTTCTGCGCGTTCTTGTTTGCGGGGTAATATCCCCTCTCCGTAGCATAGCGGAGCTGGTTTTGCTCGCTCGTGATATACGCCGCAAGCCTGCTCGCCGTCCCCTTATGCTCCGATGTGTTGTTCACCACGTACTGCTTGCTGTTCGAGAACGCGATGAGCGGGAGTTCTTTCCCGTCTATCGTGATCGTGGGCAGCGTCCTGTATTTGATGTTCGTCGCTTTCTTGAACGTATCCTGCATTTCCCAGCCGCCCGAGATGCAAGCCCCGAGACGGTTGTTGAGAACGGCCGTCGCCAAATTCTTCGCGTCGTCCGATTTGAACTTCTTCCCGCTCTGGCGGAAGTTCTTCACGGCGTACTGCATGAATTTCATCCCGTTTTCGTTGTTCCAGTTGCAGGCGTTCACGTCCGCGCCGTCTTCGCCGTACAGCGTACAGCCCACCGCGAAAAAGCCCATGTTGAAGTAGAACCCGTCGCCGATGTTAAAACCGAACGCCGCCGCTGCTTCCGTGCTCGTCCCGATGTTCGGCATGTTCGCCCCAAGCATCGCGTCCACGCTTCCCAACAGCGTGCTTTCGAGACTCTCGGGAAAGATGTTCGTCGTGTAATATTCGATATACGTGTCCATCGTGAGCGGGAAACCGTACAGCTTGCCGTTGTACGTCGCCTGCTGGACCGTCTTCGGGTCGTTGTTATTTTTGATGTCCGACGCGAACGTCGCCGCCGTGCCGTCTCTGATCTCGGCGAGAAGACCCGATTGCGCCATGATACCAACCTGGTCGTGCGGGATGAGAATGACGTCCGCCGCCGCGTCCGGGTCTTTCGCAACGACTGACTGTGCGTCCCATGCGTCCTGCGTCTCCACTTTGATGCTCTCCGTGACGTCCGGGTTGGCTTCCTTGAATTCCTTGACGATCTGCTTTAACAGCGTCTGGTCTTCCGCGCCGCCCCACACGACAACTTCGCCCGCCGACGCTTCCCCGCCGCCGCATGCCGCCATTCCCGCCGCCATGCATGCGCACATAAGAACCGCCGATATTTTTATCACTTTTTTCATGTCATTTCTCCTTTTT
The DNA here is from genome assembly GCA_947623655.1 of uncultured Clostridia bacterium. GTDB lineage: Bacteria > Bacillota > Clostridia > Christensenellales > Borkfalkiaceae > Gallimonas. Next base: position 6,618 of record CANQHG010000032.1, on the reverse strand, counting down.
GTCTGAAGGAAATTTTTGGGACAATTATTGCCCACCTCAGTCGCCTGCGGCGACAGCTCCTCCTCGGGAGGAGCCTTTTTCCAATCCGCCTGCGGCGACAGCTCCTCCTCGGGAGGAGCCTTTTTTCCAATCCGCCTGCGGCGACAGCTCCTCCTTGGGAGGAGCCTTTTTTCAATCCGCCTGCGGCGACAGCTCCCCCTTGGGAGGAGATTTCTTCCCCATCCGTTTCGGATGACCCCTCACCCTTACCGCCCCCATAACGGGGGCGGGGGTGAGGTTGGGGGGAAATATAAAATTATTCTTCTACGATCGCGGAGATGTAGCTCGCGTCGTCTCTCCAACCGGATGCACTCTTATAGGTGTCGACAAGGTTCTCGGGAACGTAGATCTTACCGCCGAACTGGAACATCTTGTGAAGCGCGTTGTTCGAAAGCGTGGGCGGTACGGGCGCCGTGATCGTAAGCGTGTACGTTGCCTTGCCGGAGGACGGCGTAAACGCATAGCTGCCGATGCTCGTGCACTTGTCGCCGATCTTGATCGTTTCAAGCGGGCAACCGTTAAAGGCGTACTGACCGATCGTCACAACACTTGTGAGGTCGATGTCTTTGAGCGCACCCGAATTGAATGCCTGCTGTCCGATATTCGTCACTTTGGAAAGGTCGATGGTGATATTCTTGCAGGACGAGAAGGCAGAGTTGCCGATCTCGGTGATCGCAGTGGGACCCGTAACGCTTGTGAGGTTGGTGCAGTAGCTGAACATGCTCGCGGGGATCGCCGTGATCGCGCTGTTGAGTTTCACCGTGGTGATCGCAGAGCAGGACGAGAAGATACCCGTGCCGAGCGTTGTCGCATTGGAGATGTCCACTTCGCCCTCGATCGACTTGCAGCTCGAGAAAGCGGAGTTACCGATGCTCGTGAGCTTATCGAACGCGAGGCTTTCCTTCGTGATCAAGGTCTTGTTGAAAGCACTTGCGCCGACTTCGGTCACCTTGGGAAGGGTGACGGTCGCAAGGGCGGTGCAGCCGTCGAAGGCGCTTTCGCCCACTTTGGTCGCATTCGCCGCGCTGAAGCTTGCAAGCGTCGTGAGGCCCTTGAATGCGGACGCGCCGACTTCGGAAACACTGTCGACCGTGATACCCGTAACAGAAGTCCCGAGCAGCATGTTCGCGCCGAGGCTCGTCGCTTTCGGAAGAGCGAGCGTTTCGAGCGTTGTGCTGTACGCAAAGGCGTATGCCATAACGGTCTCGATCGTATCGCTCGTGAACGCCGCATCGTTGCCGTAGTAATAGTAGAGGGTCTTACCGTCGGCAGAGGTCAGCATCTTCTTCGCCGCGTCGAGCTTGTAGTTGGTGTTGCCCTGCTCGAGGGTGAAAGTCTTGTCGGCCTGATATTCCGCCTGCGTGGTGAGGATCTGGCCGATGGAGAAAGCTGTCACTTCCTTGGGGATGACGATCTCCGTCTTGCTACCCTTATACTGAAGGAGCTTGCCCTCAGCGTTGAGATACCAACCGCCCTTGACGCCGTCGGGACCGACGAACTGGTTCCTGTAGGCCTCCCAGATCGCGCCGTCCTCGTACTTCTTGAGCGTGTTGGCGTTGTCGATGTGGAGCGCGGCGGACTTGGAGAAAGTGTTCTCCGAGAGGTCGGAGGGTTCCAGATAGCCGTTGAGGTGGACGACCGCGAAGGTGGTGAGGTCGTCGAGCGCCGTCATGCTTGCGGGGAGGGTGATCTCGGAGCCGGCGACGGTGGAGAACACGTGACCGTCGAAGATCTCGACGCCGTCCTCAATGACAACTTCCTTCAAATTGGTCTTGCGGTTGATCTCGGCGTTGGTCGCAAAGGAGACCTGACCAATCGACTTGATGTTGCCCTTGATCGTCACTTTTTCAAAGCAAGGGTTGCAGAAGGAGTTGCGGGGCAGGCTTTGAAGTTTCTGCCCGAGGACAAGTTCGCCCGAAAGTTTGAGGCAGGTATCGAAGGCATAGGGTCCGATATAGGAGAGGTTGTCGTCGAATACAAGGTTGCCGCCTTCGGGAGGAAGGATATAGCTGCCGTTGAAGGCATACTCGCCGAAGTAGGTGACGTGCGAGATATCGATCTTGAGGCCGTTTTCCTTGGAGCCCGCATCTTGGAAGGCGTTGTTGCCGACGGTCTTGAGCGTGGCGGCATCCTTAAAGGTGACGTCCTCGAGGGCGGTCATACGGAAGAACGTGAGCTCGGGGATCTCCTCGATGGGACCCTCAAACACGATGTGCTTAACAAATCTGTTTCCGAGCTTGTAGCTCTTGTTGTTGTGGTCTTTGCTGAACACTTCGCCACCCGTGAACGTGGTGCCTTCGGCAAAGGTGACCGTCTCTGCGCGCCAGTTGTAGAGCGAGCTCGTGCCAAAGGTCGTGATCTTGGAGAGATCGACCTGCGACTGCGTCGTTTCGGGAAGGCATGCGAGCGCAAAGCCGCCGAGGGTAGTGACGCCGGGAATGCTGATCGTCTGCACATTGTACAGGCCGTTCGTTGCAGCAAAGTTGTCTGCTCCCGCATCGCCCGAGCCTTTCCAGCTGTTGCTGTTGCTGCCGCACCACAGGCTATCGAGCGTCGTTACGCTTTCGGGAAGGTCGATCTCGGTGGGCGTTGCGCTATAGAAGCCACGGTTCGGCATTGTTTCAAGCGTACTGCCCGCCTCCACGGAGAGCTTACCCGTGATCTTGGCGTCGCGGAAAGCGTCGTGGCCAATGCTCTTGACGGACTTCGGAATCTTGAAATCCTGAAGCATATTTGTGAGCGGGCACTTCTGGAATGCGCTCGCGCCGATCGTTTCGAGCCGCGTCCCCCACTTGATCTCAACAAGTTTGGAACAGTAAGCGAAAGCAGATTCGCCGATCGTGGTGACATAGGAACTTGCAAGGTTGAGCGTCGTGAGACCCGTGTTATAGAAGGCGCTCTCACCGATCGTGGTGACGCTCGTCTGGAACGTGATCGCCGTAAGCTTGGACTTGTTGTAGAAGGCTCTGTCGGCAATCGTCGTCGTGCCGTACTTGATGGCGAGCGTGTAGTCATCGGGCATGGTTCCGCTGTAACCGACCAGGATCTTACCGATATAGATATCGCCCTCTGTCTTGATGAGTTCGTTGTACCATGCGGTGCCCTTTAAGCCGTCTGCACCGAGAGCGGTGAGTTGGCTGAAGTTGTTTGTGCCGACGTCCGTAAGCTTTGTGCAGCCGTCAAAGGCATTCGCGCCGATGCTCGTCACCCTGTTGAGGTCGATCGCTTCGACTGCCGTGCATCCCTGCAGGAACTGCGCGGGAAGCTCGGTGACTTCGTGATACAACTTTGTGCTGAGCGTGACGTTCTTCAGCGACTTGCAGCCGTTGAATGCGGAATAGAAAGTACCTGCGGAGTTGACTCTTTCCGAATACGCGAAGTTCTCAACGTGCAGAGCATTCCAATCGAGGGTCGTGAGGTAGGTATTGTTCCCGAAGGCGTTGGAGCCGAGACGTTGAAGCGTTTCGGGGACGGTCACCTTGGTGATACGCATCTCGTTCATGGAGCCGAAAACTTCGGCCGCGCTGTCGTCCGCAGAGGCAAAGGCGCTGTCGCCGAGCTCTACGAGGGAAGAAGGAAGGACGAGCTTTCCTTCAAGGCCCGTGCCGTAGAAAGACTGGTAGCCGATCTTTTCGAGCTTGCTGCCGAGGGTCAGCTTGGTGACGGAATCCTGGCAGTAGAAGAGACGGTTGGGAATGTTCTTGACGTTGTCGCCGATGACGACTTCCTTGAGGTTGCCGCAGCCTTTGAAGGCGGCGAAATAGCTGTCGGGCGCGGTGGCGTCGACGGCGTTATATGTCACCTTTTGAAGGGCAGTGTTGTTTGCGAATGCGCTCGCGCCGATGCGGGTGACGCTGGCGGGAACGGTGAGTTCGGGAACGGCGATGCCGCGGAAAGCATTGTTGCCGATGCGCGTGATGGCGCCGTATTTGACTTCCGCGAGATTTGCAAGCCCGTCAAAGGCGTTTGCGGGAAGGACCGTGATCCCTGTGCCGAGGTCGACGGAGACGAGGCCCTCCCAACCCTTAAAGAGGTTTGCGGGGAACTCCTTGACCGTGTCGGCGACTTTCACCGTCGCGGGAGCGGTAAGGCCCGTGAAAGTGGCGTCGGCGATGACGCCCTTGGGAGCGTTATATTCGAGATATGTAACGTTGGAATTTGCGAAGGCCTTCGCGCCGATGTACTCTACGCCTGTGCCGATGACGAGGGTCTCGATCGGGGCATAGCAGAACGCTGCGGAGCCGACTTCCACGACGCTGTCGGGAAGAATAAGTTCCGTAACGCCGTTGGCCGTCCCCTCTTCGGACGCGCCGAACGCATAGGAGCCGATGTATTTGAGGCTCTCGGGGAAAGTTACGCCGACGAGATTGGGCTGATCGAGGAAAGCGCCCGATGCGATGCCGACGGTCCCCTCTCTCACTTCGATCGCCGTCTCCACGAAGATGGAGCTCGCGTACTTATACAGCGTTTTGCCGAGATACACTTCGCCCGCGGGGAGATTGTTGTCCCAGACGGTGTTGTCGAAAGCGTCCGAATAGATCATTTCGACATTCGCGCCGCCGAGGACGACCTCGAGGTCGGAGCAGTTGCGGAAGGCGCGCTGACCGATCGACGTCACGGTATCGGGCAGGGTGACGCTCTGCACGTTCCCCACGTCCTCGAAGCCGCTGATTGCAACGGAAGTGATCGTTTTATCATCGATCTTGGAGGGAATCACGACGTCGACGGGCATGTTCATGCCTGGTTTCGCCGCGACCGCCCAGCCCTCGCCGTCCTGCGTGAGGCGGAAGTACCCCGCGTCCGTGGTGGGCGCCGCATTCCACTTGGCGTAGATCGTCGTGTTGGCGTTGACGGCGGTTTCAAAGTTATATTCCGTCGTGCACGCGGCGTCTTTATACCATCCGCCGAAAGTGTAGCCCGCCTTTTTGGGGTCGCCCGGTTTTACGGCCTTGTCGCCGGGGTTTGCGCCCTGCTCGGGAAGAAGAGTGCCGCCGTTCGTATCGAACGTAACGGTGTAGACGGTCGTCTCCACGGGCGTCTCGGGGGTATCGGGCGTTTCAGACGTGTTTGTGCCATCGTCACACGCGGCAATGCCGAACGCGGCCGTGGCAAGAAGTCCCGCCGTGAGGACTGCCAATAATCCTTTTCTGAAATTTCTCATATCATTTCTCCAATGCCGAGTTTGGCGTCCATATTTTCCATATAGAGGGTCATCGTGCCGCCCTCGTTGTAGAATTTGATGTAACAACGGAATGCGTGTTCACGCTTTGCATATTCGCCCGTATAGGACATGACGGGAGCCTCGTTCTTCGCATAGGCGTCGAAGAAAGTCGTCGAGCCGTAGTCACCGTTGACGGGCTGAAGATACATCGCCGTTTTGCCGTATTTGCCGCTCGATTCCAGCGTCATCTGGCACTGGTTCATGCCGCCCGCAACGCGGGGCGCGGCGATGGGCTGTCCGCCATACACGCCCGAGACGTAGAAGCTGATCAGGTCCCCGGGAGCGAGAGTGAACCACTCATTGTACCACTGCACGGGTTTGCCGTAGCCCGCCGTTACCGCGTTGGGAACGTCGGAACCGGAGACGTAGAGAGGAATGTACTCCACGGTATCCGTCTCGGCGCGGGTGATCTTCATGTAGTTACTATAGCTCACCTGTCCGCTGCTTGCGCTCGGGGCAACAGGTTCCTGATGCTGCGAGAGCGCGGCGCGGAAATCGGCATAGAGGTAAGTCGTTTCCTCCACTTCGGGGACGGTAGTATAGTATGTAACTGTCGCGTCGACGACCGTCCACCAACCATTGAACGTGAAAGGTGTGTTGCTCTTGTCTTTCTTTGTCGTCGTGGGCGTGGGAAGCTGACTTCCTGCGGCGCCCGCTTTGAAGACTTCGCCTTCCATGTGGAGCTTTGCCGTCTCCTCTGCCGTGAGAGGCGTACCCTCAAGGGAATTCCCCTCTCCGGGGACGAGATAAACTTGCGCCGCGGCCTTGGTTTCGGCGATGGGCGCTACGGCTTCCTGAAGAGCCGTCTCATTTCCGCCGCCCGCAGCGGAAGCCGTGAACGCAATCCCCGCCGTCATGCCGACGACAAGGGTTGCGGAGAGCGCCATAGAGAGAATTTTTAATGATTTCTTCATAATTTCCTCCTTATTTCACCATATAGAGCGCAAACGTGAACCCGCCGATCGTCTTGCCGTCCGACCCGATTCCCGCGTAGGCTCCTTCTGTCTTCTGCGTGGACCAGATGAGCTGTGCGCCCGCGGGAAGATTGTGCTTACTGGTATCGATGTTCTGCGCAACGGGTGCGGCGTTCACATAGATGCGGAAAGTGTGCTCGGAATCCGAAATGTCGTAGCAGATGACGCCGCAACCGGTGCCCTGGTTGTACTGCGTAGACATGTTCTTCACGGTGCCGCGCGCGAGGGTCTTGTATTGATGACGGAGCTCGATCATCTGCTTGTAGACTGCATAGATGGAGTTGGGATCTGCCTGCTGTTCCTTTACGCCGTCGAGCTTTTCGTTGTTGGCGTCCCACTTCATGACGAAGTTGTTGAAGCCGATCTCGTATTCGCAGGTGCCGT
>CANQHG010000031.1 GCA_947623655.1 uncultured Clostridia bacterium | reverse complement strand
ACCCGCCCCATACCGCGCCGCTGTTGCTGGCGTTTGTGCACATTGACAAGTAAATACACAATGACAAGTAATTCTATTATGTTAAAATGCAATCTTGCGGCCGAAATGGCTACGCGTTATAGTATGAGTTATATAGTCAACTTATACTACTGTAATGCGCGTATGCGCTTTGAAAAGGGTCAAGGGCGTAAAGAGTTTACTATAACTCTAATTTCTTATTCGACTAAAATATGCAAGTGTAAATGCGTCTATGGGGTTAGAGATGGCGTAGAGGGTATTTTATTAGTGGGTATCCCGCAAGTGATTAACTATCCGCCTTCTCGAACAACATGGCAACACGTATGGAAATTCCTAAATTTATTCTATTCGGGGGAACGCCTCAAAGAGGCGCGCGGTAAATTCGATAAGTAAAGGAGATTGCTTGTCAATGTGCACTTTATGTTGTTTGAAAAGTAAATGCGGGGTATAGCTCAAAATTATATCAAAAGGAGAAAAATATCATGATGACTATTGACGAAAAAATCGCCGCATACAAGGCGAAACTGGAAAAGCAAGTACAAGACCAAAAACTCGCCGCTGCCCCCGTCTATGAGGCCGCAAACGCCTTTATTACCGCATATGAGAATTGCTCTGTTGCTGGTATCAAGCGGGAGACAAAAACCGTTTACGGGCGTTTGAAAGCGTTTGTAAACGGCGTGAAGTACGCGCCCACGGGCAAGGGGGATAAAGCATGAACCTTCTTGTAAAATGCGTTGCCCGCAAGGCAAACACAAGTGACGGGCGTGAATTCTTTTACTACGAAACCACTTTGAAAGATGGTACGCTCCGCCGCTTGAAATTCCGTAAAGAAGTTAAAGCGCCCGAAAAATCGTGCTATTTGAAAGTTGCCTCCGAAAATATCAATGACGGAAAAGACAAAAAGGGCTATCCTTGTATCTGGGTATCTAAAATCGATGAGATTTTGCCCTTTGAGGACGGCTCCACGCGCGTAAAGCACTTGTCCGAGATTTTCGATGAGGCGTAAACTGTAACAAATTAACAACTCTACCCCGCATTTATTTTCATTTTATGCTCCTATTAACATAATAGGGGCATATTTTTTATAATTATTAACAATTTTTCTGTTATTTTCTTTCATTTTCTCAAAATTTTTGATAAATTCTAACATTCAATATATTGAAAATAGTTCACTTTATCTACATTCAACATATTGAGTATAGTACCCCTGTCACGGGGTTTTCAAAACTAAGAGAAAACAAAACAGAAAAAGGAGAAAAATAGCATGGCAAAAAATAAAGGGGGTAGGTTAAAAAATACGACCATTGAAAAAGTTTCCCCCCCGCGCCTCTCGAATTACGAGCGTCAAGCATTACATGAATTACGCGCATTCGGCGTATCAGATTATAGAATAAGACAACTTCGCAAGTTTCGTTATATGTTTCAACCGTATGAAGTAGAGTTTCAACGTCAGTCTGAAAAGTATAATGTAGGTTATAAATCTGCTTCCTACTCATCATATCTCGCATATCTAAAACAAAATGCAGAGCCGCATATGCGTATTGATATAGGTTCTGCCTCCCGAAAATACTTTGGAGAGATAATTACTGACATAGGTACGTATGAAGAGACGGGCTATATCAGCGAGGCATATAGTGGTGCTTCTCAACTCTCCGATACCCTAAACGCTTTATTTGAACGTTACGGTTTTGATTACAAAGTAACCCCCGATAAAATTTTGTCGCTTAATAAGCAACAAATTGAGGAAGTTAGAAAATCTGCTGAAAGTGTGCTTAATTATAAAGATGACTTAAAGAAACGTTCGGGAATGAATACTATTCGAACTGTCCAAACTTTGGGCGCTATTATAGGAATGTTATCATGAATTACTGGATATTCGAAGAAATGCATTTTAACTTCAAAAAATATCCGCGCATTTATACAGCGGACTTTGAAACCTCTACACCCGAATGGTTCGATAAGCAATATCAAAAATCTCATTACAATATAGACACACCCGATGAAGATGAGATAGCACGCATATGGGCATGGGACATCTGCTCCCTCTCCGATTACTCGCATAAGACGGGCACGAATATGCTGTCATTCATGCTTCGCCTCTCAAAACTTGAAAATAACTCTCTTGTATGCTTTCACAACCTGGCCTTTGACGGCACCTATATACTTGCATGGCTATTGGAGCAAGGCTTCGAATGTATCAACGAGGGCCGCCCGCGCCAGTTTCAATTCACTACTTGCATATCGGATATGGGTCAGCATTACTGCTACGAAATATGCTTCAAAGGCAATCACATATTCATCATGGACAGTCTGAAATACATAAACAAGTCTGTCCGTGCAATAGCAGAACTCTATAATCTCCCTATTAAAAAGGGCGAATGCGACTACGCTCGTTATCGCTTCATCGATGAGCCTATCTCTGACGAGGACCTCTCATATATACATAATGATACGGAAGTAATGGCACGCGCTATTGTACTCAATCTACAAAACGGCATGACACGTTTCACACAAGCGGGCAATGCAAAAGCGGAGTTCAAAGCAACGTTTACAAAGGGCGACTATTCGCTATACTTCCCCGAATTATCCGTGGAGGAGGATAAAGCACTGCGCAAGGCGTATAATGGAGGGTTTACATATTGTAATCCTAAATATCGGAATAAAGACCTCACCAAACTAATCTCTCTCGATTATAATTCCATGTATCCCTCTCAAATGCTATTCATGCCAATGCCTTACGGGTATCCCGAATATGGAGACGGAAATTATTTTGACTGCAAACATCTCCACGACCTCGGTTATGATGTTTTTATTCAGACAATTCGCTGCGGTTTTGAATTAAAACCCAACTCTATTCCGATGATTATGCGTAAATTATTATTCGCGGGCACTAACTCATATATCTCATCCTCCGAGGGTAAGATATATACGCTCACACTCGCCTCTCCCGACCTCGAATTATTTTTTGATAATTATGACGTTTACGACCTCGAATATGTGCGCTTTGCGGCGTTTCGTTCGAAGCACGGTTTATACATCGACGAGGAGACAGCGGCCTCGATGTCAAAGGAGGAGATAATAACTGCCAGCGGACAGGGTTCCCTTTACTACGATTACTTTCTTAAATGGCGTAGGATAAAGGAGAACTCAAAAGGTACGCAGCGCGCTATTGCCAAGACAATGCAGAATGCGTTATACGGAGCGGAAGCGTGTAACCCTATTCGTAATTCGCAAGTTCCGTATCTGAAAGAGGACGGCGTTCTCGGTTATAAGATAATCACAGGGAGTGAGGCGCAGCCTATGTATCTCCCCGCCGCTATCTTTACCACCGCATGGAGCCGATATGCTATTATCAAAGCGATAAAGGCGAATATTGATAGGTTTGTATACTGTGACACGGATAGTCTCTATCTACTTGGCCAGCATATCCCCGATAATATCCCTATTCATGATACTTTATATGGCCACTTCAAAGTTGAGCACTATATCGAAAAGGCCCGTTTCCTTGGGGCGAAACGTTATATCTACTATGGGCGCAGCACAGACGAGGGCGCAGAAAACGAATGGAATATCGCTTGTTGCGGAGCGAATGACGCTGTCAAGACGCATATGAACTGGGATAATTTTCACTATGGTAATGTTTTTGAAGGTAAATTATCGATGAAAACTATAAAAGGAGGAAAACATCTTGTTAACACAACCTACAAACTCACCGACGATTGAGGAAATGGCGAAGGCAGTATGTAAATCGGTAGGCGTTCACTATTTAGATAGTTATTTTAAGTATTATAATAAAATGGTATATATTATCTATGAAAAGGACACGATTATCTATAAAATAAAATTCCATTACGATTATCTGTATAACGAATGGATAGAGGGCCGCATATGAAAAACAGTAGAAAGAATAAAAATATCATAACCCGTTGTCTCAATAGATACGTGGAGGACGGAAAGTGCTCGCTTATATCAAAGCACTTTGAATATGACAGTGGCAGTAACGATATCCTCGTTCATTGCTTAATCGGGTTGAGCAAATACGGCGATAGCAGAACGTTCCCCATAGTTTTGAGCGGCCGTTCCCTGTGTCATCGATATGGGGAGGCCTACGATGAGTGATTTGCACTATCAAGGAAGTAAATGGCAGGTGGGCAATTCCACATACGTCTGCTATCTCTGCATGGGCGCACGTTCACGCGGTAAGACTACATACTGGATAAACAACGTAACACAACGCGCACTAAAATATGAGCGCGAGGAGGGACCTAATCATCGTCATAAGTATATCTATCTACGCCGCCAAGAGAAGCAATTACAACTTGCGATACGAGAGGGCCTCTATAACTTCCGCGCAAACGTATATGGCGAATTGTATGTTGGCATGACGGAGCGCTGTCATAACGGCGAGATAAAACTAATCGAAAGCGTTGACGGAAAGAATACGGTGGAGCACATCGTCGGGAGATATTATGACTTGAATACTGTAAAGGGTATCTCCGTGGAAGATTGCGACGTGCTCATCTTTGATGAATACATCGAACTGAAACGCGTCGATTATAAAAAGGGAGCGGATAACTGTACAGAGCCCGACCTACTCGCCCGCCTGCTCGAAACGCTATTCCGTCAACGCACATTTTGGCTGATTATGCTTGCAAATAGCGATACGTTCACTAATCCCTACCACGAGTATTTTCACATTCCATTCAACGTTGATAAATATCGTAACAAAACAAACGGCATATGGTATGAGCACGACGTTGCCCCGAATTCCGTTCGCGAGAAGCGTGCGCAGACCTCAATCGGAAAACTGTTTAAGGGCACAAACTACGACCGCTACGCGCTTGGTGATACGGCGGCCACCGCTATAAATACCGAGTTCATCGCGGAAAAACCTAATCATGCAAAGCAGGTATGCAATATTCGTATCATGGCGCAGAACTTGACTGTATGGATAGATGATAATACTACTATCATGTATATATCTAATAAGTATAAGTTTAATAACTACTATCCTATATATTCAGTCACACGCGCCGATATGACAATTAACACGGAATTTGTTGAATATAACGTGCCGTTCATAACAAACATGAGGATATATTATTCGCAGGGTAGAGTGCGTTTCTCTGATGAAAGCGTGGCGGAGTTATTCTACCTAATGATTAAATTGATATGATGTATCACAACTGTTTTTACTGCGCGTATTTACTGGATTGCCCTCTGAACGGCAAGGGCATATGCGATGATTTCGTTCAGTCGAAAGTAAGCGGAGTTTCGCTGCGCAGAAAATACCACACGAACGATATGGAAAAAATTCGCGACATATTAAGGAGAGACGAGCCGAATATCCGAATAGTACCAGGAAAGAATAAGAATGGTACAAAACGATATACATATTATCTCATATTACATAAAAATAAGGCCCCGTAATGGGGCCTATTATTTTATAGAAATAATGTTACGCTAATAATTGTCTAACGGTGTCGTTTATGGTTGCGTCGTTTAGTGGCAAAGTTATATTACTGTAATCTCCACTGGTGTTGGTATAATAAATTGTTATTTTTTGGGTACCTTCTGAAACAAACGGTTTAATAGATGCGACAGTACCTTTGAAGGTGACCGTCGTCCCATAATATACCACGTGCCCACTCGCTGGACGTTGAGTTTCGCTCAAAGATGTACGAATGTTAGCCTGGGTAATTTTGGTAGAGTTAAAGTTATAAAACAAAATATAGATATTATAGCCAGTATATCCCGAAAGAGTAAGTTCTATCAAGTGCTCGTATATAACACTCGGGCCAGCAGGACCTTGCGCACCAGCGGGGCCTTGTGCACCAGCAGGGCCAGCAGGACCAGTATCGCCCTTGGGGCCAGTGGGGCCAGCAGGACCAGTACCGCCCTTGGGGCCAGTGGGGCCAGCAGGACCAGTATCGCCCTTGGGGCCAGTCGCGCCGTTCTGTCCATTCTTGCCCGTAGGACCTTGCGGCCCCACAAGACCATTTGTAGCAGTAACTGAAACGGCCGCGCTCTGCACTTGCGCTACGTTGCCTGTATATACGTTCCCCTTTACTGAGAAAATGATAGCGTCACCAACGGCTATGGCAGGACTTGTAGGCTTGACGAGAGAAAGCGGAACGAGATATGTGTCAACGCCAGTGTCAGTTATCTGACTGGTTGCGTCGAGTGCACTATACATCGGTCTACCATTCGGGCCAGTGGGGCCAGCAGGACCTTGTTTGCCCTCGGGACCCTCATCGCCTTTCGGACCAGCAGGACCAGTAGGACCAGCAGGGCCGCGTTCGCCTTGCGGACCCTCGGGACCAGGGTCGCCAGTATCGCCCTTGGGGCCAGTAGGACCCGTTTCACCCGTGTCGCCCTTGGGGCCAGTAGGGCCAGCAGGACCAGTGGGGCCAGTAGGACCCTCGGGACCCTCGGGACCAGGGTCACCAGTATCGCCCTTGGGGCCAGTATCGCCCTTGGGGCCTTGGGGACCAACAGGGCCTTGCTTGCCTTGTTTACCCTCGGGACCCTCATCGCCTTGCGGGCCAGCGGGGCCAGCAGGACCGACGGGGCCGACGGGGCCTTGCAAGCCAGTGGGGCCAATCTCGCCCCTCGGCCCTTGCTCGCCAGTATCACCCTTGGGGCCTTGCAATGTGCCCTGATTTTCCCACGAAGCAACGCCGCCTACGAGAACGCAAGCATAGACTTCACGGGGTTCAGCCGCGCCGACGAAGTATGCGTCGCCCAAATTCGCCGCTGTGACAGCGGGCAATTCATCTGCGCTATCTACCTGTCCTGTAATGGCAAAGTTATTGCCACTATCGCCCTTGGGGCCTTGGGGGCCAGCAGGACCAGCAGGACCAGCAGGACCCTCGGGACCGCGTTCACCTTGCGGACCTTGCAAGCCCGTAGGACCAGCGGGGCCAGTAGGGCCAGCAGGACCAGCAGGACCTCTCGCGCCTTGCGGACCCTCAATTCCTTGCTCGCCAGCAGGGCCTGTATTGCCTTGCTCTCCCTTGGGGCCAGCAGGACCAGCGGGGCCAATAGGACCTTGTGCGCCAGTAGGGCCAGCAGGACCAGCAGGGCCTTGTTCGCCCGTCAAGCCCCTCGGACCCTCGGGACCTCTTTCGCCTTGCAAGCCTTGGGGGCCAGCAGGACCCTGCAATCCGCGCGGACCTTGCGGCCCCTCATCGCCCTGCACGCCTTGAATACCTTGGGGGCCTCTCGGACCCTCGGGACCCTCACTGCCCTGCGCGCCCTTGGGAGCGGTGAATTTGCCTACTGTTTTGGTGCTATTGTCAGTCAATTCGACTTCGATTTGATAGACGTTTCCGCCTTGCTCGTCGGGTCCCTCGCTTGACAGTGTCACACCTTTTATGCCCACGCCTTGTACACCCTGTGAGCCAGTGGGGCCAGCAGGGCCAGCAGGACCGACGGGGCCGACGGGGCCTTGCAAGCCAGTGGGGCCAACATCGCCCCTCGGCCCTTGCTCGCCAGTCTCACCCTTGGGGCCAGTAGGGCCAGTAGGACCCTCGGGACCCTTTGGCGCAGTAAACGTACCTACGTCTACCTCGCTTCCGTCCGTGAGAGTGACAGTGAGTTTATAAACGTTATTCCCCGAGAGGTCCACGCTATCGGGCGCAACCTCAACGTCTTTAATCGAGACAGGCGTGGCCTTTACGCCGCTATCAACGTATTTGCCTTGCTCCACATTCCACACATACCACTTTCCGCCCTGAATTTTCGGGTATGTATTTTCAACGTTCTTTTTCACCCACAATGCAACGGCGTTAAAGTCCTCCTCAATCGTCATAGGATAGGGGAGATTATTTGCGCTTGCATATGCGATGAATATCTCACGAATTGTTTGATTGAACATCATCGTCCTCCTTTTCGTCGTCTTTCTTTTCGCCACCTTTGACTTCCTCGACTATATCGTCGGCGGTGTCATCGGCTTCGTCTTTATTCTTACGACTGAATATTTTGATAATACCTGCCATAGCGTCTTTGAAAGAGACATTTTTCGCTTTTATTGCTTTAACGAGAAGTATGATTGAGGCTAAAATATCAATAGCAATAGTGATAAAACTTCCTATGTAAACGCTTAACTCTTCAACCTTTGCGCATAGGCTGTAAATCAATGTAATCAATCTAACACCTCCATGAATAGGTCGTGAAACTCGTCGATGAATATCTGCCCAAAAGTCTTTTCAAGATATTGACGGATATCCGCCGCTTCGAGGTCGTTCATTTTCCGCGTGTTATCTGTCTCTCGTGTGTCCGTCTCACCATTCATTTTCCGCTCGGTTGTAGCACCCTCGCCGTATTCAGTTTCGGTCGTGGCATTGCTCACACCTTTTTCAAGTTGCGTAACGCTATTCTGCGACTTGCTTTCCCCGTTAGTGCCAGTCGTATTTTTGCCGTTGCGCTTATAAGTATCTGTGTAGCCGTGAAGAATAGTATTCTTATCCGTTGTCTTGCTCTCGGCGCCATGGGAACTACCGATTTGTAGGTTCCCTGTGTCGTCGAGTAGAGATTGATATTTATACAAAGTATTATGCCACTTATCGTTAAAACGAAGTAGGAACTCATCTACCGTATCATATCCTATTTCCGCGTTTCGATAATAACGAGAGATGAGTTGATAGAGAGGAAGATATTTATCATCAATAGTTTCAAAGTTAAATTCATTCGATGAGAATTCCCCGATTATAGGCCGTTGCGGTTTTGACTTGTTATATTCCGTATTGATTTGAAACTCTACGACGGAGAGCGTTATTCTACTGCGATACAGAACCGTCTGAGGAAACTCCCTCATTTTGACCACCTCCTTGATATCCCTGCGACTGCGTATTCACCTGCATGGTAGTGGGTGCAAGATATTCCATAGGTTCTACCTTCACGTTTGTGCCAAACATCTTGTTTGCCATATCCCACGCGTTGCGGCGACACGTTAGTGCGTTTGTAAAGTTAGATTGCACAAGTTGGTCGTTCTGCGAGAGTTCGCCAGTGAGCATACGCTCCTTTTTCTCGAATGTAACATTGTTTATGCCGAGATATGTGAGAGCGCGGTTCTCAAAGTTGACGAAGTCTTTATTGAGTTCATCTCCTAACATCTGCACGCCGCTGTTAAATACTTGCATATTATACGGGGCCGCTCTGTCCTTTAAGCCTTTGTCGCTCTCACGAATACGGACCTTTATGACATCGGAAAATTCTTTCAAGTTAGATACGAACTTCGCCGCGCTTTTCTTTTCGTCCTCGGTGACTTCCATAAGAAGAGGTTGACGGAGCGCGAAAAGATTTTGGCGGTGCGTATTATCAATATCAACCATGAAACTTATCTCGTACAGTAGGTGAATAAACGGAACGGAGAACGCCATGTCATTATACATGAGAACGGCATTATCACGATTGAGACGCTTTTTGTAACCGTTTCCTGCTGTCACCGTCCATTCGACGGGGAAACCTGCGATATCGCGCTCGCTTTCCCATGACATCACAGGCAGAACCTGCACGCCGAGGGCCTCGTCTTTGAAAATGGAAACGGCGGGTGCGAAGAACTGAAAACGCTCTTGATTGTTATTATAGCACGTTATGCGCGCCGTCTCCTCGGGGAGATTTTTGAGTTCGAAACGATTGAGGAAAATATTGAGAAAACGTTGCATATAAAGTAGGTACGCTCGTTTATTGCCTGTCATCGTTTGCCATAATTCGTTATAGCCAAAACGATTGAGCCAGTAGCCGAATGTATCGTTGATTATGTTTTGCATAGTAACCTCCTATCGAACTGAATAATCAGGCGGGTTGGGTTGACTAAAATCTATATTTCCGACTGAAAATAGCCATACGCCCCTATCAAACATATCCTTTATATCGCTTTTAACGTCGAGGGGCAGGTCGCCGCCCAGTACGTTGCAAGATACAGTCTTAACAAAGTTGAAAACCTTTCTGCGATGATTAGGTATGCCGTTTACTATATCGCCTGCGTCTACTAACGTGTGATAGCCAAAATAGTGAAGATTTGTATTGAGTTGTTTCGCAAACTCGCGCGTATACATGGTATATTTCATGTAAAAACCCGCACTGCCGTCAATAGAGGCCACCGCCTGGGTGGGAAGAGAGCCTCTAACGAAGTAACCCTCGTCCGTCAACCTAAGTTCGCGGCCCCATGCAATACTACTTTTCAAGAGAGATATAGCACTACCAGCAGCACCCGCAGCGCCTCCACCCAGGGCAAAGGGATTACCCATAATACCACCTACCATTGCTGCACCAGCCGACGATATAACACCGACGGCAGACCCCGCTATTTGAAACGCACCCGCTTCGAGAGACGTAGTTCTGTCAAGCCACGACTGCTTATAAGGTGCCTCAAATAAAGTGGGATAGTCAAACGAATACACTGTCTCTACGCCATACGCATTTTTCATAGGTAGCAACAAAACATAAGTGTCGGTGGGTTTATCATGAAGTATATTTATTTGAAACCATGATTGGTCCACAAGCCATTCGCTAACTAAGTCCACTTTGGTAGAGCCACGTATAAACGAATAATAGGCGTAGGGATACATATGCGATTTTACGATAAAATTATTGAGATAATCATCATATGCCCCCGTAGGTTCGTCCGGGCTATACCCACCATAATAATGCTGAATATAACCGTCATTAAGAGGGTAATTTAGATTAGTCTTAACTATTTCGTCGAGCCGTTCCTTGATTACACGCGTGCCATCTATGGTAGAACCCTGCCATTTAGCGAGGTAGCCACTATACGCTGGATATACTACGATAGTTTTTTCATCGGAAAAATCATCACTTCCGTCCGTCGTCAATAGCCAACTTCTATCGTTTGGCAAACCGTTTATATAAAAATTACCCGCTTCGGTGGCCGTGATTGTCGCCGTATTGAACGGCGGCGTAATTGATAAATACATAGATATTATATGCTCGTTCGTTAAATTGCGAAGTGCATAGCCGCCTGGAAATGAAGTGAGTTTTGGCGATAATATTTTGCCAGTCCTCGCGCTATATAAAGTACAGACAGTAGTTGACGGCGTTCCCACACCGATTTGCAAGCCATTCCATTCGTCAATACCCTCGGCCTCTGTCGCGCCGCCTTTTAACGAAGAAGTATTACCGAGCGTAATATACAAATAATACACTGGATATGTATTATAGTATTTATTCGCTTCAGTAGTAGACAAAACAACCTCTGGAATTTGCGCGGGAGTTGTAGCACTAACTATTTCCTTTTTAGGAATGGGAAACTCAATCTCGTCTGTAAAATAATCGGTGAGAACACGGCCGTCATCTGTAATATCGTCGACGTGCGCCCGTTCGCATATCCCGTATATACGTGGATTGACACCCCACATAAGTAATGTGTCCCACCAGTCTACTGTGTAATAATATCGTATTGTGTTTGTTATTTGACTGAACTCAATGTTATTAACAAATACAAGAAAACAAACTTTGTGGGCCTCTGTGCCAGTCACATCATCATCAAAATTAGGATATATATCGTCTGCATAACGCTTTAATATCGCATAACCACCTATCTCGTCAATAATACGCACATTTGTTTTCGCAGCAATTTCGAAGTATTCCATGCTCGGCGATAGACAGTAGTCTGTGTTAGTCTCAATGTTTACCTCAATAGAGCGATACGTACTATCCCTAAGAAAAACGCGCAAGGCGGCCCATGTCATAAAGCGAATACTGGGCGTAGGCATAAGCCCACGAGGAGCAGTAATAAATCTACCTATTTCATATCTCATAGTCCACCTCTATTCCTCCCACCCGCCCTGCACCGTGATTATTCGCCGCTGCCGAGAGTGAAGCGGACTGCGTTGCGGAACATACCGAAACCGAGCAGAATACCGCGCGAACGCCATGCGGTGGAATACCCGCCGCGACCTACTGCATTCCAGTAACTGTCCATTTTCTCGCGAGACCAGTCGTAGAACATGGGTGCTCTGTCGTCGATGAGAACGGCCGCAAGGCCAGCGTCTACACCTGTCTGTCCCCAGCCCTCAATTTCCACGACCTCTACACCGTAATCGAGAAGCGGGTTGAAAGCGTTGACCTGCGCCGCTTCGATGAGCGTCTTGATACCCGCCGCGATGTACAGGCGAAGATTGCCCGCGGGAGTGTTTGTGAGAACTCCTTGCTTGTTGTACGCAGAAGAGTTGGTGCGAAGAGCCTTTGCGTAGAGCGAGATTTGCTTGACAAAATTGACTGCCTCCGCCTGCGTGAACTCATCGCCCGCCACATTGATTTTAACGGTGGAGTTGGGACCGTAAACACTGTCGTTTGCAAGCATTTCACGGAGAATGAGCCAAATGTCGAGTTTCATGCTCTCTGCCATGGAGCCGAGTACAGTATTGATGAACGACCGCGCGCCGCCCTCGCTGATGAAAGCACGCGCAAATGTGTCCTCCGTCACGGAAACGTGGTACTGCAAATAGGTTTTGAGCATATAGTACGCCGTCTTGACCTGGGGAAGTTTGTAATCATAGGGATTAAACTTGTTGAAGTCAAACGCGGGCGTCTGCTCGCCTGCCTCGCTCATAGCGGGATAACTCTCTACACTGTCCGCGAGAGGCGGTTCAATATAATCTTCCTCCAAAATGGAGCCGTGGGTAATGTAGCCGCGATAGAAACGCGAACTGTCAATGCCCTGGTACTCGAACGCCATGATATCCTGCCGAGCAATCTTGTCGATGAGAATATTCAGGAGTTCGTTCTTAACGTTTGCGGGGTATGCAGAAGCACCAAAATTCCCCTCGGCAATCTCGGTACGCACCTTTTCGGGAATACGAGAGGCATACTCGGGAATTTTGAAGATGTTTTGCAACGCCGTCAATACACTGCTTGCCATATCACCTTTCTCCTTTTAAAATTTTTTGACAGACCTCGTCAAATTCGTCGTGCTCAGGCGCAGACGTGGGCTGTCGGTTGAAACTGTCTTCGTAGATTTTACGTATACTTGCCATTTCGTCAAGTAACCGCTTGTTTTCCTCCGATAATTTAGCGATAGCGTCTTTCAGTACCTCTTCGCTTGTCGGAGATGAAGTTGTAGACTGCTCGTCGGGAGCAGTATTTTCGTCGGTATTTACGGGGATATTCTCGTCCATGCTCGTTAGTCTCCTGTATAAACTTTTCCGTTTTGGATAAAGAGCGCCGTGTCTTTGTCGTCTTTCAAATGTTGGAGACGAGCATTTTGGTAGTCAATAACTGACTTCGAGTTTGCGGGAGCCGACGAACCGCAAAGAGCACGAATTTTAGGTGAAGCATTAGAATGAATTTTAGAACGCGGAAAAAGAATTGTGCTGTTTTTCATAACTATCCCTCCTTGGGTTTATTTGTTTTAGTTTATGCGAATTTGTTTGTTTTTATTTTGTATGTTTAGGACGCGTATGCGCCGTGTGTGTCATATTGAGTAGTACGACGAAAGAGGAGGAGGAATAGTCTCACGCAGTCGGCGGTGCCTTTTTCACCGTTTCCCCGATGTCTCTCTGCGCTGACCCTCTCGCCATACTACCTGTCTACATTATAGCACGTCGCGCGCGATAGCGCGCTCGCTGTGTCATATTTATTTTTATGCAGAGTATGCGCATAAGTAAGGTGTTTTTGCGGTTTTT
>CANQHG010000030.1 GCA_947623655.1 uncultured Clostridia bacterium | reverse complement strand
CTCATAATTTCCTTTCTCCCTTATACATAGACAAGTTCATTTCGGATCTCTTCGTCAATGACCTGTTGCATGGCGGTGAGCCTCCGCACGTCGGTCATATAGTCGCCCGTCCGCTTGTACTGTTCGCTCTTCGAAAGTTTCTCATAGAGAACATTGTTCATATATTTTACCTCATTTTATACTTATTTTTGTACGTAGAATGATTGGCAAGTTTCGATTAAGAAACAGCCGAGAACGCCGCTGATCCAAGTTCCGAGATCAAGATGAATTTTATAGTAATCGGAAACCTTGTCCCCTCTTGCGCCTTCGCGCAGATAGGGTTTTATTTTGCTTTCCCATCCCATATTGATAGTCGGCGTGTGACCGAAAAAGACACACTTTCCATCCTTCGGCAAAACAGCCGCCTCTTTGAATGTTCGGTCGTAGACAAGCTGTTCGGGAGTCGCTTTTTCAAGGGGCAAAATGAACCTCTCTCTGTCAAGCGAAACCCCCGCATGGACGCAGATAAACTCCCTCTCCTCGATATAATACGGCAACGCTTCAAACCAATCGACAAGCTCCCAATCAAGCAAATAGCCGTCATCAGGGAAATAGGCTTGCAATTTTCTCAAGATCTCATCAAAGTCAGACGGTGAACTCTGCATGAGTCCCCAATAATATTTGAGAAATGCGTATTCATGATTCCCCGCAATGCACTTTGCGTTTGGCAAGCGGGAAATCAATTTTGCAAGTTTTATGGAGTGGGATCCCTTCTCGACAATATCCCCGCAAATATAGAGCTTGTCGCTCGCAGAAAACTTTATTTTATCAAGCAGCTTCAGGAATAAATCGTATTCGCCGTGAATGTCGGAAATAATATAAGTCATACATCCTCTGCCTGCTCGTCTATCTTGTGCAGATAGGCGGGGACATTCTCTATCGCCCACAGCTTGGCGGGCTGTTCTTCGAGATACAATCTTGCAAGCGTTCCGTACTTCTCGTAAACGTGGTGGACGGGCTTGACAAGTTCTTGATACCGCATGACTTCTTCCACGGTCAAGCCCTCGCCGCGCTCCGCTTTCTCCAACAATTCTTCGTCCTTTATCATAGTAACCCCCGCAACGAATGTTAATACGATACTACCATATTTTTGCGAAAGAGTCAAGGGGTTTTACGAAAAAAAGCTTCTCCATTATATAGGAGTGAGCAGTATGCTTTTGACACGTATATTTCAAAACATTGAATTATCGTATAGATTACGGCACGAAAAAGTGTCGCACTTCTTAAGATTTGGGGAGGCAGGATAAGGAAAGTGCCACAGCGCACTTTCGTCCCCTCAACAAGCGGGAAACCCGCCTTATTTACCCTCACCAAACGGTAAGTAAATGAAAACCAAAAACTTACCGACACATCACGTTCATCAGCTCTTGGTAGGAACTGACGACGTCGTAATGAACGTCTCCGCCGTTCAGCTTTGCAAACAGCTTTCTCGCACACTCGGTTTTTGCTTTTTCCAGATTATCCAAACGGGCAGATCCATTCGACTTCCCCTTGGTTTCGGCAATAAAATAGATATATTTTACCTTTCCTTCGTTAAACGCAATCGCCCAATCGGGGGAATAATCGCCGACGGGGGTAGGGATTTTAAAGCCATTCCCGCCGCTCGGAAGTTTTGCGTAAACACAAACCTCCTCTCTATGACTGTCAAGTTCTTTTGCAAACGTCCTTTCAATATCGCTGTCACAAATCACGTAAGGAGTTACGCACCTCTCCGCCTCATAGACCCTATTCAGCTCCACGGGGCTTTTTAGCGTGAAGATCTCCACGCCTTGCTCCCGCTCAGTCATATTATAGGTTATCGCTTCTACGACAACATCCGCCTTTGCGCCGTTTATGATCCGGATGGCCTTTAAAATAAATTCCTCGGGGTTTCCCTCCTTCCCGTAAAACTTTTCGAATGTTTTTGGAGTTATTCCCTTTAAAATCCCGGCAACCGTTCTTCTGGTAAGTTGCGTCCCCTCGCAAATTTTGCCTATAAGATCATACTTGATATCGGAGTTTGATCCTCTGTTGACCGTCGAAGTCTTTGACCGGCCCTCGCCAAAATCAAGCGTATCGGTCTGCTTACCGACTGTTGATGTATACATCAGCGGAGTCACATACATTTTTTGGTCAAGTTCGGCAATGGCTTTTCTGATAAGTTCTCCGCTGTCAAAAGTTGCGGTATAAGTATAGATATGATTGATTTTATCCCACAGAGCCTGAAATTCCTTTTTATAGAAATTTTCGTTAAGATCATTATTTGATATTTTTGTCTTCTTCGCGGCCGAAGTCATATCGTTGAGAATCGCGGCAAGCGCTTTTTCGTCATATATACCTTGTACGAGCTTATGAACGCCCTCTGCATAGGGAGAAAGCTCAACCGGAAGCGGCGCGAATGTTTCCGTTTCTTGTGCCTTGCGATAGGCGTCCAAGATGTTTCCGTCCCTGTCCGCATAGTTATTGTTGCGGAGATAGTTAAAAATATCTCCCGCGTCCGCTTGGGTAAGGGTGTAACTCCCCGTGGGCGTTTTGATCACCTTCCCCGCGAAATAATCAAAAGTCGCTTTTGTCAGTCTGCTATATAGCGTAGATTTCAGTTCGCTCTGTAATTCGCTTACAAAAGATTTATAACTGTCGCTGGCGACGACGGTCAAAACGTTTACGTTCTGCACTTCTCTGCCCAACACCTGTTCATCCATTCTCTCGCCGCTCTTATCGACGCAGAGGCGCATCCCGCGCCCGACCTCTTGCCGCTTATTCACCTCGCTGTTGCTCTGTTTTAGGGTACAGATCTGGAACACATTCGGGTTGTCCCATCCTTCGCGGAGAGCAGAATGGGAAAAGATGAACCGCGTCGGCTCGTCAAAGGACAAAAGCCTTTCTTTATTCTTCAAAATCAGATCATATGCTGAAATATCATCGCAACCGCCCTTTTTCTCAACTGAGTTTACGGCACGGTTGGTCTTTTTATCGATCGAGAAATACCCCTTATGCGTGTCGCGGACGGCGATATTTTTCAGATACTTCATGTAGGGAGTTTCATCCAAGCGGATATATTCGTTTAAAATGTCTGTGTATTCTTCCTCAAAAATCTTACCGTACTCGCCCAAGAGCTCGTTCCCGTTTTCATCATATTGCCGATATTTTGCCACTTCGTCGATAAAGAACAACGACAGACATTTTATGTGCTGCTGAAACAGCTTTTCTTCTTTTTCGAAGTGTGAGAGTATGGTTTCCCGTATCTGGATGCGCCTTATGTCCCGTTCGGTCATATCGCCCGTAGTTTCCCCCACAGATAACGTTTCTCCGTTCAAAAACGTAACGGAATTGTCCGCGGCATTGATATCTTTTACCACAAACCCGTCTCTGTACTGTTCGAGGGGCGGACAATTTTTGCCGTATGCCGACATCACATACAAATCATCGTCAACATCGACTATGTGCGATTCTCGCTTTACGCCACTACTGTGATTGACTTCCATCGTAATGCGCGCCCGCGGCGGTTTTTGGGGATCGATAAGAATTTCCGAAAGGTATAAAAACCCGTCCGTGCCGCGCAGATTGTGAAGCTCAAAGCCCTTGACTTCGATCTTCTTGACGAGCTTCTTCTTATAGGCGTCGAGCGCGTCCAAAACATAGACGAGGTTGTGCACGTCCCTGTGCGTCGCAGAATAGTTGATGGAAAAGAGCGGCTTGAAGCGTTTGATCGAAGTCTGCGTCGCGTCGCCGCCGAGTTTTTGCGGCTCGTCCAAAATGACGATCGGGCGGTTCGCGGCGATCACGTCGATGGGGCGGCGGCTGCCGAAGCTATCCTGTTTGCTGTAAATGATCCGCGCCGCCTCGTTGTTCGCGCCCTCTTTCAGAGAGGAAGCGAACGCCTGCGCGTTGATGATCATGACGTAGATGTCGCGGTTCGCGGAAAAATCATCGAGTTGGTTGAGGTTTTTGCTGTTGTAGATGAAGTACCGCGCCTTTTTGCCATATTGACGGAAGAAGTGCTCCTCCATGACCTCGAAGGACTTCTTCACGCCCTCGCGGATGGCAATGGACGGCACAACGACGATGAACTTGCTCCAACCGTACTGTTTGTTCAGCTCGAACATCGTCTTGATATAGCAATAGGTCTTGCCCGTACCCGTCTCCATTTCGATATCGAGCGCACAGCGGAAGCCGTTTCCGAATGGGTCGGAGAGCGCGGAGGAGAGCTGGATGTTGTTCGCCGTCTGCACTGAACGGATATTTTCGAGGAGCCGTTCATCGGAGAGCTCGATCGGCGCATTGCCGAAGCCGCTCGCATAGTCGTCTGCGACCATATCGAGGGTCTGCTGCACGGGCGCAGTCTGCTTTCCTAAATCGCGCAGATAGGAAAGGCGGTCGTTGAAGGGTTGCCCCTCAAAGACTTTCACGACGGCATTCACCGCCTCTGTCTGATATTGTTGAATTTTGAATTGGAATTTCATGGTGGTTAGGGATTAGGGGTTAGGGGTTAGGGGTTAGGGGTTAGGGGTTAGGGGTTAGGGGGGCGAAGTGATGGCTCGATGTTTCCTAACTCCTATTCCCTAACTCCTTTACAGTACTTTCTTTTTCGTATTCGGGGAATAGGTTGCAAAGATTTGCGCGAAGTTGGCGGCGACGGAGTCGGAGGCATAGGAACTATCGCGGAAAGCGGCATAGAGCGGCTTACATTTCGCGATCGCTTTGACGACTTTGTCTGTGATCTCATTGTCGAAACAGGCGATCAACTCGTTCTCGTTGACAACAAAAACGTGCTTTCCCGCGATCTCCTTTTCTTCGATCTTTGCCGAGGGCTTCACGCCCAAGTCGAGCATAACTTGAAAGAGAAGATCGAGCGGCGTTCTATCCTTCTTGATATTGTCGGTGAGGTCGTCCAAAAGAGTCTGCGTGTACTGTTCGGGGTGGTAGTAGACCTCCCGCATATTCGAGGAATCAAGCCGCAAAACACGGAAACCGATGTCGAGGGTAGGGGTTAGGGGCAAGGAGTTAGTGGTTAGGGGTGAGGGATTAGGGGTTAGGGAATCTAATGACAGTTGTCCGCCCTTTCCTAACTCCTGTTCTCTATTCCCTAACTCCTTCATGATCTTCTTCCCCGCGCGGCGGATACGTTCTTCGCCGATGTCGCAGATCGTCTTGTAGCCCGCCTTATGCGCCTCGCTCTTTTCGTCGCAAGGTTCGGAAAGCTGTACCATGATGAACTTTCTGTTCCCGCCGTCCTCGGCGTTGAGTTGCATCACGGCGTGCGCTGTCGTCGCCGATCCCGAAAAGAAGTCCAAAATTATGGAATCTTTCGAAGCACCAAGAAGAATTATGTTTTTCAGTAATGAAACAGGTTTAGGAAAATCAAAAAACCTTTTCCCGAACAATTCTTCCACTTCTATACTTGCGCGCTGATTTGTGCCGAACTCAATTCCCCAAAAATCATGCGGAATCTGCCCTTTACTTAGCATTTCGCTCAAATATATTTTGCGACGCGGCGATCCGTCTTCTTTTTCGGGCCAATGAATCAAATTTTGTTTTTCCAACTCTCTAAATTCGTTTTCGGGAATTAACCAGGGCCCATGCACAATTTTTCCCGTAGGAGAAATTAAATCATACATATATCGTCCCCGCACCGGTTCTCTTAAACGACCTCGACCGTAATAGCCCTTTTCGTCTTTATATTGATAATCTTTTTTAGCTTTATCAGATAATGGCATTCGACCAATTTTAGCCGTGTTAGATTTCCCATAAATTAAGATGTATTCTTTTACACGGGCAAAAATGCCGATATTGGTTTGTCCATCTTGCCGGCGCCATGAGATATTTGCAATAAAATTATCAATTCCAAATACTTCATCGCAAATCTTTTTCAAATTATATAATTCATTATCATCAATACTGATAAAAATCACGCCGTCGTCGGAGAGGAGGTCCTTTGCAACTTTCAGGCGCGGATAGATCATGTTCAGCCAATCGGTGTGGAATCTGCCGTTGCTCTCGGTATTCTGAAACAGACGGTTGCCCGCTTCGTCATATTCTCCGTTGCGCTCGGCATACTCACCCACAGACTGCGAAAAATCGTCCTCATACACAAAGTCGTTGCCCGTGTTATACGGCGGGTCGATATAAATCATCTTGATTTTCCCAAGATACGTCTCGCGGAGAAGCTTCAAAACGTCGAGATTGTCGCCCTCGATGTATAAATTCTGCGTGTTGTCGAAATCCACGCTCTTTTCCTTATCGGGGCGGAGCGTCGCCGTGACGGGGGTATTGGCAAGCAAAATCGACTTCTGCTTATCGGGCCAAGTGAACTGATAGCGAAACTCCCGCTCGTCGATGAGGGTATCCGCAAGCTCCTGTTTGAGTACGTCGAAATCAACGGCAAGCTCTGTTTTTTCGCCCCGCTTGACTTCCGTCACCGCATTGGGGAACATCTCCCGAATCTTCTCGATATTGTATTGCACCTTATCCATCGATTGCATTTTTAATTTTTCCATTGTAGTCCTCCGATAAATTTAGGGGTTAGGGATTAGGGGTTAGGGGGACGAGGTGACCGCCCGCCCTTCCTATTCCCTAATCCCTATTCCCTAATCACTGATTTTCTCCAACTCCTTTTTCTTTTGTTTTAATTGGTCGTTATACTCAAATCGGCGGCGGGGCTGGATCTCCTTATCCACCAATTTTTGCAGTTTCTCGATTTCCTTCTTCAATTTTACGACAGCGTCGTAGCGTTCGACGAACGCCCGCGTCGTCTCACCCTTCCGCGCCGAAATGGGGATGAGCTCGTCGATGAAAAATGTATACATTTCATCGAGCGAAGTAACGGGCGGGAGCGGCGTTTCGTGTATTTCCGACCACCCCGTCGCGTAATATCGCCCAATCTTCATGCCCTTTTCGCCGTATTCCTTATACGCGCCGTAGAGCATTTCGCTTTCCTCGCATCGCAAATAAAATACGGTGTGGAACTGCGTCGCCTTGTCGAGCGCGGCGAGAAACAGGGTCGGCACCTCTTTCGTGGATAGCACGATTTCAAAGACGTAGACCTCTTTTGTGGCACCCATGTCCGAAGATAGGTTGAGCGTTTCGCCGTTGAGCACGTTTGTGAGCGTGACGGAAAGGATGTTCTTCGCGTCCGCCTTCACGTCCTTGTCCACGCCCATTACCTTATACAGTTCGGACAACTTGAATTTTCGGTTGACGTAAGTTTTACTGCTGAATAGGTACATAGGGGTTAGGGGTTAGGGGTTAGGGGTTAGGGGTTAGGGGTTAGGGGTTAGGGGTTAGTTTTTTGATGAGGGTGTTAAGCATTTTGCCCACCTCGGTTATTAAGTCCATGATCTCGTCTATAATTTCGTTTTCGTATGCATGCGGCAAAAGATTGAGCATTTTACAAATTTCTACTTGCGTCAATAGTTCTGCTTTTGAACCATTTGCAATCGATAAAAAACGCACATATTCTTTGGTGCTGTTTCTTTCATATCCTTCTGCAATGTTGGAGGGGATAGAGATTGCGGCACGGCGCATTTGATCGATAAGAGAATAGTTCCCGCGAACAGGAAGCATTTCGGTCAATTCATAAGTTTTCTTTACGATTTCCATCGCTTTTTGCCAAACGATAAGATCTTGATATTTTCCCATATCTCTAATCCCTGTTCCCTAACTCCTAACCACTACAAATGCAATGAGTTCAAAGTCGTCGAGGCCGTCGATGCGCTGCTGGAACAGGACTTTGCTTCCGCTCTTGAAAAGGGAATTGAGGTCGCTCTCGTCCTTGACCTCGATAATGCTTGCGACGGCGTCGTCCAAAAGGGCGTTATATTTCTCCATGCGGACGCCGTCCTTCGTCTCCTTATTGAATTTGCGGCATAGCTCTGCAAGCGGCTCTGTCTTGCCCTTGGAGGAGGCGCGGAGAACGTCGAGAATATTCTTTACGTCAAGATGATTATACTTCACTTCCCCGCTCTCCGTCAAGTAGACAAGATAATAAGGATGCAGGCGGTTTTGCTTGTTGATATTTACGCCGTCGTTTCTGTTGCGCAACACAAAGATGACGCCCGGTTCAATTCCCTTGCTCTCGTCCGCTGCGACGACGGCGTGCAGACCCGTTGTGACGCCGCGCGGCTCGCCGTTCGCCTTGATGTAGGCGTCCAGATCCATGACGAAATCGTTGAGCCCCATATCCGTAATAGAAATATTGCCGTCTACGTCCTCTAAGTCTTGAAGAGTCCCCTCTTGTAGCTTTTTGAGCTGCTCCTTGCGGTAGTCCATCTCCTCATTTTCTTCGGAAATGATGTTGTCATCCGCAGTGGCGGTGGCGTTCACGATCGTCATGCGTGCGGAGACGCGCTTGCTCAAATTGATATACTCGTCCAAAGAGATATCGGGCCAGAAATTCACGAGCTGAATTTTATCGTTTTTGCTCCCAATACGGTCGATCCGCCCGAACCGCTGCACAATGCGCACGGGATTCCAATGAATATCGTAGTTGATGCAGGTGTCGCAGTCCTGCAAGTTCTGACCTTCGGAAATGCAGTCGGTTCCGATCAGCACGTCGATCGTGAAGGGATGCGCTCTCTGCGAAAGGTCGCGCTGCTTGGAGATGGGAGAGAAGGACGTTAAGATGCGGTTGGTATCGTAGGAGCCGCCGTCATTTGTCTTGTTCTCGTTCCCGCCCGCGACTTTGGCGGTATACAGCCCGTATTCAGAGAGCATATAGGGCGCGATCGTCTGATAGAGGTAATCCGCGGTGTCCGCAAACGCCGAGAAGATCAAGATCTTCTTATTGCCCTCGTTGATTGGATGGGCGAGCTTTTCGTCGATCAGTTCCTTTAAGACTTGGAGCTTCTTGTCCTCCTCAGGCGTTACTTTCTGCATTTCGTTATAAATGCAGGTCAAAATTTCCACATCATGAAGAAGGTCGCGTTTCCAAGTTACCACGTCGATATCGGCGAGGTCGATCGTGATCGTCTTGCCCGACGAGATCTTTGTAAACGAGTACATTTCGTCCTCGTCGGGGTCTTCGATCCACGTATCGTGCACTTCTCGCTGAATTTTTACTTGCCTGTCTCCATTTTGAAACTCTTCGATTTTTTGCAGCGTGCCGTTATTGAAGTCAAGAAGTTTTTTGAGGGTAATACGGAAGGCGTATACGCTGCTTTCGAGCCTCTTCAAAAGGCTTATCGTCATGAGCCGTTTTAAGCCGCTCTCGCGGTTGAGCTGACGGGTCAGCCCCTGCCCGAGCGCGTTCGCATTCTTGTCTTCGCTGGAGAGATCGATCTCGTATTTCGCCTCATATTTTTCGATCCGCGACGGAAACAGCATGGCAAGCGGCGCATACACGTTCATTGTCATGGAGAGGAGCTTATTGTAAATCTCCTTGTATTTCATGACTTCGGGCGCGTCTGTGAGGTTGGGATAGCGCGAGACCGTGGGCAGGCGCGTCGGGAATGTGCCGATGTCGTTTGTGTCGTAGAACTTTTGGATATGTTTGCGGCTACGGGCGATCGTAACGCTATCGAGAATAATGGAAAAGTCGATATCAAGGTTATCGATGAGGTCTTTCGCCTTGCGCTCGGCGATCGGAAGTTTGCTCCACGCATTGAACACTTTCTGTGCATTGCGGAAGATCGTCTGAACGTCCTTGCTCGTTCCAAGCGTTGCGTTCATCTCCGAATAATCGCCGCAATAGGCGAGAAGAAGCTGGTTTTTCAGATCGTTATAGCGATTATTGACAGGCGTAGCAGAGAGCATCAAAACTTTTGTCTTCACCCCCTCTTGCATGATGCGCTTCATCAGGAAGTCGTAGCGGCTGTCCCTGTCCTTATGCGCCGAATTGTTGTTTCGGAAATTGTGGCTCTCATCGATGACGACGAGATCGTAGTTCCCCCAATTCACCGTACTCAGATCGAGATTGCCGCTCCTTCCCGAGGTGCGTCCCAAATCG
This sequence comes from uncultured Clostridia bacterium, assembly GCA_947623655.1. Lineage (GTDB taxonomy): Bacteria > Bacillota > Clostridia > Christensenellales > Borkfalkiaceae > Gallimonas. Next base: position 4,120 of record CANQHG010000030.1, on the reverse strand, counting down.
GTGTGGAACAGCACGTCGAAGCGGATCCGATCCTTGTAAAAGAGATTGGTCGTACTGTTGCCTTGATACTGCGTCCAATTCTGTTCGAGCCGCTTCGGACAAAGCACTAAAATCGACTTATTGCGGAGGGAATAGTACTGCATGACGGCAAGTGCCGTAAAAGTTTTGCCCAAGCCCACGCTATCCGCGAGAATACAGCCGTTGTAGCGCTCGAGTTTATTGATGATTCCGACTGCGCCGTCCTTTTGGAAGTTGTAGAGCTTGTTCCAAATCAGGCTGTTTTTAAACCCCGTCGCTTCATTCGGCATATGGTCTTCGTCGAGGTCGCGCAGAAAGTCCTTGAAAATATTGTAAAGGATTATGAAATAAATAAATTCGGGCGAATTTTCTTTATAACAACTTGATATGTAGTCCACGACGGCATCGGTGATATCTTCGAGCTTGTCCGAATTATTCCAAAGCCGATCGAACTCCCCGATGAAAAATTTGCTCTGCGCCGCGTCGTCGGTCTTGATGATACCCATGAGGTTGGAATTGCTCCGTTCAAATCCGAGATCGGCGGCTGTAAAACCGCCCACGGGCGTATAATGCAAGCGATCGTCACCTGTTTCGATGTTGATCATAGATTGCGTTGAAACAGGCTCTTTTAAAGTCTTGATCCTGACCTTTTCTTTCAGCCATGCGGCACATTCGCGGGCGATTGCCTTTTGCGTCATTTGATTTTTTAAACGGATCTCAAACTCGGTCCCGCACAGCCCCGATTCGGAAAGCTTGGGGATATAGAACTCGCGCTGTTGTTTTTTTACGCTGTCCTTGATTTGCTCTCCGATCATCGTCGGTGTTGTAAATAGAAATTTGAGTTCCTCGATGCTTCCAAGCTCGTCTTTCAGCGCGTCGAAAGCGTAGATCGAAAAGCAGGAAGCGGCAATACGCAATCTGCTTCCCTTCTTGATCTCTTTTTTGAGATCGTCTCCCAAAAGTTTACTTGTGTTGTTGATCAAATCAAGCATAGGCCTCTCTCGTTCGGCGGTTTTCGTCTCAAATACTGTGCGGGATCATCCTCTCCGACGTTCCCGCATCCTCCCGTCTATTATAACAAAATTATAGGGGGAAAGCAACCGCTAGTGTCATGTTTGAAAAAGTTCTTCATGTTTACTCAGCACACAAAAATTCTTCCACGTTTTGATAGACGACCTCGCCGCCAAGTATACTTTCGCCGCGGTAGAGGACGGTGCGCTTTGTAATTTTCCCAAAGCGGAACTCCGCTTCGCGGCACTTCCTGTCGTCGAGCAAATTTTTATACTGCTCGGGGACGCGCTCCTTGCTGTGCTTGATCTCGTAGATCTCGCAAGTCGTCTTTTCGGGATCTGCGATCACCATGTCGAACTCTCCAACCGCGAATTGCAGTTTGAATACTTGTTTTTTCGGGTTTTTCAGTTTGGTTTCGAGCAAGACGATATCCTCCATCATCCTGCCCCTGATCTCATCCAAAATGCGTTCGATGATTTTTGCCCGCTCCACGGCGGAAAGCGTCTGAAATTCCGCATCCTGCATGAGGCTTCTTATAAGGCTTTCCGCTTGGCAAAACCGCATCCCTGGTTGCGAAAACAGCGTCCGCGTCTGCCTTTGATCGCTCACGGGAATGGTTTGAATTTCAATCTCCACGGTCAAGTCCAAGAGGTCGAGGTACTCCTTGATCTCCTTCCTGTGAACGTCGGAAATAGAGACGCTCCGCTCGTCTTGATTTTTGATTTCGAGAAGTTCTTTGAGCCGCTTCGTCACCTTCTCGCGGTCAATGCGGTCGAGAATGTCGGTCGGGTCCTCCCTGTCGCTCCGCAGATTTTTGGCAGAAAGCCCCAGATCGTGTGAAACAAAGTCCCGCGTCAGCACTTCGAGCGTGAAACGGTGGTTGATATCCTCGATGACGCGGTTGATCGCGCTCGTCAGTTCCCCATGTTCGTAGAGATCCTGCAAGGCGCGGAAATGCCCCTCGTATTGATAGCACTTCAAAGAGTGTTGGATGTTCCGCGCGATGGCGCTGTCCACATATTCGTCGGTGCTTTGCGCGGTGGCGAAGGTGGTCGGCTCGTTGTAATGTACCCCGCCGAGGCTCATCGTTCCACCATAGCGGATGTATTCGTCGATCCCCTTGATGCCCAGTACTTCTTCAAACTCCTTATACGAAATGAAGGTGGTATGAAGCAGAATGCAGCGGTCATAGAGCTGCTCGTTCTCCGAAAAGACAAAGCCGAGAGAATCCGTTCCCGAGAGGACGATCTTCATGCCGCAAGCCGCAAAGACGTCTGAAAAGAGCGCCGCGCCCTCGATAAAGTCCTCCATGAGCGTCACCTCGTCGAGGAAGATATAGCGGAAGCCGCGCTCCGAAAGAAGTTGCAGATCGGCGTTGACCTCTGCAAGCGTATTGCCCGTACGGATCTGAATAAAGGCGCATTTGGCGAAATTTGAGGCACCCATGTCCGAAATCGCCTGTCGGATGAGCGTCGTTTTGCCCGTTCTGCGAAGTCCGTAAAGAATGAAAACCTTGTCACGGGAGTTTCCGCAGAGATAGCTTTTCAGCGTTTCAAAACAGGAGCGCTTTTTGTAGCCCTCGACGGGCTGGATATAGGCGCGCAGACGTTCGCCCGTGAGGACGGTCGTTCGGAAGGCGGGTTCGGATCTCTTCTCTTTTTTCAAAGGAACAGATAATTGTGCCTTTATCTCTTTCACACGCTCTTGGAGCCGCTTGCGCTCTTCGATCTGACTGCGCAAGGAATCGGCAAGTGCATCGCCGACGTACTTGCTCTTTTTCTTGCTGTCCTCCGTCCATTGAAGATAAAAGCGAACTTTCCCATTGATCGTCTTTTTGGAGAGATATCCTTTCGGAAGTTCGGCGATTTTTTGTTCCAACGCGGCAAGTTCTTCCCGTAAATTTTCGTCCATTTCTCACCTCAACAAGATAACCTCATTATAACCCCTGTTTCATTTTTTGTCAAGGGGTTATATGGGGTTATTTCGGAAAAAGTATTTGTCTTTCCCTCAAAATCCAGTTCTCTGTTGGAGCAGACCCAAAAGAAAAAAACAAGTTAAGGGGACACATTTTCTGTTTTTTCAAAAACTGTCCCCTTAACTGCCAATTTTCGGCGTGGAACTTGTCTCCTCGCAAAAAAAGCGACGATAAAATTTTTTAGGCAAAAAGTCAAAAATTATGGCATATAACTCCCGATTCGCCGAAAAGTCAAGGTAAAATAATATTGAGAAACTTGGGAGGATACATCATAATGGACAAGGAAGAACTCAAAAAAGCATGGGAGGAGGCCGAGCTGGAGCGATTGGAAAACAACGATAAAATTCTGCAGATTCCCTCTGGGCTATCCCCGGAAGAACAAGCCGCTTATAGTTCGATTGCCGAAACACTCAAAAAGAGTATAAAATACCGTTTGACTTCGGTAGATGCAGAGCTGATATGGCAATATTGTCAATTGAAGGTCATGCGTGATACGATTGCCTCTTGACGCCGGATTTCAGCTTGTATCAAGATATGCCGATTGTATTGCAAATATATAGCGCGTTTAAGAATCGATGGTGTGGAGCGTATTGGCAATCCATGGGCAAAAATGTGATTCCGACAATTTCTTGGAGTGACGAACGGAGTTTTGAATTTTGTTTCGAAGGAGTAGAACAAGAAAGTATTGTCGCCGTTTCCACCCATGGAAATCGATATGCGAAAGATGATTTTATGAAGGGGTACAACGAACTCTTGCTAAAAATCAAGCCGCGTGCTATAATATGTTACGGAAAGCCGTTCCCCGAAATGCAAGGCAATGTGATCGCTATCCCCTATAATCACCGCGAAGGATGTGAGGTGTAACTTATGGGCGGAAGAGGAAATTTCAGCGGCGGAACAACAAGGACAACTGCACATACCATTTCCAAAACGGGAGTTCCGAACTCCCGCGTAATCCAATATATAAACGGTAAAAAGCATATGGAGCGTCGATATGGTGCCGATGGCCTACCGGATGAAGATATAGACTATACAGATCATTTAATGGCCTCTCCGTCCTTTCCGTTATCGATCATTTCCTCAAGAAATCCGAAAATATGGATCGTGTATTTCACA
>CANQHG010000029.1 GCA_947623655.1 uncultured Clostridia bacterium | reverse complement strand
ACCTCCCGCGGGGCGCCGCCCCGCGGGAGGTTTTTTCATGCGGAAAATCACAAAAAAGCCACCCAATAAAGTATTAGGCGGCTATTTGTAGCGTCATTATACTATACGCGGCGCATAATGTCAACAGATTTTTGAAAAAAATTTGCAAAAATTTTCAAATTTTGTTTTTAAGCAACAAAAAATTCACAAAATTGACGTTAAATGTACATCTAATACTTTATTAGGTGAACAAATATCACAAATTCACACTTTATTTCGGACCACAAAATAAGCGAGCGGAAAGCGCCGTTCGTACGTTTTGTGTTTTATTTGGACTCAAGGTAAACTAGTTTACCTAAGGAATAATAAGGAGGAAACCATGAAAAAGACAAGATTGGGCTGCATGTTGTTGTCGCTCATTCTGGTCCTCGGCTGTTTTGCGGGGTGCACCGATACGCCCGCGGACACGGGGACGGCGGGTCCCGGGGAACACATCGGGACGCAGGACCCGGGGCAGACGCCGGGGCCGGACGAACCTACGCCCGAAACGCCTGTGAATTACACCGTGACATACGATGTTGGCGCTGAGGCAAAGGCTGCGGGGGTCACTGTGACGCCGCAGAAGACGGTCGTCATGAACGGTGAGACGGCTGTGATCCCGCAAGAGGGATATTGGGAAGGCCATGCGCTGAGCGGCTGGTACAACGGCAGCGAGCTTTGGGATTTTTCGGCGGGGAAAATTACGTCGGACATCACCCTTACGGCGCATTGGGAAGAAATTTCCGCAACGAACGTGGCGGAAAAGTATGAAGCGGGGCTCAACTGGGGCAAGCCGCGGCATTTGTATGTCCACTATCTCCGCGCCGCACACAGCAGCGAAGAGAACGGGACGGTAAACGACTCCTACGACAAGGATACATATTCCTACGATGAACCCATCGAATCGTCGATATACGGCGATTGGGGGCTCTGGGTATGGGAATACAGCCCCGTGCCGAGCGAGGGGCGCACGTTCTATCCCATGAAGATAGACGAGAGCGGCGCCGTGTACGACATCTATCTCGACGGCGAATGGGACGACGGCGGCTGGGACAGCGCCACGCGCACCCACAAGACGAGCCACGTCAACTATACCACGACGAGCTATATCGGCGTGCAGATCTTCTCCAAAGACAGCCGTGAAAACGGACAGGGCTTCTGGGTGAACGACAGCGGCGACATCACTTTCCTTCTCGACCGCGCAAGGCGTGACGGCGGAGACTATCATTGGTATATCCGCCAGAACGAAGGGCAGAGCGGTACGCCCACTTACGAATCGTACGTCGTATTCGACCCGTATGAGGGGCTCGAAGCGGGTTCGGCGGTCTCCACGCACAACGTAACGTCCAACAAGGGCAACGCCTACGACGTGCAGCCCGTGGCAGATGGCTGGGATGAGAATTCCGTCGGCTATCAGATCTTTATCGCCTCCTTTGCGGACAGCGACAACGACGGCATGGGCGATCTCAAAGGCATCATCTCCAAGCTCGATGAAATTCAGACGTTCGGCGTAGATACCCTTTGGCTCACGCCTTTCCAGCAGTCCAATTCCTATCACGGATACGACATTCAGGACTACTTTACCGTAGATCCCCGCTTCGGCACGCTCGCAGATTATCGTGAACTTTTGACCGAAGCGCACAAGCGCGGCATGAAAGTGCTCATGGACTTCGTTCTCAACCATACTTCAACGTCCAATCCCTGGTTCGTCAAGAGCTCCAAGCTCGAGAAAGAGACGGTAAAGATGGCAGACGGCACGCTCAAGACCATCGACTACCGTAACTTCTACACTTGGCAGAATGAGGAATACGTAAACAGCCTCACCGACGAAGCCGCGCGGAACCAATGGTATAAAGACAGCAACGGCTACTACTTCTATTCGTCGTTCGGCAGCTCGATGCCCGAGCTCAACTACGACTATCAGGCCGTCCGCGACGCCATTTTGGACGTTGCGCTCTATTGGATGAGCTTCGGCCTCGACGGGTTCCGTCTCGACGCCGCCAAGCACATCTACATGGTCAACGAGAACCCCAACCACTCTAATCAGATCATAAGAGACTACTCCGACGGCACGGCGGTCGGCGCAACCAAGGGCGACTATTCCTACGACGTCAAGAAAGACGCCAACTTCTTCACCGAGTTCAACGCAAAACTCAAGGCGTCCTATCCGAACGCTTTGCTCCTTGCCGAAAACTTCAACGGCGACCCCATCCACATCGCACAGCTCTATGAGGGGCTCGACTCGCAATTCAACTTCAACCTCTACTACGACTTTGCGGGCTGCATCGGCACCAATAAGGCCGGTTACGGCACCAAGGCGATGCAGGGCTATGACGCGGCGCAGTTCGACTTCAGCCTCTACAGAAAGGACTACATCGACGCACCGTTCACTTCCAACCACGACGTCTCGAGGGCGAGAAGCCACATGACGGCGCAGTGGCAGGACAAGGCGGGCGACTGGGTCGAAAGAGAGATGACAGATTCCCTCTATGAGACGACGGGCGAACTTGCCAAAGTCTGGGCGGGCGTCTGCCTCACCCTACCCGGCATCACCTGGATCTATGCGGGCGACGAACTCGGCATGACGGGCACCAAGACCGCCAATCCCGAGGGCGACGGCGCAGGCCACGAAGACAGATGGCTCCGCCAGCCCTATAAGTGGACGAGCGAAGGCAATACCGAAAACGAAGACGGTACCTATACCTACGGTTGGGAGAGCGAGGAAGACGTCACCTGCTACTTCCCGATCGGTTTCAACGGCTACTACAGCGAATGGGATAAGTGGAACAAGAAGATGCCCGGCCTTGAGCAGCAAAAGGATGATCCGACTTCCATCTACTCGGCCTATAAAGATCTCATCAAGGTCCGCAAAGATCATCAGCAGCTCTTCCGTTACGGCAAAGTGGAAGTTCTCTCCAAGGACAACGTCAGCTGGATGCAGTATCGGATCACCTATGGCGGAACGTCGCTCCTCGTGTGCGTCAATCCCAACTCGGCAGGTACTTCCTTCGCCGTCGAGGGCGAATGCATCTACGCGACCAACGGCGTAAGCATGGTGAACGGCACGACTATTCCCGGATACACGCTTGCGATCTTTGAAGCAAATTAAAGGAGGAAAGAGCATGAAAAAGATATTGACTGTTGCAATCGCGACAATGTTATCGGCGGCATGCGTGACAGGGATCGCCGTGAGCGCCTCGGCTGTGACGAACGCCCCCGAAGCGGCTCCCGCAGCGGAGACGGCGCATGTCTATCTTCTCCCCGGCACGTGGTACGACGCCGCGGAAAAAGAGACCAGATATAACACGGTAACGGGCGCTACGGCGCTCACCGCCGAAGAAAAGGCGGCGCTTCATCTCGAGGCGGATCCCAATGTCTACAAGGCGGGCGAAGCGGGCTCGAAACTTCCCGCACCCGCGACCGAAAAGAAAGACGCGGAGGGACAGCCTTTTGTCTTCCAGGGTTGGTGGTACATCGAAAAGGCGTCCGTCACGTATACGGAGACGGTGCCCGAAGCCAAAGAAAATCTCTACTTATATGCGGATTTCCGCGCAGAGGCCTCTCAGCGGCACGATCCCGTCGCTCCCCCCGAACAGGTCGGCGCGGGCGATAAGAACTTTATGGAAGTCATCCATGAAGACGGCACGACGGAATATCTCCCCCTGCTCGTCTCGGGGTCCGATTCTCCCAACATCACGCAAATGGGCTACGGCGTCTATGTGCAGTTCTCCAACGAATATTTCGAACTTCGTCGTAACGACCGTCTCAGCGTCTACCTCACCGACATCGGCGAGGGCGGCGACGAGGAGCCCACTTGCTATCCGAAACCCAAGGAGAGCGGTTCGTTCAGTGTTTCTCTCGAATCAAACGGCAGCGGAACGAACAGGTCGAGCGACTATCTCTGCGAAGACACCGAGGCGACAGCGGAGCGCGGCAAGCTCACGCTCGCCTTTATGAGCACCGAGAGCATGACTTTCCGCGTCTACTTCAAGATCGCAACAGCGGGCACGCTCAACGTCTACATTGAGCCGAAGGCATAAGGAGGAAAGAAAATGAAAGGAAAAAGTAAAGTACTTATTGCACTCCTTGCGGCATTCTGCATGAGCACGGCAGTGGCGGGATTTACCGCCTGTGACGACGGACCGCAGGTCAACACCGATCCGCACGCCTATACCGACGCAGACGGCGACAAACTGTGCGACGACTGCGGCAAGATCAAGGGCGACTCCGTTCACGTCTTCGAAGCGCACACGTTCGCCGATGAAGACAGCGACAACGTATGCGACGTCTGCGGAAGAGAGATCGGGCGGGTAACCGATCCCGAGCCGTCGGAAGATCCCGGCGATCAGCCCGAAACGCCCGAAAAGAAGACATATGTCGTTAATTTTGAAACAAACGGCGGCAATACGCTCCCCAAACAGGGCGTGAAAGAGGGGGAAAAGGCGCAGCGGCCCGAGGACCCCGTAAAGAGCAGTTATACGTTCGACGGTTGGTATATGGACGACGCATGCACGCATCTTTTCGACTTCGATAAGGCGGTCGACGGCAATGTCACCGCATATGCAAAGTGGAAAGACGCCGCGGCTACGGCGGATACATACTTCGATTTCGCCGAGACCGAAGGCGGTGTGAGCATCGCGGCCAAGGCGGGGCAGACGCTCCCGCAGGACGTCGTTCTGCCGTCCGTCTACAACAACAAAGCGGTCGTCGCGATCAAATCTTCCGCGTTCGAACAGCAGCCCGCGATGAAGGCTGTGAAGATTCCCTCGAGCGTGAAGAGTATCGGGCAGTACGCGTTCAGAAACTGCACCGCGCTCGAGACTGTAAACGGCGGCGAAAATCTCGAGGAAGTCGGCTACGGCGCCTTTGCGAATACCGCATGGGATCTCAACTTCCCCGTCGGCGAAGTTTACCTCGGCAAAACGCTGTATAAGTACGCGGGCAGCCTCTACACCGACACGCAGATCACCGTAAAAGACGGCACGGTCGGCGTCTCGGCGGGCGCGTTCGAGGGAATGACCCACCTCGTCGGGATCACCCTTCCCGAGAGCGTGAAGTCCGTCGGCTCGCAGGCCTTTGCGGGCACGGGGCTCATGTCTGTCACCGTCAAGGCGGCAGAAGTTCCCGCACTCGGAAACAACATCCTCGGCACGGAATTTGCGGGCAGGATCTTTGTCCCCGCTTCCTCCGTCTCTTCCTACAGGGAGGCCAAGGGCTGGAAGGCATATGCGGAAAAGATCTTCGCGGCGGGCACGGCCGAGCAGACTTTCGTCGTCACGTTCAAGGCGGAAGGCGCGGAAAATATCCCCGCGGCGCAAAACGTCAAGGGCTTTGGAAAGGCAACTTCTCCCGCCGGGACCCCCACAAAGGCGGGGCTCGAGTTCGGCGGCTGGTACCTCGACGAAGCTTGCACGATCCCCTTTGATTTTGAAAGCGAGATCACGGAAAATCTCAACATATACGCCAAATTCGGCAAATACTACGATGTAACTTTCTCCGTCGGCGAGGGCCTCACCGCTCCCCAAAAACAGCATCTTGAAGAGGGGACGTATGCGACCGCGCCCGAAGCGCCCGAGAAAGCGGGCAGCGAGTTCATGGGCTGGTTTGAGGACGAAGCTTGCACGAAGAAGTTCGACTTCACCGATCCCGTGAGCGGAAACATTACGGTATATGCAAAATATCTCCCTGCGGGCGAGAATTACACGGGCGAGGGCGACTACGAGGGCTGGGTCATCGAGAACGGCCGCGTCAAGGAATACACGGGTTCGCTCACGGAGATCAAGATCCCCAAAGAGCTCACCCGCCTTACAAGCATCACCGAGATCGTTCCCGCACCCGCGTTCAGCACGTCCCGCACGGGCGATCTCACCAAGATCAAGTCCATCACGGTCGATCCCGAAAACGAGTACTTCGAAGTGAAGGACGGCGCGCTCCTCAGCAAAGACGGCACCGTGCTCTACTTCCAGCTCACGATGGCGAATGTCAACGAACTTAAGCATCCCGACGTCGTCACCGTCGCGCCCTACGCTTTCTATAAACAGGCGCTCACGGCGGGCAATATGCAATCGGCGCTCGAGCTCGGCGAAGTGCAGGAAGTGGGCGAATATGCCTTCTTCGGCTCCAAGGGTCTGACAAATTTCGAACCTTTCAAGACGGCAAAGACCATCGGCGAATTTGCTTTCTACGACACACAGTTCAAGACCGTCGAGAGCGACGCCAAGACGATCGGCAGATGCGCATTCACCGTATCTACAGACAATTCCGCGATCGAGACGATCATTCTCCACAACATCGAAACGGTTGCAAGCTATACGTTCGGTTTCTATATCACGAACGGCAGCTCGGGCAACACGTCCGGTAACTTAAAGACCCTCGTCATCGGACCCAACGTCAAGACCATCCCGCGCAGCGCATTCGGCAACAGAAACCTGAGCGGCGTCTGCCGCGTTATCCTCGAGAGCGACAAGCTCATCGGGGTTCAGCCCGGCGCATTCAACGGCTCTACCACGACCGGCTTCCGTCTCTATGTGAAAGAAGCGCTCTTTGAAGATTTTAAGAAAGAAGGAGCTTTCCTCAAGTATAACAAAGGCTACTATACCGAGGACGGTTGGTATGTCGACAAGAGCGCCACGACGACGCGGTTCACCTATGAAGGCAGCTACGAGAGCGTCAAGATCCCCGCAGGCATCACCTTCCTCAACGGCATTCTCGACATCTTCGGCTCGGCCGAAAATCTCGAACAGTGCAAGACCTTCTCCGTCGCAGACGGCAACGAGGGTTTCAAGATGCAGGACGGCGCCCTCGTCTCCGCCGACGGCAAGACGCTCTATGCCTACTTCGGGAACGGCACGGGCAACTTCACGGACGTCACCGAGATCAAGCCCTATGCCTTCTACAACAGGCTGAAAGTACAGGAAGCGGCGGCGGCGAGCGAGAACGGGCTCAAGTTCGGTTCGCTCGAGACGGTCGGGAATTATGCTTTCTACGGTTGCACCGCGCTCACCGACTACACGCCTTTCGGCGGCCTCAGGATCATCTCCAAGCACGCTTTCGAGGGCACGGGACTCACGACGCTGACTTTCGATAACACAATTCTCGCGAGCATCGAAGAGAGCGCGTTCGCAAACTGCGAAGCTCTTTCTACGGTCTATGTCAAACTTCTCACCCAGCCCAAGATCGCACAGAACGTCTTCGGCGAAAATGTGAAGATTTATGTTCCCTACGAATATGAGAGCGATTATATGATCGCTTGGGCGCTTTATCTCGAGCAGGTTCAGGGCGACGAGAACATGCACGTCTACGAAGTGACGTTCTTGGCGGGCGAGGGCGCCACGGAGGTCGACATGCAGGTGCTCCTCTCGGGCGGCAAGGCCGAAAGACCCGAGGATCCCGAGAGGGCGGGCTACTTCTTCGACGGTTGGTCGGTTGAAGAAAACATCTTCGCCGCTTACAACTTCTCCATGCCCGTCAACGGCAACGTCACCCTCTACGCTTTCTGGTCGAAAGGGCACACCGTGAGCTTCGAAACGGGCAGCAAGGCCTCTCATGTCGAGGACGTCACCGTCCGCCACGACACACTTGCCTCCCAACCCGAAGATCCCGTTTGGGACGGCTATGTCTTCGGCGGCTGGTTCCGCGACAGGAACTGCACGCTCGGCTTCGACTTTGCGAAAGAGACCGTCGAGGGCGACATCACGCTCTATGCGAAGTGGTCGCAGGGCTTTGTGATCGACTTTGAAACGGGCAAGGGGAGCGACGTCGCTACGCAGTCCGTTCTTCCCGAAAACACGCCCGTAAGACCCGAAGATCCCACGCTTACAGGCTATAAGTTCGCGGGCTGGTTCACCAAGGACGGCACGAATGGCGATTGGGGCAGCGAATTCAAATTCGACGGCACACTCTCCGGCAACCTCACCCTGTTCGCGAAGTGGACGGAAAACTTCTGGGATATCGACGAGAGCGGCAAGCTCCTCAACTACTACGGACCTTACGACAGCATCGTCATTCCCGCCGAGCTCAAGTCGCTCGAAAGCATCCTCGACATCTTCGGCACACTCGAGAACTACGAGTTCTGCACGTCGATCGTCGTCGAGGGGGCAAGCACGTCTTTCAAAGCGGAAAACAGCGCGCTGCTTTCCTACGACGGCACGGTGCTCTATGCCTTCTTCGGCGGCGGCGAAGAGTCGTATGCGTGGCCCACGGTCACGGCGATCGCCGACTACGCGTTCAAGGGCCACTTCGGCACAGACGCCGAACTCGCATTCTCCGAAGCGCTCGCCACGGTCGGTGCGCATGCCTTCGAAGAGACGGCGATCTCTTCTTTCAAGCCGTTTGAAAATGTCAAGAAGATCGGCGAATATGCCTTTGTCGGCTCTCAGCTCGTCAATATCACTTGGAATACCGACGGCGAAGTTCCTTCGAATGTATTCACGAACATCCCTTCGCTCAAGACGATCACTTTCATGAACGCCATGTCGATCGGGAAAGAGGCATTTGCAGGCGACAACAAGATCACGACCATCACCCTTGGCGCAAATGTCAAGACCATCGGTCAAAGCGCTTTCTGGGATGCAGGGCAGGCAGACAGCATCAAGGACATCAACATGTATGCCGTGACGCCTCCCACGCTCACGGGCGGCGGAAAATCCGAAACGCACCCGCTCGGCGGCGACAAATCGTACGGCACATGGAAACCGCACTTCACGGTGCACTGCTACAAGAACTCGCTGGCTTCCTACACATCCACCTCTTTGACGGGTTGGAACTGGTATAAGACTTCTCAATATGTTGCTTTCACCGTCAATGTCACGCTCCACATGGGCGAGGCAGAGGGCAAGGTCGAAGCGCCCGCCGTCACGGGTTACCTCAACACGACGCTCACCAAGCCCGTTCCCGCCGCATGGGAAGGCAAGGCATTCGTCGGTTGGTTCACGGACGAAACGCTCGAGACCGAATTCAACTTCAAACAATCGCTCAAGGGCGACGTCGAGCTCTGGGCCAAGTGGGCGGACGGCTATGCCGTGAACTTCTCCACGGGTGAAGGCGGCTCCACGGTCGCATCGCAGACCGTCGTCAAGGGCGGCAAGGCCACAAAACCCGCCAACCCCACCAAGACGGGCTGGTTCTTCGACGGTTGGTACACGACTGAGACGTATGAGACGGAATTCGACTTCGCAAACGCGACCATCGACGCCGCCACCACGCTCTATGCCAAGTGGACGCAGGGCGTCAACGTCACATTCAACTTAGACGGCGGCAGCGGAACGGGCACGGGTGCGCAGAGCGTCTATCCCGGTAAGAGCGCAACAAAGCCTACGAGAAATCCCACCAAGACGGGCTATACGTTCGAGGGCTGGTATCTCAAGACGGAAGCGGGCGAGTTCGAGGCGGAAGCTTTCGACTTCTCAAGCGTGATCGAAAAGGATGTTGAGATCTTTGCAAAGTGGACAAAGAACATGTCCGTCACTTTCGATTTAGACAGCGGAACGGGCACGGGCACATCCGCGCAGAGCGTCTATCCCGGCAAGACCGCAACGAAACCCACAAAAGATCCCACAAAGACGGGATACTTCTTCGACGGTTGGTTCCTCAAAGACGAAGAGGGCAACTTCCTCGATACGCAGTTCGATTTCGGCTCCGCGATCGAGGCAGACACCGTCATCTATGCCAAGTGGACGCAGGGCATTGACGTAACTTTCTCTACGGGCGACGGCGCTTCGGCCGTGACCAAGCAGAACATCCGTCCCGGCACCTCCGCCACGAAACCCGCAAAGGATCCCACAAAGACGGGATACTTCTTCGAGGGTTGGTTCACGCAAGACGGCACAGAGACGTCGGAATGGGGCGATGAGTTCGACTTCAAGTCCACGATCGACGAAGCTACGACCGTTTACGCCAAGTGGACGCAGGGCATCGACGTAACGTTCTCTACGGGCGACGGCTCCAAAGTCAACGCGCAGAACGTCTATCCCGGCAAGACGGCCTCAAAGCCCGCCGATCCCACATTGAGCGGCTACTTCTTCGACGGTTGGTATAAGAACGAAGACTGCACCGAAACATTTGACTTCCAGACCGCGATCAGCGAGGCAACGACAATCTATGCGAAGTGGACGCAAGGCGTCACCGTCAGCTATTCGACGGGCGAGAGCGGCTACGAAGTAAAAGACGAGCTCGTCTACCCCGGCAAGAACGCGACGAAACCCGAAGCGACGCCCACGTGGGTCGGCCACCTCTTTGAGGGTTGGTTCACGCAAGACGGCACCGAAACGGGCGAATGGGGCGAAGAATTCAAGTTCGGCGAAACGCCGATCAACGAAGCGACCACCGTCTATGCGAAGTGGTCTGACGGCCTCACCGTCACCTTCTCCGTTGGCGACATCGGCGCGGCGGAAGTTCCCACCCAGACCCTCAAATCGGGCGAAACGGCTACCCGTCCCGCAACCGATCCCGCCGTGCAGGGCTATCTCTTCCTCGGCTGGTACACCAAGGACGGCACCGAAGGCGATTGGGGCAGCAAGTTCGACTTCAGGTCCACGATCACCGAGAGCACGACCGTATACGCAAGATGGCTCGAGAACTTCTGGGACATCGATGCAGACGGTAAACTTCTCCACTACTACGGACCGACCGACTCGCTCATCACCATTCCCGCGAGCGTCAAGTCTATCTCGAGCATTCTCGACATCTACGGCACAAAAGATAAATTCGCGGCAGGCGAAGGCATTGCGCTTGCACCGCTCAACAAGGCGTTCAAGTATCAGAACCATGCGCTCCTCAATGCAGAGGGCACCGTACTCTACGCCTACTTCGGCGGCGCGGAAACGCTCGAATGGCCGAACGTTGTCGAGATCGGCGACTACGCCTTCTACAAGAAGATCACGGCGGAAAAGACGCTCACCTTCTCCGCAGAACTCGCCAAGGTCGGCAAGGGCGCCTTTGAGGGCTGCACGGGCCTCACGTCATTCGAGCCGTTCGAGGATGTTGAGAACATCGGCGCAGACGCCTTCAACAACACAAGTCTTGTGGAAGTCGTCTGGAATGTCCACGGCGCGACCACGGCGGCATTCAAGAACATTACGACGCTCAAGAAAGTTGTGTTCATGAATGCGACGTCCATTGCGGCAAGCATCTGCAGCGGCAGCAAGAACATCACCGACATCGTTATCGGACCCAATGTCACAACGATCGGCGCCTCGGCATTCTACTCCGCAGGCAGCAACAAGAAGATCGAATCCATCACCGTCTACGCGCTCAAGCCGCCGACGCTCTCGAATGCAAGCGGCAGTACGCACCCGCTCGGCGGCGACCCCGCAAAGAAGACCTTCTACGTCTACGTTCCCAACAGCGTCCTCAGTGCCTACACGGCGACGAACCTCACCGGTTGGAACTGGTACAACCAGTCGAGTGGCAGAAACAGCTTCAAGCCCATCACCGTCAACGTGACCATGCACATGGGCGAGGGCGATGGCGTGCCTCAGGCTCCCGCAGTCAACGGTTACTGGGGCGACAAGCTCGCTGCTCCCATCCCCGAGAACTGGAAAGGCCATGTGTTCGAAGGTTGGTACACCGACGCGACGTTTGCCCGCCGCTTCAACTTCAACGCACAGCTCACGGACGACATCGAACTCTATGCAAAGTGGGTCGACGGATTGTATGTGGAATTCGATTGCAAGGGCGGCACCGACATCGACTGGATCCCCGTTTTAAGCGGCGAAAAAGTCGAAAAGCCCGAAGATCCTTACCTTCTCGGCTCCGAATTCGTCGGCTGGTTCACCAAGGACGGCTCGAACGATGATTGGGGCACGGAGTTTAACTTCGACGCTCCCATCACCGAAAACGTCAAACTCTACGCCAAGTGGAATAAGGGCTATGCCGTACAGTTCGACCTCGGCTATAGCGGCGCAAAGGCCATCGAAGGCCAGACGATCATGCCGACCGACGCCGACCGTCACGTCAAAAAACCCACAGACCCCACTCGTACGAATTGGACGTTCGAGGGTTGGTGGACAAAGAACGGCGAAAACGGCGACTGGGGCACTCAGTTCGACTTCGAAGAGACAGAGATCGCAGAGGACACCATGCTCTACGCCAAGTGGAACCCTTGGGTCGTCAATGCAGACGGTTCCCTGAAGACATACAGCGGCGACAAGAAGAATATCGAGATCCCGCTCAATGTCAAGTCGATGACGGACATCACAAAGATCTTCGGCAGCTATTCGAGCGTTCCCGTCGATTTCAGCGACGTCACGTTCAAAGTCGCGGCAGGGCATGAGGCGTTCAAAATCGAGAAGAACATGCTCCTCGACATCGAGGGCAAGATCTGCTACCTCTACATGGGCACGGCGACGACGGTCGACCTTTCTGGCATCACCGAAGTCAAGGGCAGTGCGTTTGCCAACAGAAAGGACATCACCGAGATCACGACGCCCGACCTTGTCACCGTCGGCACCTATGCGTTCTATCACAACGATAAGCTCGCAAAAGCTGATTTCACAAAGATCACGACGATCGGAGACTACGGTTTCTACGGCTGTGCATTTGAGACCCTTACGCTCGATGCGACGGAAACGATCGGAGGAAGTGCATTCTATCTGTGTCAGGATCTGACGTCCGTCACGCTCAATGCAGTCAAGACGATCGGAAGCTCTGCGTTCAGCGATGACATTAAGCTCGCAACCGTCGTGATCGGCGAAAACTGCACGAGCATCGGCAACAATGCATTCAACAGATGTACCGCTCTGCTCAAGGAGGGCGGCTCCATCACCGTGAAGGCGACAAAGGTTCCCACGTTGGGCGGCACGAGTGTATTCGGTACGGCAAGTTCTTTCAAGGGCACGATCTATGTCCCCGCAGCTTCGCTCTCGGCATATCAGGCTGCATCGAGATGGTCGAACCTCAAGGCACAAATTTCCGCCATAACGGAGTAATTTCTCCACTCCCCCCAACCTCACCCCCGCCCCCGTTAAGGGGGCGGTAAGGGAGAGGCGTCATCCGAGACGGATGGGGAAGAAATCTCCTCCCGAGGAGGAGCTGTCGCCGCAGGCGGATGGAAAAAAGGCTCCTCCCAAGGAGGAGCTGTCGCCGCAGGCGGATTGGAAAAAGGCTCCTCCCGAGGAGGAGCTGTCGCCGCAGGCGACTGAGGTGGGCAATAATTGGCCCCAAAAATTTCCTTCAGACAAAAAAGGAGCAAAACATGAAAAAACTGATCAAAATATCGGCGCTTCTTATGTGCGCGTGTATGGCGTTCGGCCTTGCGGCATGTGGGGAACAGACTAACGATAATCCCGACAAAAGCGACGGCGATAACTCTAATCCGAACACCCAGCAAAACGCGGGCGAAGTCGTCGTGTGGGGCGGCGCGGAAGACCAGACGCTTTTAAAAGATCTTGTCGAGGAGTTCAAAGCCGCAAATCCCGATGTCAAAGAGGAGATCGTAGTCCGCGTGCAGGACGCGTGGAACGCGCAGTCTGAAGTCGCGAAAGACCCCGAAAAGGCGGCGGACGTCATCCTCATTCCGCACGACCAGGTTGGCATTATGGCAAAGGCGGGCCTTCTCGGAGAGATCAGAGACGGCACGGCGGCGACGTTCGCGTCGGATATCAGAAACAACAACGACCCCGCCACCGTCCAACAGGCGACCTACGATGGAAAGCTGTACGGTTTCCCTCTCACGATGGATACATATATCATGTACTATACGACGGGCATTTTCAACGATGAAAAACAAGACCTAAGCGCTTTCCTCTCGAGCGTGGACGCGATGCTTGACGCCGATATGCCTCCCATACAGGGGACCAAGGAGAAAGCAACGGCGTTCGGGTTCAATATTCAGGATGGTTTCTATCTGAATATGGGCTTTTTCGCAATGGGTTGCACGCTGTACGGCGAAGACGGCACGGATGTGGACGCCTGCAACTGGAACAACGAAAACGGGCTCAAATTCATGCAATATGCGGCGAAAAACTTCCGTCAAAGCGGCGGAAAATTCAAAGCAGACGACGCCAAGAATTTGGCAACGGCCGTTCTCAACAACCGCCTCGGGGCTTGCATCTCGGGCGGTTGGGAAATGCAGGATACGTTCAAGGGCGCAAGCAATATCAAATACAGAACACTTCCTTCCATTACCATCGACGGTCAGGAGAGACCGCTCCAGTCTTTTTCCAACAGCAAACAGTATGTGATCAACAACATGTCCAAGCATAAAGGGACGGCGAGCAGGCTCGCGGCGTATATCACGAGCGAACAGAGCCAGCTCCGCTATGCTTCGGAGAGGGGATATTATCCCGCAAATAAGAACGCACAGCAGAATACGGCGGTCAAAGATAACGATTTCTTTAAAGTGATCCGCGAGCAACTCGACTTGTCTGTGCCCGTACCCATTATCCCCGAAATTTCGCGGTATTGGGAAGCTGCAAAAACATTGGGCTCATCCGTATGGAACGGCTCTCTCGCGGGCGATGACGCGTCGTTGCAGTCTGCGCTCGACAAGTTCATCAGCGACCTGCACAGCACACTGTAAAGAATAATGCCCTGCCCCCAAGAAAGTCCTACCCCCAACGGGGGGAGGGTGGCACGGCGTAGCCGTGACGGATGGGGGGACAGATATCACCCCCCGCTATGGCGGAGCCCCCCGGGCGGGGCATTGCAACCTTATTTACCCTCTTTTCGCCGAAGAGGCGAAAAAACTTTCCCCCCATAGCCGCTCTCTCTTTGGAGGGAGCGGCAAGCGGGAAGGAGCGGCAATGGAAGAGAAAGAAAGCAAAGAGAATCAAGAAAATAAAGAAAGCAAAGAGAAAGAAAGCAACAAAGTGACGATCCGTCAGGTAGCGGAGAAAGCAGGAGTATCGGTGACGACGGTGTCGTTCATACTGAACGGCATCACGGACAAATGCAGCAAAGAGACGCGGCAGAAAGTATTGCACACGATCAACATCCTGAACTATCATCCGTCGGGGCTGGCGCAGTCGTTTGCAAAAGGAAAGAGCGGGAACGTGATCGTTTTGGCAGATAAGCACGACACGGTATTGCAGCAGGCGGAGAGTTTCCAATTTGTGCGGATGCTGGGGAAAGCGCTGGAGAAGAACAGGCTGAACCTGGTGATACGGACGTATCTGGAAGCGATACGGATCGACGCGGCGGACGCGATCATCTGTATCGGCACGGAGGAAGAGACGTTCCGTAAGATCGCGGCGGAGAACTTTGTGCCGTTGCTTGCGGTAGACTCGAGGATCCACGACGAACTGTTCTTTCAGGTGTTGCAAGATTTTGAGAAAGTGATGCAGGCGGGGCGAGAAAAGTTCGGAGAGGACTTTCACGTCGTGCTTGTAGACATGTACAGTGAATCGGCGAAGCGTGAGATCCGAGCGGTATGCGGAGAAGTGACCTTTTTGTCGGAGCATGGTTTGGGGCGCGTGCCGAAAGGCAACATCGTGACGGTGAACGAAAGCCTGATGAACTTACCCGAACTTGCCGACAGGGAGAAGCTGCTTGTGCCGTCGAAGACGGAAGAGCGGATAGACGCGATCATCGAGTGTTATAAGAAAGCGGCGGATCGGACGACGGTCACGACGCACGTAGTGCGGATTTAAGGGAAAGAATTAAGTCCGCACGTTGTGATAATAGAGAGGTAAAGCGGTTTACATATGGAAAGATACGGGATAGAGCACAGGCCGGACAGCGAATATGCATACGCGCTGGACGGGGAGACGTTGCGGTTGGTGCTGAAGACCAAGCGCGGGGAGCGGCTGAAAGAAGCGGCGGTATTGTGGAACAACAAATACGAATTCACGAAGCTGCGCAAATTCACGCGGATGCGGAAGCTGTGCAGTGACGCGGAGTACGATTATTATATTGCGGATCTGAAGAGCGGAGACGT
>CANQHG010000028.1 GCA_947623655.1 uncultured Clostridia bacterium | reverse complement strand
TTCTCGTTGCGGATGATCATCTCGGGCGCGCCGATCTCGATCATCTTCTTGAGGCGGTTATTTCTGTTGATGACTCTTCTGTAGAGGTCGTTCAGATCGGAAGAAGCGAACCTGCCGCCGTCGAGCTGGACCATCGGGCGAAGGTCGGGCGGAATAACAGGAAGAACGGTGAGCACCATCCATTCGGGCTTGTTGCCGCTCTTGCGGAAAGACTCGATGATCTCGATGCGCTTGATCGCCTTCACGCGCTTGGGACCCGATTCGTTCTTTTCGAGAATGCGTCTGCACTCCTCGCTCTCCTTGTCGAGGTCGACCGCCATAAGAAGTTCTCTGATGGCCTCCGCGCCGATGCCGACTTTGAGACCCGTGACCGAGCTGTCGCCGAGAGTCTCTTCGATCTCGCGGAGCTGTTTTTCGGGAATGACCTGCTTATACTCGAGTCCCGTGGTGCCGGGGTCGAGCACGACGTATTCCGCAAAATAGATGACGTGCTCGAGGGGCTTGGGGCCCATATCGAGGAGAAGACCGATCTTGGAGGGGATCCCGCGGAAATACCAGATGTGTGAGACGGGAGCGGCGAGCTCGATGTGCCCCATTCTCTCCCTTCTCACTTTGGCCCGCGTGACTTCCACGCCGCACTTTTCGCAGATGATGCCCTTGTAGCGGATACGCTTATATTTGCCGCAGTGGCACTCCCAGTCCTTTGTGGGTCCGAAGATCTTCTCGCAGAAGAGGCCGTCCCGTTCGGGTTTCTGGGTGCGGTAGTTGATCGTCTCGGGTTTTGTGACTTCGCCGTAAGACCATTCCCTGATCTTTTCGGGGGACGCGATGCTGATCTGAATGCTGTTGAAATCGTTTAATTCGTACATATTATCACTTCCTCCCTCAATTATTCCCCGTCGTCCTCGTCATCATCGTCGCCGAAGAGATCGGAGAAGCCGGATTCGTCGATATCTTCCATATCGTCTTCCTCCTCGTCTTCGTCTTCATCGCCGAACAGTTCCTTGGATACGAAATCCTCGTCCTCGCCCGGCTCGTCGAAGATGGAGCCGAGGCCGTCGTCCTCTTCGTCCTCGTCGGGAAGACTGAAGTCGAGCTCGGGCTCGTCGTCGCGGGGCGCGGGCTTTTGCTCGTCGCGCTCGTCGTCTTCGAATTCGCGGATAATGAGCTCTTCGTTGTTCTCGGTGAGCACTTTGACGTCGAGCGCAAGAGATTGCAGCTCTTTGAGAAGAACTTTGAACGCCTCGGGGATCCCGGGTTCCGAAATATTGTTGCCCTTCACGATGCTCTCATACGTCTTGACGCGGCCGACGATATCGTCGGACTTGACCGTGAGGATCTCCTGTAAAATGTGCGCGGCGCCGTACGCTTCGAGCGCCCAGACTTCCATTTCGCCGAAGCGCTGGCCGCCGAACTGCGCCTTGCCGCCGAGCGGCTGCTGCGTCACCATGCTGTACGGGCCGATGGAACGCGCGTGGATCTTATCGTCGACGAGGTGGATGAGCTTGATCATATACATGATGCCGATCGTGACCCTGTTCTCGAAAGGCTCGCCCGTTCTGCCGTCGAATACCTGGAATTTGCCGTCTACATTGCCCTCGGGGTTGAACAGATTGTTCTCGCGGAAGAGCTGCTCGATGTCTTTCTCGGTGGCGCCGTCGAAGACGGGCGTCGCGATCTTCCAGCCGAGCTGGCGGCAGACATAGCCGAGGTGCACCTCGAGCACCTGTCCGATGTTCATACGGGAGGGAACGCCCAAGGGGTTGAGCAAGATCTGGAGGGGCGTGCCGTCGGGAAGGAAGGGCATGTCGCTCTGCGGAAGCACGCGGGAAATGACGCCCTTGTTTCCGTGGCGGCCCGCCATCTTGTCGCCGACCTGTATCTTACGTTTCTGTGCGATATACACGCGTACGAGCTTATTGACGCCGGGGGAGAGTTCGTCCTTGTTTTCGCGGGTGAACACTCTCACATCCACGACGATGCCGCCCTCCCCGTGGGGAACGCGCAGAGACGTGTCGCGCACTTCTCTCGACTTTTCGCCGAAGATCGCGCGGAGAAGCCGCTCTTCGGGCGTGAGTTCCGTCTCGCCCTTGGGCGTGACTTTGCCGACGAGAATGTCGCCGCTCGTCACTTCCGCGCCGATACGGACGATGCCGTCCTCGTCGAGGTCTTTGAGCGCGTCGTCGCCGACGTTGGGGATATCGCGGGTGATCTCCTCTTCGCCGAGCTTGGTGTCGCGGGCTTCCGTCTCGTATTCTTCGATATGGATGGACGTAAACACGTCGTCCTGCACCAATTTTTCGGAGATGAGGATAGCGTCCTCGTAGTTATAGCCTTCCCATTCCATAAAGCCGACGAGGATGTTTTTCCCGAGAGCCAGCTCGCCGTTCTTTGTGGAGGGCCCGTCGGCGATGATCTCGTCTTTTTCCACCCTGTCGCCCGTGGAGATGATGGGACGCTGGTTGAGGCAGGTGCCCTGGTTGGAGCGCTCGAATTTCTTTAACTTATATTCCGTTTCGAAGCCGCTGTCTTCGCGGATCACGATCCTGTCGGAAGCGACCGCGATCGCCGTGCCCGCCTCTTTCGCCCTGACGATGACGCCCGAGTCGCGCGCGATCGCCGCTTCGATGCCCGTTGCAACGATGGAGCTCTCCGTCGTGAGGAGCGGGACCGCCTGCCGCTGCATGTTCGAACCCATGAGGGCGCGGTTTGTATCGTCGTTTTCGAGGAAAGGAATGAGCGCGGTCGCCACGGAGACGAGCTGCTTGGGGCTTACATCCATGTAGTCGATGGCCTCGCGGGGCATCTCGGTGATGAGTTCCTTGTGGCGGCAGCCGACGCGGGCATTCACGAAGCGGCCGTTTTCGTCGAGCGGTTCGTTCGCCTGCGCAACGACGTACCTGTCTTCCTCGTCCGCCGTGAGATAGTCAACATGGTCGGTGACGACGCCCGTCGCCTTGTCTACCTTTCTGTAGGGGGACATGATAAAGCCGAACTCGTTGACCTTGCTGAACGTTGCCAGCGAGGAGATGAGGCCGATGTTCTGGCCTTCGGGCGTCTCGATCGGGCACATACGCCCGTAGTGGGAGTGGTGAACGTCGCGGACTTCGAAAGTCGCCCTGTCACGGTTGAGGCCGCCGGGGCCGAGCGCGGAAAGTTTACGCTTGTGCGTGAGTTCTGCGATGGGATTGGTCTGATCCATGAACTGCGACAACTGCGAAGAGCCGAAGAACTCGCGGATGACCGCCGAAATGGGTCTGACATTGATGAGAGACGAAGGAGTGATCTCCTGCGGGTCGGCGGTCGCCATGCGCTCTTTGATGAGACGCTCGAGCCGCGACATGCCGATGCGGAGCTGGTTTTGCAAAAGTTCCCCGACGGAGCGGACGCGGCGGTTGCCGAGGTGGTCGATCTCGTCGACCGTGCCTATGCCGTAGCAGAGGTCGAGGTTGGTGGAGACGGCCGCAACAACGTCGTCGACCGTGATGCACTTGTGGTTGAGTTTTTCGCAAAGAGGCTTGATGAGCTTCTTCTCCTCGGGAGTCAGAAGCCCGCCGATGAGCTCCTGCTTCGAAAGATCGACGGGAGCGCCCTCCTTTTCGGCATAGGGCGTGCGGGCGAGGATCTCGTGGAAGAGTTTGCAGGCCGTGACGAACTTGACCCTGTTTTCTCTCCTCTTCTCGCGGTTCTTCTTCTCTTCCTGCTTTTCGTCCGCTTCGGGATCGCTCTCGCGGGTGAAGTAGACGGCGTTGATCTCGTCTTTAAACTGCTCGGCGACCTCTTCGGGCGCAGCCGTCGCACAGGCCTCGGCGAGCTTTTTCGAAAAGACGAAATTGGGATAATATACCGTTTTCAGAAGCCCGAGCGCCTTGGGATCCTTGTCGGTGAGCGCGTCGAGATCCACGGTGTTGTTTGCAATGATCTTGTGGCGGATCTCGCCGTCCTGCGGGTCGTTGACGAGGACGAACACTTCGTTGATGCCCGCGTTCTGAATGGCGCGCGCCTGCTCTTCGGAGACGGTCTGCCCCTTGACGGCGAGCACTTCGCCCGTCTCGGGATCGATGATATCGTCTGCGATACGGCAGCCGGGGAGACGGTAAGCGAGATTGAGCTTTTTGTTGAATTTATAGCGCCCCACTTTCACCACGTCGTATCTTCTCGGGTCGAAGAAGAGCATGTTGAGGTGCTGGCGGACGGACTCCTCCGTGGGGACTTCGCCGGGGCGGAGCCTTCTGTAGAGGGCGATGAGACCGTCGGATTCCGAGCGGATCGGGGGATTTTCTCTCTCGTCGCGCTCGATGGTCGCGGCGATCATCTTGTCGCCGCCGAAAAGTTCCTCGAGGGCGCGGTTGGAACCGTAGCCGAGGGCGCGGAGAAGCACCGTCGCGGTGAGTTTTCTGCGCCTGTCGACGCTGACCCACAGAATGCCCGAGGGATCCTGCTTGAACTCCAGCCATGCGCCGCGGTTGGGGATGACGGTCGTCTCATAGATCTGTTTGCCCGTCTTATCCGTTTCGGCGACGTTGTTGACGCCGGGCGAGCGGACGAGTTGGGAGACGATGACGCGTTCCGCGCCGTTGATGATGAAAGAGCCGTTCTCCGTCATGAGCGGGAAATCGCCCATAAAGACGTCCTGCTCGAGGATGTCCCCTTTCACCTTGTTGACGAGGCGCACTTTCACCCGCAGGGGAAGCGCATACGTCGCGTCGCGGTTGCGGCACTCTTTTTCGTCGTACTTCGTCGCCTTGCCGAACTCGTGGGAGAGGAAATACAGCTCGAAGTGGTCGGAGAAGTCGGTGATGGGCGAATAGTCTTCGAAGATCTCGGAGATGCCCTCGGTGATGAACGAGTCATAGCTCTCTTTCTGGATCTCGACGAGATCGGGAATGTCGATGACTTCGTTGATCTTGCCGAACTTTCTTCGTTCGGTCTTGCCGTACTTGTAAATTGGTAAGTTCATCCGTCAAATAACTCCTTACAATGATGTTATCATTTGGCGATCTACCGAGTATATCTTTTCATCGATAAAAATCGAAATGTCCGAAATTTTTCCGCACGCCCCTTTACAAGCGGCCGTTTCTGCGCTATAATATCCTCATTCAGTCGGGAAAAGCGACATCGCCGGCGGCGCGTAAAACTTGCGAAAACGCAGAGAAACGCATTCTGAACATAATGATACAGTATGTTATTATAAACTCTCCCGCGAAAGATGTCAAACGCTTTTCAAGGCAGAAAAAAAATTTTTCATAAAATCGACAAAAAAAGTCCTTTTTTGCGGTATTTCCACCCCTTTGCGGGGAGAAATAAGGGTACGGCGTCATGCTGAGAACATGGGCACAACGCAGTCTGCGGGAGTTGTCCCGAAGCATCTCGCCGCATTGAGTCCATATGCGTCCTTGCCGCCACTGAGGGGGGCAACCTCCGCTCATTCTGAGCGTCAGCGAAGAATCCCCTCAAACCTACAGGCTCCGTGTGTTCAATGGGATCCGCCACGCTTCCTCGGGATGAACGCAATGCGTTCAAATTTTCTTTTTCAATTCAGAAACCATGCGTATCGATAAATTCTTAAAAGTAAGCCGTATCTTAAAGCGCCGCACAGTGGCGCAAGAAGCCGCAAGCGCGGGGAAAATCAGCGTCAACGGCAAGGAAGTCAAGCCCGCCTACCGCGTCAAGGTCGGCGACGTCGTTGAACTCGCCTTTTCGACGGGCGTCCTCAAATTCCGCGTTCTCGCCCTCAGGGAGACCGTAAAAAAGGATGAGGCCGCCACGCTGTACGAAGTTCTGCCGTGATGTACCGCTCATTCTGAGCGTCAGCGAAGAATCCCCTCAAACGAAGTCCGCGTAACCGCTCATTCTGAGCGCCAGCGAAGAATCCCCTCAAACGGGCGTGCGGCGTCATGCTGAGAACAAAAGCCGTACGCAGTCTACGGAACTTCACCCGAAGCATCTCGCCGCATACTCTACGAACCCCCACCATAGTTTTTAATTTTTCTTTTTTAATTCACCATGCTTTCTCTCATTCTCTGTGCTGCGGGAAGCGGCACGCGGGCCGAACTGCCCGAAAACAAAATTCTCCATGCGCTGAACGGTCTGCCCGTTCTCTGCCATTCCCTCTCCGCTTTCGCCCCCTATGCGGACGAAATTCTCGTGGCCTGCCGCCAAGAGGACGAGGCAAAGATCGTCCCCCTGCTCACGCCCTACCCGAACGCAAAGACAGTGGAGGGCGGAAAAACGCGGGCGGAGAGCGTTTTTCGGGCGCTCAAAGCCGCGACGGGCGACATCGTGCTCATACACGACGCCGCACGGCCGTTCGTCTCCGCGCAGATCATCGAAAACTGCGTCGGGAGCGTAAAAAAATACGGCTCGGGCGTTGCCGCAGTTCCCCTTTCCGACACCGTGGCGCACGCCGCAGACGGCCGTATTTCGGACATGCCCCCGCGTGACGGGCTCTTCGCCCTGCAAACGCCGCAGGGATTTTATCGGGAACCCCTTCTCTCGGCCTACACCCGCGCCTTTGCGGAGGGACGGGAGAGAGAATTTACCGACGACAGCGGCATATACGCAAGCTACATCGCGCCGCCTTGCATCGTAAGAGGAGATCCCGCCAATAAAAAGCTCACTTACCGCGAAGATTTTATGCCCGCCGAACGGGTCGGCTTCGGCATAGATACCCACGCCTTTGCCCATCAGGACGAGATCGACCGCGGCATTGCGCGGCTCAACTTAAACTATATTACCCTCTGCGGCGCCGTCATCCCCTCCGACCGCACCCTCGTAGCCCACAGCGACGGGGACGTTGCCATCCACGCTCTGATGGACGCCCTGCTCTCCGCGATCGGCGAGCGGGACATCGGCTATCATTTTCCCGATACGGATCCCGCCCTCAAGGGCATCTCCGGCATGATTTTGTTGGGGAGGGTCGCGGACATGGTACGGGCAAAATGCTTCCGTGTTGTCAATGTGAGCATTTCGATCCTCGCCGAGCGTCCCCGCCTTTCCCCCTATATCGAAGCCATGCGGGAGAACATATCGCGTGCACTTTGCTGTGAAAACGTCGCCGTCGCAGCGGGCACGAACGAAAAGCTCGGGTATGTCGGCGAAGGCCGCGGCATCACCGCTTTTGCCACAGTTCTTCTCGCCCGCGCCTGAGGTAAAATATGCCTATGGATCCCATCTATATCATTCTCATTGTGCTTGCGGCACTCGCCGTCGTCGGCGGCTTTATATGGCTCCTGATTTGGGCAATCAAGCGGATCGAGATCCCGACGCAGGAGGAAATCGGCAAACGAAAGGGCCGTTATGGAGAAACCTACATCGCCACTGTCCTCAAAAATTGCATGCAAGCGGGAGACACGCTTCTCAACAATGTTATCCTGAGCGATCCGCACTCCGATCTGAGCGTCGAGATCGACCACATCCTCCTCTCCCGCCGCGGCATTTTCGTCGTAGAGACCAAAAACCGCTCGGGCGACATCTACGGCAACGATGAGGCGGAGCGGTGGATACAGATCCTCGGCGACGGTTCCATTCGCCATGAGTTCTACTCCCCCGTCAAGCAGAGCATCGCCCATGCAAAGAAAGTGAGCTATGTCACAAAGTGCAAGGTTGTGTTTCCCCTCGTTGCGTTTGCAAAAGGGAATACGCAACACATCGTGAGCGAAATCACCTTTGATCCGTTGGGGCTATGCAGGTACATTCAGAAGCGAACGGACGTCTTGAGCGAGCGCGAACTCTCCGCCGCCCTCTCCCGTCTTCAGAACTGCATGGCGCACAGCGTCTCCGCCGAAGAACACAAAAGAAATGTACAGAAAAAATACGGAGAGTGATTGAAAGCGGCGGTCCGACGCGGCGTCATGCTGAGAAGGAGCGTTGTACGAAGTCTACGGAAATTTACCCGAAGCATCTCGTCGCATGCTTTACGGAAGCATTCTAAATGCGTCATCCTGAGTATCGTCGAAGGAGCACCGCATTATAATAATATGATGATTCGACACGCCGCAAGGGCCAGCGGCGGCTCACCATGACGTAATTAGAATGGCCTCGTAATCGCCCCCCCGCGAGATTCTTCGGGTCAGTTCCCGTACTCTCTACTGACTCTCTTTCTCAGAATGACGCGGGGCTGGGAGCCAAGGAGTTCCCCAAAATCATCCCCCGCCGCAATTTTTCATTTTTAATTTTCAATTATCCCATAATGGAGCAGATATGAAATCAACCACACAATTCGTATGCAGCCAGTGCGGATACACGAGTCCCAAGTGGCTCGGCAGATGTCCCGACTGCGGCACATTCAACACAATGGTCGAGGAGACAGTTGCGCCCGCTCTCCCCGCCAAAAACAAAGCGGCGCGCCCTGCCGTCAGCCGTCCCGTTCCGCTCTCCAAAGTCGAAAAAGAGCACTATTCGCGCGTGTCTTCGGGCATCGGCGAACTCGACGTCGTGCTCGGCGGCGGCATTGTGAAAGGTTCGCTCGTCCTCGTCGGCGGCGACCCGGGAATCGGAAAATCCACGCTCCTGACGCAAGTGGCGGCGCACCTCTCCAAAGAACACAAAGTGCTCTATCTCTCGGCGGAAGAGAGTTGCTCGCAGGTAAAACTGCGCTGCGAACGGCTGCACCTCGACTCGGAAAACCTCTATCTGTTAAACGAGACGTGCTTTGAGAATGCCGAGGAGTACTTCTACGACGCCGAATATGTCGTCATCGACTCCATACAAGCCGTCTACACCGAAACGATGAGCTCTTCCGCGGGCTCCGTCGGGCAAGTGAGAGAATGCGCGGGGAAGCTCATGCGGATCGCGAAGTCGCGCGGCATTACTTTCTTCATCATCGGCCACGTCACCAAGGAAGGCACCCTCGCCGGGCCCAAAGTGCTTGAGCACATCATGGACGCCGTGCTCTATTTCGAGGGCGAGCGGACGGAGAGCTTCAAAATTTTACGCGCCGTGAAAAACAGGTTCGGCTCTGTGCAGGAAGTGGGCGTGTTCGAGATGACGGGCGACGGCATCTTCGGCGTGACCGACTACTCTTCTCTCTTTCTCTCCGACAGCCGCGGAGACGCCGCGGGCGCGGCGGTAACGCCCAGCGAAACGGGCAACCGCTGTATGATGGTGGAGATCCAGACGCTCATGGCAAAGACGCAGTACGGACTTCCCCGCAGAATGTCTCTCGGAGTCGATCTCAACCGCCTCATCGTGCTCATCGCTGTTCTCGAGAAGAGGTGCGGCATTCCCCTCGGCAATCAGGATGTCTATCTGAACGCAATGGGCGGGATCCGCCTGAGCGAACCGAGTTCCGAGCTCGCCATCTGCGCCGCGCTCGCCTCTGCCGAAAAGGGAATTCCCGTAGACAAATACACGGCGGTCTTCGGCGAAGTGGGCCTCACGGGCGAAGTGCGCGGCGTAAATTTCGCCGATAAACGGGTCAACGAATGCGTCAAAATGGGCTTTAAACGGGTGATCTTTCCCGCCAAAAACGGCAAGATATGTGAGAAATTCAAGGATAAGATCGAGCTTGTGCCCGTCAATTACGTGACGCAGATGATAAAAAAGTTATTTTGATTTTTTATAACATTTCTTTGCCCCGCCCGCCCCTTGAGGGCGGAAATTCAGGGGTTCGGAATGAGGGCGGCACACCCTGCAAGTTGTTATCCGATCATAACAAAACCCCCGCCTGCGGCATATCCGCAAGCGGGGGTTTTGTTACATATCATTGTTTTTTCTTCTTTTTCTTCTTTTTGCCGAGGCCGAGCACTTCGACGATGCGCTCGCCGAGCCCGATGTTGAGAGAAAGGAAGATGACGATGAACACGGCGTTCGCAAGCGCCTGCCACTGCGGGCCGACGTTCACGCCGAAAAAGTTCAGATTATAGCCGAAATCGGACGAGAATTTCGCCACAAGTTCCGACACTTCACCGGGGTCGATGAGCGTTGCCGCATAGTCTTCGAGGAGATGGAGCGGCGTATCCATAAACGCATAGCGAAGCAACGAGCATCCGTGCGTCCCGGGAATGAACATACAGAAATTTTCGACCCATCTCATCTTTTCGGGCAACATGCCGAAAGGCATATATGCGCCGATGAGGAAGCCGATCGCCGTTGAAAACACCGCCACGATGCTCGCCATCGTCGCCTCTTTTTTGACGAACGAGGAGATGAACACCGTCATGAGGGTGGCCGCAATCGTCGTATAGAGCAAGACGGCGAAAATCGTCATTACGTTCGCAAACGTGAGCATAAACTCCCCCATGCACACGAGATAGAGCGCGCACACCAGGAGGAAAATAAAGCAGATGATGACCGTGACGATGAAGTTGAACAAAAAGTAACTGCCGATGAGAATGTTTCTGTGGATGGGCGAAGAGGCGAAATCGCGGTTGACGCCGTTCTCCTTGTCCTGCACGAACACATTATTCGTCTGCAAAGAGACGGTGATGACGGAGATGGCCGTAATGCCCGAGAGCATCCACGAATCGACGAGAGCGCCGATGTAGCGCATGAGCGCGGGGTCGTCTTTGGGGAGGCCGTAGATCGGCAGATAGTCGTACACCATCTCGAGTTCCAATCCCCGCAAAAAGAAGATATATACGACGAAAATGATGACGGGAACAAGCAACGTATATAAAACGCGGACCTTGTTCTTGAAAAATACCAGAAGATGCCGTCTCGTGAGCTGGAAGAAGATATCCGCCGTTCTTGTCTTATTTTCAGCCATTTTCTCCCCCCGTAATCGCCGCGCTCCTGCCCGTGACATTTAAAAATACGTCGTCCATGTCCCCTTTCAGGATCTCGAAATCCTCGATCTCCGAACCGAACTTTTCAAGAATGTTTTTTGCGTCCGCCCCGTTGCTGATGTCGATACGGTAGCACGCGCGTTCAACGTCGTACTGATAGTTTCTCCGCTCGCCCTCGAGGGCCGCCTCGAACGCCGCGTTGCGCTCCCTGTAGCAGACGATCCTGTCGCTCGAGTACAGATTTTTGAGTTCGTTGGGCGTTCCGTGGGCGATGATCCGCCCCTTGTCCATGATCACGACGTCTTGCGCCTTGTCCGCTTCCTCGAGATAGTGGGTCGTGAGAAATACGGTCATGCCCCCTTTCGAACGGATATTGTCGATGAGCGACCAAACGGAGAGCCTTGTTTTGGGGTCGAGCCCCGTCGTCGGTTCGTCGAGAATGAGCAGCCGCGGACGATGTACCATGGCGCGGGCGATATCCACACGCCGCATCTGTCCGCCCGAGAGATTTTTTACGGGCTTATTGAGAATGGGCTGAAGTTCCAGAAGGTGCACGATCTCGTCGAGATTGCGCTTTTTCTCCTCTTTGGAGAGAGAATAGAACGCCGTTCTGATCTCAAGGTTTTCTTTCACCGTGAGTTCCTTGTCGAGCACGCTCGTCTGGAACACGATACCGATCTCCTTTTTAATGGCGGCGGGCGCTTGGTCGAGGTCGTGGCCGCCCACGATGATCGTCCCCTCGTCTTTGGGAAGAATGTTGCAAATAATGTTGATCGTAGTGCTTTTTCCCGCCCCGTTGATTCCGA
This sequence comes from uncultured Clostridia bacterium, assembly GCA_947623655.1. Taxonomy (GTDB): domain Bacteria; phylum Bacillota; class Clostridia; order Christensenellales; family Borkfalkiaceae; genus Gallimonas. Next base: position 7,563 of record CANQHG010000028.1, on the reverse strand, counting down.
GGAAAGCGAAAAGCGAACCCTTTTTCACGGTAAACGAGATGTCGTTTACCGCCTTGAAGTCGCCGTACGACTTGCTTAAGTGCTCGATCGAGAGCGCAATATCGTCCATAGGGTCTCCTTATTTTTTCACGTTTCGGTTGACTTTTCCCCAGCTCGGCTTGCTCATGGCGCCGATCGCGAGCGTCACGGCATACAAAAACAGGAAGCACGGGAAGAGAAAGACGGCGGAAAGGAGTTCGCTGCGCTTCTTTGCGCCGAGTTTTTGATAGTCGGAAAGCACAAGAAAGAGCGCCTGCAGATATCCGAAAAAGAGGAACAGTCCGACGATGATCGCCCCGCCGATGATGACGGTGTACCACAGCGAGTTGTAGTAGTACGATACGGGCTGCATCGTGAGCGCGAGCGCTCCGTACCCCGCAAAGCCGAGGAAGAGGAAGTGATAGAGATAGTAAGCGGGGATCCAAACGGCAAGCAGGATGGTGAGAAAGTTGAAGATATAAGTCAAAAACATCTCTATGTAAGAAATCCGTCCCGTCGTAAAGAACTTGCCTACCATACTGAGCAGGCGCGTCTTGAGCAGTTTCATGCCGCCGCTGCCGATGCGCTTGTTGCGGTTCAGCGTATCTTTGAAAGAGGAAGGCATGTCCTCGTACACAACGGCGTCTTCCACAAAATGTCCCTTATAGCCGTCGAGCATGCGGTTGAAGTTGAACTCCGCGTCGTCGGAAATGCTCTCGCAGTCGTAGCCGCCGCAAGCTTTCAGCATTTTTACGGACATCATGGCGCCGCTGCCGTTGACATGGGCGGCGATGCCGAGGCGTTCACGCACGCGGCTGCCGTAGCGGCTGTCGAAACTGTAGAAGAGCGTGCAGGCCTTGGTATAAAAATTCTGCGTCGCGTTGATGGCGCCCTCGTAGGGGCGGGCAAAGTCTACCCCCGCCTGATAAGCGTCGTTCATGAGCGAAGAAAACTCGGGGTTGATGAGATTGTCCGCGTCGAGATGAATGACGACATCGTAGGGATCTTCCGTCAAATTCATGATATGTTCGATCCCGTGCTTCAAGGGATAGAGCGCCATGCGGTGGGCGGGATCGGGGTCGTTGAGTTCCAGAACGATCGCTCCCGCTTCCCTTGCGAGCCGCGCGGTATCGTCCGTGCAGTTGTGTGCGACGACAAAGACGTCGAACTTGTCGCGCGGGTACTTCTGCCCGTCGATCACCCCTTTCACCGTCTTATAGATGACGTCCGCCTCGTTGTGGGCGGGAATGAGATAGGCGATCCTGCCCTTTTTTTCGCTCACGGGAAACGTCTTTTTCTTCACGAAAGAAGCGCAGACGTAAAAGAGCTGCAAAAGGACGGGGATCGCAATGACGATGAGTACGATATAATTTATGATGCTCAACACCCGATATAAAATTTCATACCACATGCTGTCCCTCCTGATGGAATTTAAAAGAGCGGATCCGCGCCGCCGTTTTCTTCAAGCGTTGCAACGGCTCTGAAAATACGCGATCCTTTCGCGGTGAAATTCGCCTCGTATTCCGTGACGATATTGTCCGCCGCATACGGGCTGTTGTGCAAATCCCGCGTAACGCCGGAGACGGTAAAGCCCGCTTCGCCGAACCGCATGAGAGAGTATTCGAAAAATTCCTCGCTGTCCGTCTTTTGTTCGATCCGCCCGCCGCGGCGCAACACGGTTTTATAGATCGCGAGAAAGCGGGAAGAGGTCAGCCTCTGTTTTTCGCGGCTCTTTTCGGGCAACGGGGTCGAGAAATTGAGATAAATGACGCCGACGCTGTGCTCTCTCAGATAGCACGGCAAGATCTCCGCGGGGATATTGAGAAAGCGGATATTGGAAAGTCCCGCCGCCTTCGTCCGTTCCATGGCGGTGAGAATGACGTTGGTGCAAAGTTCCACGGCGAGATAGTTTACAGCGGGCTCCCGCCTGGCTTTTTCGAGGATAAACCCGCCGTTGCCGCAGCCGATCTCGAGCTCCACGGGGTTGGAATTTCCGAAAATTTGCTCGTAATTCAAAATCGCGCGGTAATTTTCCGCGGCTTCCTTTAAATTTTTACAGGGCTTGCCGCGGGCGAGAAGCAGATCGGCGCATGCCTCCATCCTCGGCTCAAGATTTCTTTTTCTCCGCATGCGCATAATGGTTTCTCCTTATAGTCCCGCTTGTGTCATACGCTTGGCCCCTTCCTCGCCTCTCACTTTCCCGTTGAACCGAAACCGCCCTCGCCCCGCACGGTAGACGAGAGTTCCTCCGTCTCCGTAAAATCCGCAACATAATAGGGCGCGACGACGAGCTGGGCGATCCTGTCGCCCGCGTTCACCGTGCGCTGTGATTTTCCGTGATTGTGCATGGCGACCATGATCTCGCCGCGGTAATCGCAGTCGATCACGCCCACCTTATTGGCGGGCGCCAGGTCCTGCTTTGAAGCGAGTCCGCTCCTCGCATAGACGAGGCCGACCGTCCCCGCAGGCAGTTCTATGGCGATCCCCGTATGCAAAAAACGCGTCTCCCCCGCGGGAATTTCCGCGCTTTCGGCAGAAAACAGGTCTGCGCCCGCCGCAAATGCCGACGAATAGGTCGGAAGCTTAGCATTTTGATCGAGTTTTTTGACGTTTACTTTCATCTGCGCCTTTCCCGTATTCTGCTGTACAGAAAAATAATATACAATATATGGAAAAGTTTGTCAAGTGAAAAACTCACTCTTTTCGCTTACGTTTCAGATTGAAGACGATACACAGTCCGAGCACGATCGCTCCCGCCCCGGCGAGTACGGCGTAACACGTCCAGACGGGTACTTCCGAGGAGAAAAACTGCAATGTACAGTCAAACCCCTCTTTCATGCCCGCGATCATGGCGGGCGGAATGCCCTCCTCCGCCATGGCGTCGATCGCCCCGCCCATGAGATGCAGGTGCATGAGGCCCGTCCCGTACGTCCCCGGGAAGAACATCAGAATATTTTTCAGCCATTCCGTAAGCTGAGACAGAGGCATATACGCCCCGCAGAGGAACCCGTAGGCTGCGGAGACCGTCGCCTCAACGGCCGTAACTGCCCCCTGCGACTTTAAAAACCCGCACACGAGCGACGAGAGCGCCGTTCCGAACAGCACGAGGAGCAAGGTATCCGCAACCGTTAAAACGAATTCTGCAAAGGAGAGGTGCCACCCCACGGCGACCATGTAGATAAACCCTGCCCCGAGCGCAAAAAAGCACATCGTCGCCGTCACAATGTACGTCGAAACGAAGTACGAGAGCGAGAGCGTTCCCGAAGAGACGGGTGAGACCAAAAAATCGTCCCTCGCACCCGTTACCCTGTCCTGCACCATCACGGTGCCCGCCGTAAAGGCGATCGTCACGGCGCAGACGGAGATGAGCGACGACACGAGCCAGCCGCTCGCGATGCTCTCCACGAGCCCTTCGGAGATCTCAAATCCCGCCACGACAGAACGGATGCTGTCCCGATAGACGTTGCCCAAAAAGGCGATGAAGAGAAAGAGCAGAATGAGCGGCGAGATGAGCGAGGGAAGAAATACGCCCTTGTCCTTGAAAAAAACTTTACAGTTGCGCCCTACGAGCGCCCAAAAACACTTCATAACGCCTCCGCCCGTTTCCCCGTGACGGCGAGGAAAACCTCGTCCATGCCGCCTTTCGTAACTTCATAATCCGAAAAGAGCTGCGGATTTTTTACGATGAGCTCCGTCGCCTGCGCCGTGTTTTCCACCCTGATCCGCCAGCCCTCGCCCGCCCGTTCGTAGGGAACAGACAAATTTTGTAACGCTTTCTCCCCGACATGGTATAGGGTAATTGCGTCAAAGGCATAGCGGTTTTTTAAATTGAGAGGCGTATCGTCCGCCTTGATCTTCCCCCCGTCCAAAATCACAACATGGTCGGCGTCCGCGGCCTCTTCCATGTAGTGCGTCGTGAGAAAAACGGTGATATGTTGCGATTTTCTCAGCGCATGCACGACCGACCAGACCTGTCGGCGCGTATTGGGGTCAAGTCCCGTCGTCGGTTCGTCCAGAATGAGAATACGGGGAGAGTGGACGAGGGCGCGGGCGAGGTCTACCCGTCTTCTCTGCCCGCCCGAGAGCTTTCCGACGGGGCGCTTCAGGATATCGCCGAGGGATAGCGTCTCCGTAAGCTCGGAAAGACGGCGCGTGAACATTTCCCCGCCGATTCCGTAAAGCGCCGCACGGCACGCGAGGTTTTCCCGCACGGTAAGCGACTTGTCGAGCACACTGTCCTGAAAGACGACCCCGAGGATGCGCTTCATCTCGTCGCTCTGCTCTTTCCCTCCGATCCATATCTGTCCGTCCGTCTTTTCCTGCCTGCCGCAGAGGACGGAGATCGTCGTGCTCTTGCCCGCCCCGTTCACGCCGAGAAAGGCAAAAAATTCCCCCTCCGACACGGAAAAGGAGATATCGTCCACGGCCTTGATCGCGCCGTAGTACTTTTTCAAATGCCGGATCTCGATACTTTTCATAAATTTATGATTTGTCGTTCCCGATCGCATTATGGCGCGCCTGTCGAGCCCTCGCCGCATGCTTTAAGGTCTTTTCCCTCACACCGTTCCTTTCTCCCAAAAGCGCTCGCGGTTGGGGAAATAGTAGGCATACAGGGCATAGAACTGCCGTTTGAACGCGTCGGAGATCTGCGCTTCCGTGAGCGCGTCCGCCTGTTTGTTGACGAGGACGGAGAGCCCGAACGAAAACACTGCCATATCCGCATGGAACGCGGCCGCCGTCTCCTCGGGCATGTGATAGAGCGTCATCATCTCCGACTCGATGTCGTCGAGAAAAGGATCGGGCGTTCCGCGCCCCGTGAGGAAGAGATAGCGGAAAAGCCCCTGCTCCTCGCGCGCAAAGCGTACGAAGCCCATGCCGTAGGCCTCATAGTTGTTGCGACCCCCCTCTTTCAGGAATTCATCGATGTGTCTTCTGTACTGCGCCCGCGCTTCCCCCATCAACGCCCGCCAAACGCCCTCCATGTTTTTAAAAAGGGAATAGATGGGCTGCGTGGAACAGTTGAGCATCTGTGCAAGCGAACGCACGTTGAGCGCTTCCGTCCCGCTCTCCCGCACGATCTCCGCCGCCGCTTTCAGCACCATGTCCTCTGTGATCTTTCTCGTCTTTGGCATTTTATCACCCCATTTATAACGAAAGTTATATAACGAATGTTATTTTAACATATTCTTCCAACTCTGTCAACCTTCCTGCAAAATTTTTTAAAAACGACGGTTTGTCCTTTTTGGGGGACGAAGTATGTGCTATCATTTTCCCGAGAGTACTTAAAATACGCTCGGTGGTATGTTATAAGCAAAAGGAAAAAGTTATGAACGATACAAACCACACACAAGATGAGTCCGCGCAGAAAGCCTTTGAGGAATACTTCGAAAAAGCGTCCCGAAACGACGCGGAGGCGCAATTTAAACTCGGAAACTGTTACCGCCTCGGTCGCGGTGTCGCGCAGAACGAAAAATAGGCTGTAAAGTGGTACGAAAAAGCCGCCATGCTGGGTCATGCGAACGCGCAAAATTCCCTCGCCTATTGCTACAGTAACGGGTGTGGCGTCGCGCAAGACGGCAAAAAAGCAATGGCGTGGTGGAAAAAGTCCGCCGCGATCTTCTCACACAGACGCTTGCCTATGCCCGCCTCGCGCTCGCTTACATGGACGAAGAGGACGAATATGTCGAAGATCTCTACAACACTCTCTTCTCGGAGTACAGCATCACTTTCCTCGGGGGGCTCGGAATCGTTCGGGAAGACCAACTTGCGCTGACGTTTTGCAAGCTCGCGCACGATCCCCCTTGGGACGGCGTGAAGGTCTTTACCGATAAAGAGAATAGCGTTTACTCGGCATTCCCTACCGAAAAAATTTGTCTCACCGAGAAGTATGAGACGAAATCTTTGGACGGCGGCGTGTGTACGGATGAGAGACTTTCTTTGGATACCGCCGAAAAAATCGCATCCCATATCGATCATTGCAGGCTTGTGGTGCTCGATTTGAAACTATTTTCGGAAGGGGGAAAGCCATGCCCGCTACCGCCGTCTTGCGGAGGCGTTGAAACTTTCTGAATTTGCGGCGCGCATGGACGTCGGCATCCTCATTCCCGCCCATTTTGAAAAGCCTTTCTCCGCATGGCGCAATTCCAAGCAATTTGCGGAGAGGCACGTACAGGTCGTGCAGCTCTTCACCGATCGGGGAGAATACGGCATAGAGATATTCGGCGGCAAGAATTTCCCATGCGAAAAATATGTTCTTCTCGATATCGAGACAAGCGGCTTAAATGAAGAGCGCGACCGCGTCATCTCTGTTTCGGCGGACAAAATCATAGGCGGGAAGTTGACGGAGTGCTTTTTCTCCCTTGTCGCCTTTGAGGGGAGTCTTCCGCCCGAGATCGCGAACCTCACGGGCATTCGGGATGAAATGCTCAAAGGCAAGCCCGACCTCGATACCGTCATGAACGACTTCGAGACGTTCCGCGGCAATTTGCCTGTCTATGCCGACAATGCGCCGTTTGTACGAAAATTCTTGAAGAAATACAATCTCGAGATCGACGACCGGGAGAAAAAGCCCCTTTCGCCGCGCTTCTTCGACGCCCTAATCGACGGGGCGCAGAATGAAAAATCCCTCATCGCGCTCTGCAAGACGGACATAAAGTACTTTCGGGACACCTATTCGGTTTGTGAAATGAAGATCGTCCGCGCGGGGGAAGAGACGGAACTGGCGTCAAAAATCGCCGAAATTGCCGCCGAGCCGTATGACGCCTTCTTTATCTTGCTCCGCATTCCGAAATATGCGCTCGAAAAGATGGTCCGGAATACGAAACCCAAGGGAAAGGTCTGTCATCATTGCGATCGTTACTGCACGGACGAGGCACAGTTTACGCGGATCTCTCACGGAACACACACGTTCGACTTTTTGGATGCGCACGAGATCATCGGACGCGATACGGTTGCGAATTGGTCGCAAAAGCCCGTGCTCTTCGTTATGGAGAACCCGAGCGCAGTCGGTAAAATCGCAGTATCAATTTTTTGTTTAATCATGACATTATACTCAACACCTTTCTTTTGACTACTTTCTTTGTAGTAATTTGACAATTTTGTCAAATATCTATAAACATCATTGAAAGCCGCCTCATCATAACTAAAAAGTTTGTCGAGTTGTCTATTCATATTAAGTGACGACAACAGTCAGGGCTTTTCTTTTTACAGCAATCATATCATGCTACAATGCACGATGCTTACTATTGAAATGTTTATTTGACATCAAACGGCTATTTATTCCACGGTGCTCTTGACACGAGCCTCGCAGACGTGCGGTATTTATGGCAATGCGCCAAGTATCTCGCCCCTGCGGGGCTTTTTCTTGCCTTTGGCAAACAGCCTACCGCACGCCTCTCTCATGTCAAAAGCCTTTCGCGGCATAAACCGCCGTTTGATAAGATAAATCCCGTAGTAGATAACGAAAGAGCCTAAATCAAACACTTGCGTGTTCAATTTAGGCTCTTCGTGGTTGAGGTGACGTGACTTGAACACGCGACCTCTTGG
>CANQHG010000027.1 GCA_947623655.1 uncultured Clostridia bacterium | reverse complement strand
CGTCATCGTCGTCGGCCCCGAGCTCAAGATCTACCAGTGCGGACTCCCCAAGGAGATGGCGATCGAGCTCTTCAAACCGTTCGTCATGAAGCGGCTCGTGGAAACCAATAAATGTCACAACATCAAGAGCGCCAAGCGCACCGTGGAAAAGGGCAAAGACTTCGTTTGGGACGTCCTCGAGGAAGTCATCAAAGAGCACCCCGTGCTCCTCAACCGTGCGCCCACGCTGCATAGGCTCTCCATTCAGGCTTTCGAACCCGTCCTCATCGAGGGCAGGGCGATCAAGATCTCCCCGCTCGTCTGCGGTCCTTTCAATGCGGACTTCGACGGCGACCAGATGGCCGTTCACCTGCCTCTCTCCATCGAGGCGCAGGCCGAAGCAAGATTTTTGATGCTCTCCGCGAACAATATCTTAAAGCTCGCAGACGGCAAGTCGGTCATGAGCCCCACGCAGGATATGATCATCGGCGCCTACTATCTCACCATTCTGAGAAGAGAAGAGGGGAAGAAGTACGACGCGCTCTGCCATCCCGACGAAAACGGCGAAACGTACGTCCCGCCGATCTACGCTTCTTTCGACGAGGCGCTCATGAGCTACCAGCTCAAGGATATCCACTGCCAGGATGAGATCTATGTCCGCCGCAGCGTGGAACTTCCTCAGGGCAAGTTCGACGATCTCCCGCTTCCCTATGAAAAGGAATACGCGCGGGATGAGATCGTTCCCAACAACGGCATCCGCGGCAAAGTCACCGTTCTCCGCGACGCAAAGACGGGGAAACTCACCGTGACGGGCGTCATCAAGACGACGGTCGGCCGCATTATCTACAACGACGGCATGCCGCAGGACCTCGAGTTCGTCAAGCGCGAAAATCCCGAAGATTACCTCAAGCTCGAGCTCTCCACCGAATTTATCGGAAACGCGCGCGCGATCGGCAAGAAGCACCTTTCGCGCATCGTCGAGGCGTGCTTTAAAACGGGGTATGCGCCCAAGGCGTCCGCCGTGCTCGACGCGATCAAGGAGAGGGGATATAAATATTCCACGCTCGCCGCGCTCACGACTTCCGTCTTCGACATGAAGATCCCCGAAGAAAAGGAGGGCATCGTCGCCGACGCAGAGTCGCAGGTCGCCCTCATCGAAAAGAAATACAACCGCGGTCTTCTCCGTGAGAACGAGAGATACGAAGCCGTTATCAAAGTTTGGGACAACGCGACGAACGACGTTGCGGAGATCCTCAAAAAGCAGGGCGAAAACGACAAGTTCAATCCCATCTGGATGATGGCAGACTCGGGCGCCCGCGGTTCCATCGACCAGATCAAACAGCTCTCCGGCATGCGCGGCCTCATGGTCAACCCGCAGGGCAAAAAGATCGAGGTCCCCGTCAAGAGTTGCTTCAGAAACGGACTTTCCGTGCTCGAATACTTCATCTCCTCGCACGGCGGCCGTAAAGGTCTCGCGGATACCGCCCTCAAGACGGCTGACTCCGGGTACCTCACAAGGCGCCTTGTCGACGTCTCGCAAGACGTCATCGTCCGCGAAGAGGATTGCTCGGCGGGCAAGAAGCCGAGAGGAACGCTCCTCAAGGCCATCTATGGCGACAAGGGCAACCTCATCGAGAGCTTGTCCGACAGGTTGACGGGCAGATTTGTCGCAGAGGACGTCACCGACGAAGAGGGGAATGTGCTCGTCGCCACCAACGAAATGGTGTCCGAGAGCATGGCAAAGAAGATCGCCGCAATGCCGAAATATGCGGAGAGAGGGGTGTATATCCGCTCGATCTTCACCTGCAATACCCGCTACGGCGTCTGCGCAAAGTGCTACGGCAAGAACATGGCAACGACCTTGCCCATTCAGGTCGGCGAGGCGGTCGGCGTCATCGCGGCGCAGTCCATCGGCGAACCCGGCACCCAGCTCACCATGCGTACTTTCCACACGGGCGGTATTGCCGCGACCGAAGACATCACGCAAGGTCTTCCCCGCGTCGAGGAACTCTTCGAAGCGAGAAAGCCCAAGGGCGTTGCAACGATCTGTGAGTTCTCGGGCGTCGTCACGGTCGACAATTCCGACAATTTGCAGCACGTCATCGTCTACGACGAACAGACTGGCGAAAAACTCAAGGATTACGAACTTCCTTTCAACGCGGCGCTCAAGGTGCAAACGGGCGACAAAGTGGAACCCGGCACCCAGCTCAACGCAGGTTCCATCAACCCGCAGGACATCATCAGAGTCAAGGGCGTAAAGGGCGTTCAGGATTATATCCTCGAACAGGTGCAGGCCGTTTACCGTTCGCAGGGCGTTGAGATCAATGATAAACACGTCGAGATCATCGTCCGCCAGATGTTGAGAAAAGTGCGCATCGAGAACGCCGGCACGACGGATATGCTCCCCGGCCAGCTCGTGGATATGTTTACGTTCGAAGAGCAGAACGAGAAGACGATCATGGCGGGCGGCGTTCCCGCCACCGCCAAGCGCGTGCTCCTCTCGATCACAAAGGCTTCGCTCGCGACCGACAGCTTCCTCTCCGCGGCTTCTTTCCAGGAGACCTCGAGAGTTTTGACCGAGGCCGCCATCAGCACCAAGCGCGACCCGCTCATCGGTCTCAAGGAGAACGTCATCATCGGCAAGCTCATTCCCGCGGGCACGGGCCTCAAGGATTACAAGAATGTTTCCGTCTCTATAACGGGCGGCTATCGCGACCTCGCCATCGAGGAGACCGCCGCCGCTTCCGCCGACGAAACGTAAGATCGTAACCATGCAAAGTCCCTCTCTTCGGAGAGGGATTTTTTTATCCCCGCCCCCGCTTATGCTTCGGCCCGCAAGGGGGCTCAGAATGAGCGGGTTGACGCATCCCCAAAAAAATTTTTTTATTTTTTCCAACAATTTTGCAAGGTCGTGCGTTGTATGGGTGTAAAACAAAAACGGAGGAATTCAAAATGAAAAAAATCATCACTACTATTCTTGCGGGAACTTTGGCGCTTTCGGTCGGCGCGGTCGCGGCAGGCTGCGACTTCGGCTCGGGAAGCAAGGGCGGCAATAAAAACAACGGCTCCGAAGTCATGCAGACGACCGAGTCTGTCTATGGCGTCGGCGCAGTGACCACGGCAAAACTCCTCATGGAGACCAATGCGGAAGCCAAGCCCCTTGCGGCCGTTCTCGCGGAGGAGACCCCCGACAGCACCCCCGGCACAACAGATCCAGCCGACCCCGGCACAACGGATCCCGCCGACCCCGGCACAACGACCGACCCCGGCACAACAGATCCCGCCGGCCCCGGCACGACGCAGCCCACGGCGCCCGACTATCAGCTTCCCGAAAACGGCGACGCTTCCACCGAAAAAGCGCAGGGCGAGGCCGAGACATTCAACAAATACTTCAACATGCTCGAAGGCTTCCTTGAAAAGGGCGCAACTTCCACGACGGTGAGCGCGAACGATTCCACCGATCCCGCCCTTGCGGCCTATACGACAAAGCTCGTCATCAAAGGCATGAACGAACTTGGCGAAGAGAACGTCCACACTCTCTACTATACGGAGACCAAGCTCGATCTCGGCCGCTTTGACGATGACGACGATTGGGACGACGATGACGATTGGGACGATGATGACGACAACGAAGTGAAGACGGCGGAAGCATGGACGCTCGAAGGCGTGCTCGAGATGGGCACGGATGAAAACGGCACCCCCGTGTATTACTACATGACGGGTTCCCGTCGTACGGAGTCCGAGACAGAAGGTAACGATACCGAAGAGAAGAGCGAGCTCACGATCCGTGCTTCCGCGCAAAAGGGCGACGCGCTCAACTACGTTTTGATGAAGCACGAGCTTGAGAGCGAAAGCGAGCGGGGAGAGAACGAGTCTGAGGCCGAATACGTCTATTCCGTCTATCAGGCGGGCAGGCTTGTGGAGTCCACTTCCGTCGATTTCGAGGCGGAGAACGCAGAAGTCGAGTATGAGCTCGCGTATACGAAAAACGGCGTGCGCAGCTACTATGAGATCGAGCGCGTGGAGCGCGGCGGCAACACCTGGATTGAAGTCGAATACAACATCGGCGGGAACAGGGGCAAGTTCGTTATCGTCCGCGATCAAGACGGCAATTTCGACTATAAGTACACGCAAAAAGCTTCCGACGACAAATATTTCGGCCGTTTCGACGATTAGTTCTTGACATCGGCTAAACGGGGTGATACAATCGGTCAAGGGGATTTGGCTCGATACGCGGAGCGACGATCCCCATGACCGAATTGCGGAGGCGGGACAGTGTCTCTCGACGAACAACTGAAAAAAATCGCGGAGGGAGACGGCGCCGCTTTCGATGCGGTCTACGAGGCGACGAAAGGGACGGTGTACTACATAGCCCTTTCGATCGTCAAGGAGAGAGCTCTCGCCGAAGATGTGATGCAGACATGCTTTTTAAAGGTCTACCGCTATGCGTCAAGATACAGAGCGGGGACGAATGCGGCGGCATGGATCGCAAAGATCGCAAAGAACGAGGCGCTCGATTTAAGGCGCAGGCGCAAGAGAGAGCACTCCGTCGACGCGGCGGACAGCGAATATCTCTTCCCGACTTACGAGATCGACGGCGGTGGCTCTCTCACAGACCTTGCCCGAAAGATCCTCAAAGACGGCGAATTTGCGGTCGTCATGCTCGTGGCCGAGGGCTATAAGCGGCGGGAGATCGCCAAAATGCTCTCCCTCCCCGTTCCGACCGTCACATGGCGGTATAATCAAGCGATCAAAAAACTCAAGCAAGCCATAAAGGAATGAGGTTCCCCTTGAAAGAAGAAGATATCATCGAAAAACTTCGCGAAGAAGCGGAGCATACCGTCCCCGATGTGAGGGAAAGGGTATATGCGGCGGCACAGACCCCCGCGCCCGCGGGCGAAGTGCTCGTGAAGACGCGTCGGAAAGGTCTTCTATGGGCGGCGGCCGCTCTGTTGGCTCTGATCGTTTTGGCGGCGGCGCTCGGGCTTGCCCTTTGGAACGGCGGCGGGGACGGCAGCTTTAAGCTTGTTGTCAGCATCAATCCCTCCGTTGAATTCACGCTCGAAGAGGGGAGAGTGTCTTCTACCCGCTCTCTCAACAAGGACGCCGCGGTGCTCTTAAAAGACGAAGACTTTACGGGCGATACCGCCGAAGAAGCGGTATTACGGTTTGCGGAACTTGCAGACAGCAAACATCTCATCGGCGCGGACGGCATCCGTATCTACGCCGAAGGACAGGACAACGGCGCCCTCGCGGGCATTCACAATTCCCTTGCCGACAAATATCGGCAGTACGCGGTCACGGATATGGACGACGCAACGTTCTCACAGCTCTTCGAGAGCTATAACGAGAGCGAAATGGGAGATTTTGAAGATTGGCTCGAACAGGAGTTCGACGGGCAGAAGTCGCGCTTCGAGGAAGACGTGTATGCCCTTCTCGGGAGTTACGAAAACGAGCTTGCAGCGCTCGACAGCAGCGACTCCGCGGCGGTTGAGACGTTCAGACAGAAATATTTAAAGCTCGGCGAAGATCTCACCTTTGAGGACGGCGACGAGAGCAAGGAAGAGCTTCTCGGCGAGTTCAGAGAGCTCAAGGCAAAGCTTGAAAAAAATCCCGAGCGCATGCTCGACGAGCTCTTTAAGGAGTTTCTCGACGAGATCGAAGACATCTACGAAGACCGTTTCGAGCAAGACGACGATCACACCGATCGCAATCACAAAGACGACGATGACGATGATGACGATGATGACGATGATGACGACGATTGAAATCCCGCTCCTTTCGGCCCCCGCAACGGGGGCCCTTTTTTTGGACATGGATGTGAATGCCAAAAATGTCTGAAAATAGTTGATTTAAGCCAAAAAGATTGACAAATATGCGCGTTGTGATATAATTGACACTGCGGAAGCGTTTTATTTTTACACATTTTGTATGAATTCTGACATTCCGAAACAAATTTTTAGGGAGGAAATCATGAGAAAACATCTTTTGCACATTCTCACCGTATTGTTTGCCGTCTGCTTCGGTGCATGTCTGTTTGCGGCATGCGGCGACCAAGAAAATAATGACGGCAACGTAGACGATCAGCCCGCGACCTATACGCTCACATATGACGCGAACGGCGGCTCGGGATCCGTCCTGTCCGAAAAGCACAAAGAGGGGGAGAAAGTTACGCTCAAGGGCGCGGACGCTTTCACCTATGCGGACCACACGCTGACCGGCTGGAGCGACGGCGCCAAGACGTATGCTCCCGCCGAAGAGTTTACGATGCCCGCGGCCAATGTGACGATGAAGGCGCAGTGGAAAGAAGAGCAGGGGACGGTCGATCCCCCGTCGGCCCAAAAATATACCGTGACGATGGAGGCGAACGCGAACGCAACATTCGAAATTGTGGAACCCGCCGCCGGTCCCTATGAAAAGGGCACTGTCGTCAAATTCACCGTCACGGCCAAGAGCGGCTATAAGGTGAAATCCGTCAAGAACGGCAATGAGACCCTTACCGCGACGGATGGCAAATATTCCGTCACCGTCGGCGAAGCGAACATCGTTATCACCGTAGAGACGGAAGCGGAAAGCACGAACCCTCCGCAGCCGACCCAATATGACGTCACGCTCGATGTGACGGGCGGCGGCAACGGCAATTCCGCCGTGCTCGATAAGAGCGGCAAGGTGAACGCGAACACCGAAATCACCTTAACTCTCACGGTTGCGAGCAACTATAAGGCGGAAGTGAAGATCAACGGCCAAGCGGTCTCCTTTACGGGGAACACTTATAAATTTACGGTGACGGCGAATACGACGGTTTCCGTTACTTTCATCCAAGAAAGCACGAACCCTCCGCAGCCGACCGACCCGACCAAGAATTTCACGGAATTTCTCATCGCCAACATTCTTCCGTACAGCGTGACGCAATGCCAGATCTCCATACAGGCCAAGGCGGCGGGCTATGCTTCCGTTGGCGAGATGAAAGGAGACGTCAAACTCCTCATCGGTGCGGTCGAATTTCCCGCAAACGAAGTGACGGTCGACAGCGGCAGCGGAATTTATAATCTCTTCTTCCCCGTCGACATCACCACGCTGAACATCGCAAGGGATCAAAGCGCGGCAGTCACGCTCAGATCCGTTGCTGCCGGTAGGTCGTATTCCTGCCCCGCCACGAACGTCAATGAGACCGAAAACAAAGTCCAATTCGAGCATGACATCTATACGTTGCAATACGCGTCGGGCTCGCTCACGCTCAAACACACCTATGAGGAAGTCGTCGAGAAAAAGATCACCTTCGGAGGCGTCTCGTTTGAGTTCGACAATGGCGAAAGCAAAATTTATCTCATGCTCAACCTGCAGACGCAGGGGTATGAAGAAGGGGCAGTCCTCGCCGCCAAGCTCAAAGTCGGAACGCTCGAATTTACGGCGAGAGAGGGCGTTTCCAACAAGGCGCTGCTCCGCTACGATCTCACGGGCGGCACGCCGAGCGTTGAGGATCTTACGGCGGGGAAGTATGCCGTTGTCCTCGTCGTCGACGGCGACAATTACGAATGCCCGACGGTGCAGACGGGACAGGTCGGTCTGCAGACCAAGGACAGCAAGACTTTCACTTTGAAAGAAGAGGGCGGCAAGCTCTATCTCATTGTCGAGGGCGGAGAGCCCGCGGCGCCGCTTGCCTCCATCGAAGGCGTCTGGACGGGAACGTTCAGCGGTGAGCAAGTCGGATTGGAGGGCGTCGAACAGGCAATAGTTACCGTTACCGTCAAAAAAACGGACGACCATATCGATTTTGTGATTTCGATAGAAGCAACGGGTAACAATATCACATATGCCATGCAAATGTCCAAGGCGAATGAAGAGAACAGGTACGGCGCCGATGGAGCGGGAGAAGTCTATCTCGATGAAAACGGTCATCTTGTTGTAATTCCCGGAGAGAAGCCGCTCACCTTTGAAAACAAATCGGAAGACATGGGCTCGATCGCGCTCCCTGCGGGCGGAACTTATAGTAGTGAGGGCAACGGGAAGAGCATCAGCGTGACATTCGGCGATCATCCCTCGCTCACGATGGAGACCCAACCATATGATGTGGAATTTGTCGTGATCGGCAAATATATCGCATGTCTGCAGAAATCCGCCGCACAGACGGAAAGCGTGAGAGGGGGACTTTTGGTGCTCGCCGCGGGCAGCGATGAAAACACACTGACGGCATATGCTGGCGATGGGACGACTGTGACGCTCACCAAGGAAAACACGGGCACCCAGCCTTCCACGCCTTCCGATAAAGCTCTGACGGAGTTCATCAATGCAAACATGATCCGTCTCGACAACACGAACATGCAGCTCATTCTGAGGGCCAAGGCTACGGGGTATGCCTCCGCGGCCGAGATGAAAGAAGACGTAAAACTTCTCATCGGTACGGCTGAATTTTCGTCGAGCCAGGTCGATCTCGCGGGCGACCAAGTGACTTACGTCATCTTCTTCAACGTCCTTGTATCGTCTCTCAACATCGAAAACGGCGCAAGTGCGGAAGTTCAGATCAAATCTACGGCGGCGGGCAAGACATATCCCTGCCCCGCAACATCTGTCGACGACAATCAGCACGAAGTTCAGTATAATCACGATATATTTACGTTGAAGATCGAGAGCGGCAAGCTCCTCCTCGCGCATACCTATCTCGCAACCGTCGAGAAGACGCTATCGTTCGCGGGGACCGTCTTTATTGACGCGGGAGACGGCAGAATCATTATCGGGCTCTGCCTCTCCGCAACGACGTTTACCGATGAGGAGCTAAAGACCGCAAAACTTCATATCGGCGGGCTGACGTTCACGGCCGACAGCGACACGAGCAGCGCTGCGATCAGGTTTTCCGTGTACGGCGTGAGCGGCGCTTCGAGCGTCGGCACGCTGGGAACGGGTAAGTACGAAGTCACTCTTGAGCTCGACGGAAAGACCTATAAGGGCGCGACAGTCATGAACGGCAAGATCGAAAAGGATATCGCGAGAGAGGGTAAAACGTACTCGCTCGATGCCGAGGGCGCAGACGCGGCCAAGGCGATCTATCTCACGATCGCATAATAAGAGAAAGCAAAAAAAATACGGCTTCGGCCGTATTTTTTTGCTTTTTTTATAGATCCGCAAGGATCGCGGCAGAGGAGGAAGTCTCAATAAACCGTGCCGCCGTGGGCGTCGTGCGCGACGACGAGGGGAAAATCGTGCACTTCCAGCCGATACACCGCCTCGCTCAAGAGCTCGGGAAAGGCCACAAGTTCCATTTTGCCGATCGCATTGCCGTACATCGCGCCCGCGCCGCCGATCGCCGCAAAGTACACCGCGCCGCATTGTTTCAGCGCCTCGCGCGTTTCCGCGCTCATCTCGCCCTTGCCGATCATGCCGCCGAGCCCCTCATGCAGGAGACGGGGGGCAAAGGTATTCATACGCGCCGAAGTCGTCGGCCCGCAACTGCCGCATGCTTTTCCCGCGGGTGCGGGGCAGGGACCCGCATAGTAGATGAATGCGCCGTGCGGGTCGAAAGGCAGTGGAAGACCTTGGTCAAGAAGCTCAAAAAAGCGCCTGTGGGCGCAGTCGCGCGCCGTGTAGACAGTCCCGCTCAGGAGTACGCAGTCTCCCGCGCGCAGAGCGAGGCGCTCTTCTTTCGTGAGGGGCAGAGAGAGATGTTTCATAAGGTCTCCTTTTCACAGCGGACGCAGTGACATTGGATATTGACGGCGACGGGAAGGCCCGCGATGTGGGTGGGCGCGACTTCGCAGCTCACGCCGATCGCCGTCGTCTTTCCGTGGAACCCTTGGGCGCCGATCCCGAGCGCGTTGATTCTTGCGAGCGCTTCATGTTCGATCGCGGCGACGTCCTGTCGGGGATGATCGGTGCCGACTTCGCGGATGAGCGCCTTTTTTGCAAGGAAAGCGCAGCTATCGAACGAGCCGCCGATCCCAACGCCTACATATACGGGCGGACAGGGGCGAGAACCCGCCTCTTTCACGGTATTCACGATAAAGTTCAGGATTCCATCTCTTCCCTCGGCGGGGGTGAGCATACACAGCCTGCTCATGTTTTCGCTGCCGAACCCCTTGGGAAGAAAGACGATTTCAGCCTTGTCGCCCGCCGCTATCTCCACATGCAGATGCGCGGGGGTATTGTCGCCCGTGTTCTCGCGGGTGAGGGGGTCACAGATGCTCTTGCGGAAACATCCGTCGCGGTAGGCGCGGCGAACGCCGTCGTTCACGGCGTCTCTGAGGGGGGCGCCCGTCAAAAAAATGTCTTGACCGAGCGTGAGGAGCACAACGGCCATGCCCGTATCCTGGCAGACGGGCATGCCTTCGCGCTTTGCAACGATCTCGTTTTCGAGCGCAGTTTCGAGGGCAAACTTTGCGGCGCCCGTTTCCCCGTCCAAGGCGCGTGCGAGGGCGGCGCGGCAGCTATCCGAAAGCGTCGTTCCCGCCTTTCGTGCAAGACGGTATACGGCGGCAGATATTTCGTTCGTATCAAGAGTTCTCATACCTCTATTATAGAAAGAAATTTGCGAAATTGCAAGGTATTCCTTGGACTTTTCGCCGATTTCCTGCTATACTTATGGCATGGAAGCACAGGAAAACGTCAAACAGGCGCCCATGATGCGGGAGAGCGGGATCGCTTTTTCCCTTGCGGCGTTGCTTGCGCTCTTGCTCTCGCTCACCGTGTCGGTCGCGGTCGGGCTTTCGGGAGCTGCCGAGACGGCGCAGGGGGCGGATTGGTTTAAATATCTCGGCTTCTTACTGCCGCAGCTCTCCTTTGCGGCGGCATGTATCGTCTTTTTCAGACGGACGCGGCAGCCTGTAAAACAAATATACCGTCCCGCCAAATGGTATTATTTTCTGCTCGCGCTCACGCTTCAGTTCGGGCTCTTGTTCTCGCTGAACTTTTTAAACGGCTATTTCGTAAAATTTCTGGAGCTCTTCGGCTATCGGCCGTCTATGGAAGACGCGGTGCCGACGCTCACGGGCTGGAATCTCCTGCCCGCGATCCTTGTCATCGCGCTTCTTCCCGCCGTCTTCGAGGAGACCCTCTTCCGCGGCGTCCTCTTCGGAAGCATGGAGCGGAGCGGCTGGGGAACGCTGTCTTCCGTGCTCATTTCGGGCGCGCTCTTTTCACTCTTTCATGGCAATCCCGAACAGACGATCTATCAATTTCTCTGCGGGATGAGTTTTGCGCTCCTCGCCCAACGCGCGGGAAGTATTCTCCCGGGCATGCTCGCCCATTTCGCCAATAATGCGCTGATTTTGACCTTGGAATCGTGCGGGGTCGCCCTTGACGCCCTTCCCGTGGGCGGCGCGGCCGCCCTGTATGCGGTCTCGGGGGCATGCCTGATCGGGAGCGTCTTGTTCCTCGTTCTCCAAAGGAAAAACGCGCGGGGCGGCGTAAAAGACGGAAAAATTTTCTTTCTCGCCGCTTCCGTCGGCATCGTTCTCTGCGCCATCGAATGGATCGTCGCGCTCGCGGGGGGATTTTTGGCATGATGAAGATAACGCTTGTCTGCGTGGGGAAGCTCAAGGAGAAGTATTGGCGGGACGCCTGCGCGGAGTACGAAAAAAGGCTCGCGCGCTTCTGCAAACTTGAGATCAGAGAACTGCCCGAACGGACCTCTTTAAAAGACGAAGGGACCGATATTTTAAAAAATTTACGCGGATATGTGCTCGTTCTCGCGATCGAGGGAAAGGAAATGACCTCGGAACAATTCGCTTTTTCCATAAAAAAATTGCAGGATGCGGGCAGGGAAGCGACGTTTGTCATCGGCTCTTCCTGCGGGCTCTGCGACGAGGTGAAAGGGGCGGCGGACGAGAAAATTTCTTTCTCGAAGATGACTTTTCCGCACCAGATGTTCCGCGTTGTCCTTCTCGAACAGCTCTACCGCGCTTTTATGATCGGCGCGGGAGCAGAGTATCACAAATAATGCGTAAGACCCGCATACGATGCGGTATGGGTATTTACGATGAAATTGCCGCGTTCTATCAGAGTTACCGCGGCGAAAAAAGGATATACGGCTACAGCGAATTCGGCCGCCCGCTCTATGCGATGCGCGTCGGCAAGGGCGAAAAAGCGGGTATCTCTCAGTATGCGATCCATGCGCGGGAGTGGATCACCGCTCTTTTGGGGCTCGAGCATATCCGCCGCGGCGTCATAAAGGGGAGCGTATGGTTTTTGCCGTGTACCAATCCCGACGGCGTATTGCTTGCAACGGAGGGGCTCGGAAGCGCCCCCGAAGAAGAGCGCGGCCGCCTCGGAAAAATCAACATATGTGACGATTTTTCGCTCTGGAAGGCCAACGGGAGAGGCGTGGATCTCAACGTCAACTTCCCCGCGAAGTGGGGGACGGGGAAAAGCAACGTGTTCTCGCCCGCGTCGGAAAATTATGTCGGCGCCGCCCCCCTTTGTGCGGCGGAGAGCAGGGCGCTTTACGACTTTACGGTCGGCGTGCAACCGACGTTCACCCTCTCATGGCATACCAAGGGCGAAGAGGTCTATTGGCGCTTTCATCAACCCCCGTTGCGGCGTGCGCGGGACAAAAAAATCGCACATATATTGCAAAAAACGACGGGTTATCCCCTGAAAGAGGCGCCCTTTTCGGTCGGCGGATATAAGGATTGGTGTGTGGAGCATTTAAAGATCCCCGCTTTTACCGTGGAGGTCGGGCGGGGGGATCTGCCGCACCCCTTGGGACGCGACGCGCTCGGGGAGATCGTCAAAAAAAATATCGACGCGGTGGCGCGTCTGACGGAAGTGGTTTCGTGGAAATAAAATTCATGCGCGAGGCGTTGCGCCTTGCGGAAAAAGCAAGATCGCTCGGCGAAGTTCCCATCGGCGCGGTCGTCGTGCTGGACGGAAAAGTCATCGGGCGGGGGTATAACCTTCGCACCAAGCTTCAGATGGCAACGGCGCATGCCGAGATGCGGGCGATCGATCGGGCGTGCAAAAAACTCGGCTCGTGGCGGCTCGAGGGCGCGGAGATCTACATCACGCTCGAGCCCTGTCCCATGTGCATGGGGGCGATCTTAAACAGCAGGATCGAGCGGGTATATTTCGGCGCCTATGAGCAAAAGGGGAGAAGTCTGACATCCGAGCTCGCCGCGGCCAATCTGCTCAATCATACCGTTGAGGTGACGGGCGGCATTATGGAAGCGGAATGCTCCGCAGTCCTCACCGATTTTTTCACCCAAATGCGCCTGCGGGAGAAGATGAGGAAAGAATAAGTACATCTTTATAATCAAAAATTGCGGCGGGAGATATTTGAGAACGATCGAATGCTCTCGCCGCGTCATTCTGAGGTACGGGCGGTATACGAAGTCGGAGGAATTGACCCGAAGAATCTCGCGGCGCGATTACGGAACAATGTGCGGTGAGATGTTTCGGTACAACTCTCATAGACTGCGGCCGACTCTTCTCAGCATGACGCTTTCAAAAAACCGTCACATATGTGACGGTT
Source organism: uncultured Clostridia bacterium (assembly GCA_947623655.1). Classification (GTDB taxonomy): domain Bacteria; phylum Bacillota; class Clostridia; order Christensenellales; family Borkfalkiaceae; genus Gallimonas. Next base: position 6,517 of record CANQHG010000027.1, on the reverse strand, counting down.
TTTGACTTCGTTTGAGGGGCTTCTTCGGCTGCGCCTCAGAATGAGCGGAGGGGGCTCAGAATGAGCGGGAAATCATTTTACGATCAGGCTCTTGCCCGTCATTTCTTTCGGAATGGGGAGCCCCATCACTTCCAAGAGGGTGGGGGCGAGGTCGGCGAGAATGCCGTCTTTTCTGAGCGTCACGTCCTTCAGCTCTTCGGAGATCAGCACAACGGGCACGGGATTTGTCGTGTGCGCGGTGAAAGGAGAACCGTCTTCGGCGAGCATCTTGTCCGCATTGCCGTGGTCGGCCGTGAGAAGCGCCGCGCCGTCCATCGACAAAATTTTATCTACGACCTTCTTCACGCATTCATCCACCGTGTGCACGGCCTTGACCGCCGCGGGAATGACGCCCGTGTGGCCGACCATGTCGCAGTTGGCGAAATTTAAGATCATCGCGTCATATTCGCCTGTGGAGAGCTCTTCGAGCACTTTTTCGGTGACTTCGGGCGCGGACATCTCGGGCTGCAGGTCGTAAGTGGCGACTTTGGGGGAATTGATGAGGACGCGGACCTCATTTGTATTGGGCGCTTCGACGCCGCCGTTGAAGAAAAACGTCACATGTGCGTATTTTTCGGTCTCGGCGATGCGGAGTTGCTTCTTCCCGAGCGAGGCGAGATATTCGCCCAAAGTGTTTTTCAGGCTCTGTTTCGGGAATGCGATCTCCACGCCCTCGAATTCGGCGTCATAAACGGTGAAGCAGACATAGACGGGATGCAAAAAGCCTGTTTTCCGCACAAAAGCAGTGCCCTTGGGAACGATAAATTCTTTTTGTGAGAACGCCCGCGTGATCTCCCGCGCACGGTCGGGACGGAAATTGAAGAAGATAACGGAGTCGCCCGCTTCCACAAGCGCAACGGGCTTGCCGTCTTTGCAGATGTTTGTGGGGAGAACAAACTCGTCGGTCACGCCGTTTGCGTAAGATTCTTCAAGCGCCTTAACGGGGTCGTCCGCATGGATCCCCGTGCCGAGCGTGAGCATATCGTACGATTTCTCCTCGCGGTCCCAGTTATTGTCGCGGTCCATGGAGTAGTAGCGGCCGGAGAGAGAAGCGAGCTTCCCATAGCCCGATTTTTGCATATATGCGAGGAGTTCTTTCACATATTCGACGCCCGAGGTGGGGGAAACGTCACGGCCGTCCATAAAGGCATGGACGTAAGTTTCGGGCACGCCGCGTTTTTTCGCCATATCCAGAAGAGCGAAAAGGTGCGTGATGTGGCTGTGCACGCCGCCGTCGGAGAGAAGTCCCCAAAGGTGCAATTTTTTGCCGTTTTGCTTAGCGCTGTCCATGGCCTTGACGAGGGCGGGATTTTCGAAAAAGTCGCCGTCCTGAATGGACTTGGTGATCTTGGTGAGATCCTGATAGACGATGCGCCCCGCGCCCATGTTGAGATGGCCGACCTCGGAGTTTCCCATCTGCCCGTCGGGAAGCCCCACGGAGAGACCGCTTGCGCCGAGCGTCGCGGAGGGATAGTTGTTTCTGTAATACGTTACGTTTTTACTGCCGTCCATGCAGATGGCATTGCCGTTTTTATCGGGATTGAGCCCGTAGCCGTCCATGATGATGATCGCATAAGGTTTTTTCATGTTTTTTCACCTCTTTATTTTTCGGAGATATTATACATTGTTTTCCGCAAAATGGCAAGTGAATTGAGAAATATTCTTAAAAGGTCTCTCCGCCGCAATCGAACCCCCTTTTTCTTTCGGGGGACTTCCCCCAAAAGGGACGGAAAGTGGCGTGCGGGGCGGTCTATTGCTCTAAGGCTCTTCCCAAGGCGGAGCCGTCATAAAGGGGATGAAACGGACATAATGTTGCATCGTTTCGTTCTCAGGAGAGGACATGAGCGAGAGCTTCGGAATAAGCGAAAAAATACTTGACAAATCTTCAAAAAAGACTACAATATTGTTTGCTTTCAAAGGGAAGCACAAGGAGAACACCATGTTAAACAACAAAATTGCGGAAATGCTCAACGAGCAGATCAACAAGGAGCTCTACTCCGCCTATCTCTATCTCGATTTCGCCAACTACTATGCCGACGAGGGACTCGACGGCTTCGCCCATTGGTACGAAGTGCAGGCGCAGGAGGAGCGCGACCACGCCTTTATGATCCGCCGCTATCTCATCAACAACGGCCACCGCGTCACGTTCGGCGCCATCGCAAAGCCCGACAAGACGTTTAAGACTCATCTCGACCCCCTCACGGCGGGCTATGAACACGAGCAATACGTCACTTCGCTCATCACCGACATCTATCACGAGGCGGCGGGACAGAAAGATTATCGCACGATGCAGTTCCTCGATTGGTTCATCAAAGAACAGGGCGAAGAGGAGACCAACGCCGACGACATGATCAAGAAGTACAAGCTGTTCGGCTCCGACGCCAAGGGGCTCTATGCGCTCAATCAAGAGCTCCTCGCCCGCGTCTACGCCCCCTCCACGACCGGCCCCGCGATGTAAAATTTGCAATCAGACAACAAAAAAGAGACGGCACATGCCGTCTCTTTTTTGCTATGTTGTTAGTATTGTTTTCGACTAAATGATTTGGAGATCAAGTTTCGATATATTCGATAATATCCTCTACATTGCATTGTAAAATTTTACATAAGTCGTTGATTTTTGCCGTTGTGATCCCGCCGCCCTTTTTCATGCGGTCGATCGTTGCACTGCTGATATTGTGTTTATTGATGAGCGTGTAAGTTGTCTCTCCGCGCTGTTTCACCGTTCGCCAGAACGGAGCATAACTAATCATAAAAGTTATTATAATCTCACGTCATATTCTTGACAATAGTCATAAATATGACTATAATATAGACAAAAACTTATGGAGGAATTCCTATGAAACGCAAACTTTTGACGATTTTGTTGACCCTCATCACGGCTCTTTGCCTCACTCTCGGCCTTGCGGCGTGTGATAGAAATGGGGCAAGTAGCGAATCCGACGACATTTGGACCATAGAACGCGTCTATGCACATGCGCAAGCACTCGGTTTTGAGGGCTCGCTCGAAGACCTCATCGCTCAGTTCAAAGGCGAAGCAGGGAAAGACGGCCTCGACGGGAAAGACGGCGTGGGCGTAAAGAAGATATACATAAACGAAAACAGCGAGCTCATCATTGAGCTGACCGAAGGCGAGCCCATCAACCTTGGCTCCATTCGCGGTAAAGACGGCGTCAACGGCGCCGACGGCAAAGACGGTAAAGACGGCACCGACGGGAAAGATGGCATGAACGGCACCGACGGAAAAGATGGAGTCACGCCCCATATCGGCGAAAACGGGAATTGGTTCATCGGTGAACGGGATACGGGCATCAAAGCCGAGGGCAAGGACGGCAAAGACGGTAAAGACGGCGTCAACGGCACCGATGGCAAAGACGGACAGGACGGGCAAGACGGGAAAGATGGAGTCACGCCCCATATCGGCGAAAACGGGAATTGGTTCATCGGTGAACGGGATACGGGCATCAAAGCCGAGGGCAAGGACGGCCAAGACGGTAAAGACGGCGTCAACGGCACCGATGGCAAAGACGGACAGGACGGGCAAGACGGTAAAGACGGCGTCAACGGCGCCGACGGCAAAGATGGCGCGAACGGTACCGACGGTAAGGACGGCGTCACGCCCCATATCGGCGAAAACGGGAATTGGTTCATCGGTGAACGGGACACGGGTATCAAAGCCGAGGGCAAGGACGGGCAAGATCTCACCAAGTGCGAACACATTTTCCCGCCCGAATGGACGGTGCAAGTTGCCGCTTCCTGCACGTCGATCGGGTACAGCACGCGCACCTGTGAGACGTGCGGATTTGTGGAATATCAATTTCAAAAGGCTACGGGGCATGTATGGGGAGAAGCCGAGGATTTGATTGCCACGTGTACCTCTCATTGGACGGTTCGCATTTGCACCGTATGTGAGGCATCCGTTGTGGAAGCGGCAGAACCAAGGGGCCACAAATTTCTTGATAATGTTTGCGTATACTGTGGAAAAACCGACTGGGAAAACGTTGATTTGAGCTATCTCGATATGTATTGCGGTACATATGGATATAATTATTTTGCCGATTTGGAGAAAGGAACGTCGCTTCAGAAGTTGTATCGGGAGATCGACCGAGAAGTGCGGATCTTCCATGTGGATGATACCCGAAGCCCTGCAAATCAGTTGGTCGCAAGCTTTAATTATAGAGATCTCAATTTGACCCAAGATGAGGCCATTTCGGTATGGAAGACGTATAAGGATGACAACCCGCTTTTTTATTGGCTTTCCAACACTGTCACGTGTAGCAACACGGAATTAAATTTACTTGTTGATGAAGCGTATGCAAACGGTGCGGTGCGTTCTTATTATAATCGGTTGGTAATAAGCAAAGTTGAAGAATTTATCTCGCAGTTGGATGCGAATGACGGCGCATATCGTAAGGCGCTCGGCTTCCATGATGCCATTCTCTATGCTGTGGATTATGCCTATCAAGAGGATGGAACTCCGGAAGATGAGGCATGGGCACATAATGTGATCGGCGTATTCACCGAGCAGGGCGCGGTTTGCGAAGGGTATGCGCGAACATTTCAGTTACTGCTCAATGTTGCGGGCGTGGAGAGTGTTTATGTATCGGGAGACGGAGGCGGGGAGGCTCACGCATGGAACCTCGCGAAGATGGATGATGGAAAGTGGTATTGGTTTGACCTCACTTGGGATGATGCATCTGTCAACGGACAGGCCTCTTGGAAATGGGGAATCAGATATAATTATTTCTGCGTAACGGACACAACTGATGTAAATAAAACCGAAGGCGGCTGGGAAACTTCGTATGCTACTTTTCTGGAAAGACATACGCCTGATTCCCAAAACGGCAAAGCAGAAAAATTTCTCTATGAACTTCCCGTACGGGCAAAAAAAGAGTTTGCAAGCGGAGAGTTCCCGATTCTTAATGAGGAATTTCAAACAGGAGAATTTAAAACAGATGCATTTACAGCAAGTGTGGTAGGCTACAATGCACTTGAAATACACGCAATCCCTATAGGTGACGATATCATGATCCCCGATCGATTGGAATATGGCGAGCACATTTATGACGTGATTTCGCTCGGATGTGGTAAAGATGGTGTTAGTTATAGTATTAACTTAAACGGTGTAAAATCTATTACGATTCCCAAAACTGTAAAATTTATTTGGGATTTCGCATGCAATAATTTCGAAAATATTTACGTTGTTCCCGAGAATCTTTGGTTCACTTCAAAAGACGGCGTGCTTTTTACCAAATCTCTCTATACTTTGATCCAATACCCGACCCTGAATCCGAGAACAGAGTATATGATCCCGGAGGAGACAAAGGAGTTGGCGCACGGATCTTTCAGTTCTTTTGAGATTTGCAGTTCTCTGAAAAGCCTCACGATCGGTCCCAATGTTTCGATAATAGGAATCACCAACTGGGGCGGCGGCTATCACGATTCTGATGATCATTTTGGTGGGAACATTGTGTTAGGGGAATTTGACAGAATTTATGGGGGAATGGCAGAAAATCCGCAAATTCTGATCGATGTCAATAATAAAAAATTTTGTAGTGATAACGTTGCGATTTATGATTATGAAAAAACAATTATACTATGCCTTTTGGATAGGAACATTACGAGTTACGAAATATCGGCTACTTTGATGAGAATAGAAGACATCGCTGATGGTTTTACTGTATTCGACTCCTGCGAACATCTGGAGCGTTTTACCATCCAAGAGGGAAATACCTATTTTCAAATAAAAGACGGCGTTCTTTATGATTACGATTTTAATACGATTATAGAGGTTCCGCATGCACTCAAAGGTGAAATTTCTATTGCAGACGGTTTGACGAATATTGCGAAGGATGCATTTTGGGGTTGTAGTAGGCTAACGAGCATTACGATTCCCGAAAGTGTGACCTCGATTGGAGAGTATGCGTTCCTTGGTTGCAGCGAGCTGACAAGTGTAACGATTGAGGGCGACCTGACTTCAATCGGGCGCGGGGCGTTTTCAGGTTGTAGCGGGTTGAAAAATATTGAAATTCCAAACAGTGTGACCTCAATCGAGGCAGAAATGTTCAGTAGTTGTAATTCGCTTGAAAACATTATCATTCCCGACAATGTGACTTCGATCGGGGAGGCGGCGTTTTCCAATTGCGGTTCGCTGACAAGTATTAAAATTCCCGACAATGTGACTTCGATCGGGGAGGCGGCGTTTTCCAATTGCGGTTCGCTGACAAGTATTAAAATTCCAGACAATGTGACTTCGATCGGGGCGGCGGCGTTTTCCAATTGCGGTTCGCTGACAAGGGTAACGATTGGGAACAGCGTGACCGCGATCGGAAGTTCAGCATTCATGTGGTGTAGCGGGCTAAAGAATATTGAAATTCCAGACAGTGTGACATCGATTGGAGAGTATGCGTTTGTTTAACCTCGTTAGAACACCTTTGAAGCAATAGTACCACGGTTTTTCTCCTTAAATTTCGATATAGAC
>CANQHG010000026.1 GCA_947623655.1 uncultured Clostridia bacterium | reverse complement strand
CCCGTCCTCGCCTCCGCGCCTTGTCCTGTCCTATAATTATCCCCCTCCGCCCTTCCTCATACGCTCGCCCTGCGCCCGCGGCAAAAGCCGCGGGCGCAGGGCGAGCGTATCTTATGCCTTTCTCGCATCGCGTATCTTCCCCCAAACACAGTCTATCCAATCCCCCTCCCCGCGGCTTTGCCGCGGGGAGGGGGACACAGGGGGAGGGGCTACCTCTCTCCTCGCTCCTTCCTACTTTCTTTTTCCCCTCATACACGCACCTGCGCCGCGCCCATTGGGCGCGGCGCAGGTGCATGTATCTTCCCAAAAAAATTTTTTAACTTTTTTCAAAAAATATGGCATACATCCCCAAAAAGGCAAAATTTTTGTGCTACCATTACTATGGAGCAAGAAAGTGAGCGTTCGCGTAGTGCTGCGCCGAGCAAATAACGCTCCCCGCTGCGCCGCGCGCTGCCGCCGCCCTTGCGGCAGCGCGCGGCGCAGCGGGGAGCGTTAAAGGCGAAATTTCTTTTTTGCGGGGCAAATTTTCGGTCAGCCCCTGCTTGCAAGCTTTTCGATTTTATGCTATGATGAGAGCGAAAAATGCGCAGGGAGCAAACATGAAACTCGCCGTCATCGAAATCGAAAACTTCACGGAAGGCGATGCAAAAACGGCGCTCGGGTTTCTTCCCGAAGCGCGGCGAGCCGAACTTTTGCGCTTTCATGAACCCGCCGATTTTTCCCGCAGTTTGCTTGCGGAACTCTCGGTGCGGCTTGAAATCATGCAAACCCTGCGCGTGTTCGGCGACGATATTCGCATTTTGCGCGGAAAAAACCAAAAGCCGCGGCTGCAAAATTTTCCCGATTTTCACTTCAACATTTCCCATTCGGGCGAGTTTGCGGTGTGCGCGTTCGACCGCTTTCCCGTCGGCGTGGACGTGGAAAAGGTGCGCCCCATCGACAGCCAAAAACTCGCCGCGCGCCTCTTCTCCCCGCGCGAACGGGCGGCGCTTGGCAAAGAACCCGACCCCCTTGCGGCATTTTTCCGCCTGTGGACGGCGAAGGAGAGCGTCATCAAACAGCGCGGCTCGACGCTTGCGCGCGACTTGAAGGGGCTCGAAGTTTTGGACGGCGTATCTTTGAACGGCGAGCCCCTGTCCTGCCGCGTCACCTCGCATTGGCTCGCGCGCGGGAAGCCCGCCCTTTTGTCCGATGCGGCCGAATACGCGCTCTCCCTGTGCCGCGCGGCGGATGCGGAGGACGCGCCCAATTTGGGTTTTTACACCGCAGGCGAAATTTTAGAGAAATTTTTGAAAATGTCAGAATAAAACATGCGCCGCGGGCGTCCTTTGGACGCCCGCGGCGCTTAAAACTCGCAGCGATTATTCATTTTTGGCGATCAGGGCTTTTACGACTTCCCCCGCGAGAATGAGCCCCACAGTCGCGGGCACAAAGGCGTTGCTCCCCGGCACTCGTTCCTCCCCAGCCGCCTTTCGGGGTTCTTCCTCGGAATACACCACGCGCAGGTGCTCTATCCCCCGCTTTTTGAGTTCCCGCCGCATCACCCGCGCCAGCGGGCACACCGCCGTCTCGGAAATATCGGCCACACGGAACGCCGTGGGGTCGAGTTTGTTTCCCGCGCCCATCGCGCTGATGACGGGCACGTTCGCCGCCGTCGCCGCCATGGCGATGGCGAGTTTCCCGCTCACCGTATCGATGGCGTCCACCACATAATCGAAGCGCGCAAAGTCGAATTCGCCGATCGTCTCGGGCAAGACGAAAGTGCGGAAGGTCTCCACCTCACAGGCGGGGTTGATTTGCGCCACGCGCGCCCGCGCCGCGTCGATTTTCAACATGCCCACCGTTTCCCTTGTCGCCAAAATTTGGCGGTTGAGATTGGTGATATCCACCTTGTCGCTGTCGATGAGCGTCAGCGCGCCGATGCCCGAGCGGGCGAGCGCTTCCACACAGTAGCCGCCCACGCCGCCGAGCCCGAACACCGCCACGCGGCGCGCGGAGAGCCCTTCCGTTGCGCCCTCGCCAAAGAGGAGCGCCGTGCGGGATAACCAAGTTTCCATACGCCCATTATATCCCCCTCTGCGCGGAAAGTCAACTTTTTCGCTCTGCCCACCTGCGCCCGCCCGAGTGAAATATCGGCGGATAAAAAACCCAACATCTGTCGTTTTCGAATTGCCATATATTGCGCTATAAAAAATGAGTCGAACTTAAAATCAGTTCAACTCATTCCCACATGGCTGCTCCTGTCAGACTCAAACTGACGACACCGCGGTTAACAGCTGCGTGTTCTCCCAAGCGTACAGGTTTACAGGAAAAGTTTTTTGCTTTAAGTAAATTGTTACAATTGCAAATGTCTTTTCTATACTCCTTGCACATCGGTTAATGTATTCGTCTGTGACTCCAAATATTTTTTGACGGCTTCTTTTATGGTCTCTACATCTTCTAACGTTTTAAGCCCTTCGCCATCATAATACAAATAGAAATATTGATTCTTTACGTCTTGCATTTCAATTCTATCAGAAGACAACAGGCGAATTCGGTTGATTGGCAATATTTTGTCGTCCATATCCATATAAACTACATTCGTATCAAGTCGTTTTTGCTTAAACTCTATCACGACATAAAGGAGTTCTTTCAAAGAAATGCCTTTCTTTCCCATCGACTGCTTAATGATACGATTTATTCCCTCAATCATTTCAGTATTAAGATACCCCGCAACCAAGGTATTATCGTCGCTCAAAGAGGGTTTGGAAATGTCGGTATTATCTCGAAGTTTCTTCAATGCCTGCACGCGTTGATCAACGGTAAACAAATCAAAAAACAGTTCGCATTCCACAAACGATTTATACAGGCTCTTACTGTATACTCTTGAAAATAATTGATCTGCGAGCTTTTTATATGACATCGAAAGGCCGAATTTATCAGATTGGCTATTAATATACCGAATCGCCGTCCAAATATAAAAATCGTCCAAATCTTTGAGATTATCATAACAGAGTTCCCACGAAGGAAACTTATCTTTATCCGTGCCGCAATGCCGCGAAATCTCTTCGACAATCGCCGGAATAAGAAAATTGGCGTAATAAACAACCTTATGATGCGCACAAACCCAAAGGTATAAATAATTCCTTGCCTCCAATACATTTGCAATAATATTGACCGCTTGCTTCTTGAAGCCAATGGAATATGTCAAAAGTTCTTTTTCTGTCGGCTCTTTGTTGGAAGTGATATCTTTTTTAAAAAGATCCTCCAATGCTTCCACTTCCGAAATTTTCCCTTGTAAACTGTTCAATTCGAGGAGTCGCAAAGAACCTACGGATGAAAACTTCCCTTGGATTTCTAATTCACAGAAGTTAGCAAAGTGAATTTCCAAATCTTCTTCCACTTTAAAGTTCATTGACTCATACAACTCGCTGTTTTCAATATATACACCGAAGGGAGTATCATTGGACGCCCTGTTAATAATTTCACATAACGCCCATTTCTCTCGCGATCATTTACCCATTTATTATCTTGCATCAACTTTGTGGCGGGTGAAAATTCAGCTTGATTGTTGGTGAGATATGAGATGGAGGCTTGATCCTGTTCTGCTCCGCGAAAGCGTTCAATGTAGCTATTCTATCCAACCTTTACTTTCGCGCCTTTATCTACTTTGATAATACCTTTGAATTTACCATGTATTTTAAAATATCCTTGTTCGACGTTTACCATTACAGGAAATTCTTGACCGTGTAATGCTATTTAAAGATTATAACTTTTTAATCACAAGATGAAAAAGTTGCATGGAACGCGAAATTTCACTTGGGAAAAGTGCCATTTGCTCAAAAATTTTTTACCCCCCATTTTCTCCATCAGAAAAAGTATTATTCATCCCGCGGAGGGCATAATCACTACGATATTACATTTATGGTCTTTGTTTACCGAAAAACAGCGGGATATTTTCTTGCGGCGCATAAAATTTTTACGATTTGCAAACGAAAATTAAAAGTACGCATTATGAAATACAAAAACTTTATAAAGAAGAGTTGTTTATACTGATTCAGTAAATGTACTATAATTGTTTTATAATGGCCATGAAAAATTCCCCTATGATTTTAATAGTGAAAACCAACATACAGAAGTTCATGAGACAGAAGTGTGTTACTGTTCGTGAATTGGCTTTGCGGACGGGCTTAACCGAAGTCGCTATCCGCAATTGGTTTTCTGCGGCAAATTACTCCCCGAGTTTAGCCAACATTGAGAAAGTATGTGCCGCCCTCGAAATACAGCCCTTCGAGCTGTTTTGCGACATTGGAGACGACGCCATTCCCTTAACGAAAGAAAAGAAGGCACTTCTCGAAAAGTACGACAATCTGACTTACAAGCAAAAGGCAGCTATCATGACCATGCTTGACAGTTACCTCGAATAGCCGCACGACAAGACAATGAATCCACAAAAGTTTAATCGGGTACTCAGTAAAATCAAATATGATAAGCAAGCGATTATTCCCATCTACCAAGAGTTCTATTCCAAAATCATCCTACACCTTCGCTGCCGCTTCGGGAATCTCGTCCGCCATGAAGATGTCGCTTCCGAGGTTTTTGCCGCGCTTTTGGAGGGGAAAGAGCATGACTATGTCAACGCGCCGACCCAATGGCTCTTTGCAATGGCGGATAATAAAGCCATCGACATTTTGCGGACGCGCCATGAAGAAGTCGCCTACACTGATGCCTTAGGCCCAACGCCCGATTTTGACTACTCTGGCCTAAGTGCAGATGTTCATCTCGCCTTTGAACATATCGATCCACTGTCGCGCAAGATTTTGTACTTGCACTTTTGGGTGGGATACAGCCACAAGGACATCGCTGCCATGCTACACATGACCTGCGGCAATGTTCGCTTAAAAGCCAGCCGCGCCTATAAAATCCTCAAAAAATATTTGTAACATTTCTGGTTTTCAACCCGACACTATCTATATAGGTATATAAATACCAACAGGAGGGAATTAAAAATGTTACACTTTGCATCCATTTGCTTAAGCGGTCTACTTCTACTTGGCACGTTTACCGCTCCTTGCTCGATTCGCACAAGCGACGAAGATGAGATTACATACAGTGACTCAGCAGTGGTCTATGACGATAATGAATACAATCTGCTCGCCTCATCCATGCAGTCATTTAGCATTCCCTATAGTTCGCGTGATTACAGCGAGTATGATTTAGCCATCTTCTGTCCTACATACACTTTCGCACCGACGGCCGGAGCATGTGCTCCTATCGCGGCGTCGAACATAGTGGGCTTTTACGACAGATACGATGAAAATCTGATCCCCAATCATAAATCCGGCAATCTTATCGGATCGTGGTATGCTTACGCGATAGAAGACGAGGCTGTAGAGAGCGTTATCCGCGAATTGTACAGTCTAATGGGAACAACTACTGCCGGGACCACAGAAGATGAATTCTTGGATGGATTGGAAAGCTTTTGTGAGAGCAGGGGAAGAAAGATGGAGACCTATTCTTGTATGTCTGGGAAATCTTTCAGCTTTTCCAAAGCACAATCCTATATAAAAGATTCCAATATGCCTATCGCACTTTTTTTAAGCGGCTACAATGTGGGACGCCGCTCAAGCCAAGACAATGAAGACCTTTTCTCCTTTTATACGTCCGACGCAAACCATGTCATGGTAGGATTCGGATATTCTACCTATATCTATCAGACTTCGGACGGTACATTAACAAAGAACTACTTCAACGTTGCCTCGGGTTTATCGGGTAAATCGTCTGGAATCTACGACATCTCGCTAAGTACCCAAATCAACGATGCTTTAGCTATTCGTATCTACTGATTATGAACGTAAAACGTTATCTAAAAAAACAAGCCCGTAAAGATCAACAGGCGATCATGGATGCCGACAACGGCAATACTCTCCGTGCATTGGGGATAGACTATCATGCACACAAGCAAAAAAGCAGAATGATACCTTCCATATTGGGAATTGCGGGGGCAGCCGTTTCCATTGTGTTTATAGCTTGCTTCATTGCCTTTTATCCCTTTCAAAATAAGGTGGTGTACATTGACGCTAATTTCGAAAATCGTACCGCCTCTTTAACAGAGTTAAACTCGGAACTGCATGATTTTGCCTTTGAGGTCGATGAGTCTATATATTCTATCCGTTTAGCTCGAACAAGTGACAGCGTCAGCAAAGATCTTTTATACTATACTATCTCATTAAACAGTTATGATTCGCTTGTAAAAATGGAATTGGTTGCAGTATGCAATCCCAAGTTCGAATATAAGGATTTCGAGTTTCTGCAAACACCAACCTCAAAATCTCTCCCCTTTTATAGCATTCTGTACGAGTTTGTAACCAGCCCAAAGCCGCAATTCGGCCTTGACTTGCTTTCTTGCACCGCTAAAATTGACGGAAAACAAGATACTGTCTATGTCATCATGTATGAAGAACTTCTAGTGCAACCCGAACCAGCCTTTTTTGACATCATCCAAACAATCGTTAAACCCGTGAAATAGCAATGTCGGTAGCATAAAGGCGGCGATGCTTTCACCGCCTTTTCTTATATGATCCGAACGTCTTTTTTCCTTGTATATGATCGAGCGCTTATCGACCGCGAGGATTATTTTCACCGCTCCCTCCATCGGCTCATCGACCTTGAAACAGACCGTTTTCTTTCTCACTTGGCACTGGAAAAATTTTTTCTGTCCCATAGTAGCAAATTCGAGCCGCCTGCGCCGAAATCCCCTATTCCCCCATCGTAATATTATTGTAAGGCGAACATTCAAAGAAATAGTTCGACGCTCACGCCCCGCGCGCAGGAAGAAAACCAATAAATTGCGTTGCTAAGTTCTCGGGCGCGGCAATGTTCCAATCTTTTATACCTATAAAATACTCGTACCTGCGCGTACGGAAGAAATCGCGTACCGCATCTACAAACCGCAAGAAGATGTTTTTTCGGTAGGCTTGCGCTTAACTTTATTACCCTTTTTGAAAGTCCCTTTGAAACGAACCGTTGACGACAACGGCGCTACGACCTCTTCACCGTTTTTTCTGAAAGAGAGCCGTTTCATATCCGATTCCATTTTGAAAGTTTATTCTGCCTTTTTATCAGTAATGGCATAGAGAGCCACCCACCCGCCGAGTCCCATTTCGTGAACGATGGATTTGCCGATAGCCTCCGTGTATTTCACTTCTGCGGCAATGCTCCCGCCCTCCGTGATAGCATCCGTCGGAATCAGCAATTCGTCTGCCCTTCTCCGTTACGCAGGGAGGCAACGTAACTTCCTGTCCCAAGAAGTGCAAAACGCCATTCTCCACCGTACACCCTATATTTCAGCCCACGCGGCATATTGAACTCTTTCGTGTCCTTAAAACACTATCCCGATAATCCATTCGGGCGTCTGCAATTTGGATCTTCATGATTACTTGTGTGTTGTCCGAATCGTTGCCGTTCTTACCGATGATATTGCCTTGCACGAGCGTTTCCACACAAAGTATCTCTTGAGAAGTCGCCGAATCTGCAAGGGCGCAACGATTTTCTTTCCTTCGGTGGGCAAGATAAGATTTTCTGCGCGGAAACTCATCAGAAGGAGTATCGGTAAAGATTGGTCGGCGTATCGATTTGCTGCATAAAACTGTTTTTCATCTTGATATTGCGCAACCCCACCGTCACGGCTCAGTCTGATTGTGCGTAACATCGATGCACGTCGTTTTAAGTTCCGAGCGCATTTACGTTCTTAACTTCGCATCAAGATTGGAGAGCGGTACGTCTAGCAACATGACTTGGGGTTACAAATGATTGCCCGCCCAAGCGCGATGCGCTAGCGCTGAACGCTCGACATTCCCATCGGCTTTCGTTCCATATATTCGGTGATGCCGAGTTTTTCTGCGGGCGCTCTTACCTTTTGTTCGATTTTATCTTTGGGAAGCCTCTGCATCGCAAGCCAAAACGCCATCTTCTTTTACGCGTTCATATGGGATAGAGCGCATAAGATTGAAAGACCCTCGCAATATCTCTATTTCGCGGCGGAATATCGTTTGCCACCACTCCACCAATCGTCAACTCACCCACCGTGGTTTCCTCCAACTCGGCGATCATACGAAGTGTTGTGGACTTTCCGCACCAAGACGGGCCGACGGACACAACATACTCGCCGTCAATCATCTCTCCATACAGAAGACATCGACCGCTTATGCTCCGATGGAATATATTTTACAGATGTGATTTAAGGTAAAATTCACAATTTGGATTCACCCTGCTTATGGGAATTATTGCTCCCATATATACTAAATCATAGCACGACTGGTTTTACCGTCAAAAACATTTTCGAAAATTATAAAAGATCTTCCGTCCTATGTTAAACAGCAAGAAACCACCAAGGATAAAAGACGCCCCTGTGCTGATTTTGTTTTGTAAGATTATAAAAATTTTCTAAATTTTAAAAATTTGTTGTAACATTTTATCTTTTTAATTCGTCTAATTAAATATGAAACACAATACGGAGTTGCTGTATCTTATGCAAGCATCTAACGGTCTTTCCGATATCGAACGCCAATGCAATGACGATTTTAGAAATGTCAAGCGTTGTATTATTGGAGTAATGCTTTTAAAGCCCTCCAATCCGCAAGCTCTTTCCATTTTGCGCGGAATGGACTATTACAATGCCCGAAGCGGTATGTTTTTTAATTTCTACATCCCCGGACAAGCATACAGGCCTAAATGGGAACACGAAGAAGTACAAATATTCGAGCGCTTTGACGCAAAAGCCTTTGCTGACTGCATCCGAGAGCTTGAAATGAAAATCCCCGACTATCATTATTCTGGAAAACCTGAACTACTTTTCTTCAATGTTCAACATGGTAAACCTAATTGGAGAGAGACTCTTATACTGCAGCTTGATGAGCTTGAGAAATCAAGCGGACAGGACTTTGAGATAATTTTCGAAAAAATATATCAAAGTATTGTTCTTGTCAATGCCTCCTCAATTAGCGACATTGGACTTGATATAGGAATCGACGTTGCGAGCAGATCGCTTCTTGATAGTTTGAAGCATCTTTTCAGCAAGATTCCATTTTTAGGCGAACTTGCTAAAAACTCCCGTGGTATTTATTTCAAATAAAAAACGCGATATAGCGGAAAAGGCATCCTCTCATTAGGGACGTCCTTTTTCTATTCTCAAAGCTCGCAGAAAACCAAGCAAACACTCACGCTAAGATTTTTCATTGTGCTGTCCGTGCGGACTCAACCAAAAATCAAGCGGACCGTTCTTTTCAAACAGAGTGCCGACGCAACTTTCAAGCCCTCGGCATTACGCACCGTGGCCTTTCAGCCCTTCCGTACCGTACGTCAAAAATTAGCTTGAACGAAAAAACAAACAATCACATATGCTTCGCCCTTGCCATCGAACAAACTGCATATTGACGAAAATGGAAATCGATGTATCTTGATCCCCTATACCCTATTTTATAGACAAAGGTTATAGCATAAAGAAGCACAAATTGTGAATTAAATCATCTATAACATGCTAAATAAAAAGGGGTTCATTTCCAATGTGATATACACCCTGGATGTTAGACGTTTAAAGGTGCATATTATGGGGGCAAACGGTAAGGAAGTATTGGGGGACGAAGAGCAGCGCCGAATAAGACAATTATCGTTCGTTGATCCGCTCGTAGGTGCGCATATATTTGAAAGAAGGAGAAGCGGGGCTCATAGAGGAATGTCGTGGAAGAAAGAGTGTAGGCAGTTCAAAGGTAGCATGAGACAAACCAATAGAAGACGATCTCATAGCAGAGAATCAACGATTTTGGAATGTTTATAATACGTTGAAGCGGAGATGGATACCTAAAAAAATTGGACGCCTTAGTACGAGCGGAAGAACAAAAGAATGGCAAAAAACGCAAGCAGCTCTGAAACCAGGACAGAAATTTCCGCTAAAGAAATTGTTAGGTGTCCAGTCTTGTCCGCAGCACATTATCCCCATTGGCCCCCCAAAAACATAAAAATTTGTAACATTTTGTCGTTTCATCCGACTGGTTCTATAAGAGTAGTGTTTGCGCTAACATTATTCCTTTTCGATCCTTGCTCGCAAAAAATAAAAAATCATGGAGGAACAAATGAAAAAACAGGAAATTATTCAAGCGTTTTCGGATATTATGTACAGGAGCAAACAGAAAACCATTTGCAGTTTTATCTCTAAAGACAGTCCCGAGTCGCTTTTTTCTCTGCTCGAAAATATTGAGAATAAGCCTCTTTCAAAAGTTCAATTGGATCAGTTGCTTATTCTACACCAACAAAAAAATATTTCCGATGATTTCTTCCGTTACTATTGGCTTATAACGCCAACAAATCATTTTTATGATGTGGAACTTCCCGTTAATTTTAAAATCTCAAATGAAAATATTACTTCCATTGAACAGCTCAAATGGGGATTTAACAGAGTCTTCATTGATTGTATATTCATGTTCGGCAATATTCAAAAAGGATTCGAGATTTTATCTCATATGTCAATGGAACAACTGGAAAAACAGTACGAAAAATTCAAAATCGATACTAAACAAATAAAATGCCGCGGAAAAACACTCGCTTTTGAAGAGATCGATAAGGAAGACCGATACTTGATTTCAGAAATGGCTTGCAAAACATTGGCGACGTCTAAAAATCGAAATGAATTTATTCGATATGTCGTCAACTCTTATAAAAAAGCTGTTGAAAAAGGGATAAAGCGGCCTTCATTTAAGGATATTCTCGAAGGGAAATATTTAACCAAATCTGATGCGCAACAGATGAGCATCTTCGCTACGGGAGAGACAGAATCTACTGAATTGGATTCTATCGAAACAGCCAAAATAGTAGCAACGGAATTGGCCAACAGATTCTGGTCGGCCCACCAAAAAGCTCTTATCAACACAAAACTATACTTGTCTCTTTGTAATGATCTTGACGTTTACGTTGCTACAAGCATGCGCACGAAACAAAATTTCTTAGACATGGCCGATTTCTGTGAAAAAGTTTTTGCGCAACTCAAAAGAGCTGGTATAACTCTTCGATATTTCGATCCAACAATCAGCGCCGCCGAAAGCCATGAGGACAAAGGACTTATCGAATGTCTTATGGTGAAATCGGCACGAATTTTAATTTATACCACTGGCGATAGAGACAGTTACGGTAAAGACGCTGAAGCGGCCATGGCTTTAAGTTTGGGAAAACCAACGATTTTTTATTGCCAAAAGGACGCTAAAAAGAAAAAGTTCTTTAAGGATGTTCATCCGCTCAGCAGATTGGTTAACTTCCAAACGGGAGTCGCGGGCGGCGTCGTGGCATGCACAACAGATATCGAGGTGGCAGAAATTTTGAAACGTATTATAGAGAACAAAATGCAATATAAGCTCATGCAAAAGCCCAATTCCTTTGGATATTATCTCTTACAGGAGCGCCTCACGCAATCTATCGTCAGGGTTCAAACCAACGATACTTTGCTTTCTACCGCATTTTGGAATCACTATGTATAAATCCAGACGCCGCCCAGCCGAGTAATTTGGCCTAATCTTTTTTATCGCGGACCAAGTGAAAAAAATAATCAATAAGGAGCATCCATGACACATAAAATAATATCCATAAACGACAATTTACATGGCTTGATTGAAATTACCGATCTTGAAAAACAAATCATATCCAATAATCTATTTAATCGTCTCCATGATATTTATCAAAACTCCACAGTTTATCTTACATTCCCAACAAATCGTACCAAGCGTTTTGAACATTCTATTGGTGCTATGTATTTAGTCGATGAGATGTTCCTCTATGCGTTATCCAATACAGATAAGAACTCCGAAGCTTATAAATTGTTCATCGAAGATGTAAACTCATCTTTGCAAACCATAATCAAGGGCTTACATACGAATGGTGGATATCCCTGTCGCATTGCGTCTCATCTAGATAAAATTTTAACGATTGAAAAGCATTGGAATGAAGCGACAAAAAAGAGCATTGATGGAAGCGACCTCATCGATAAATTGATTGCGTTGAGAATCTCGAGCATCGGCAGTAAAACCAATGGTTTGTCAACACAATTGGCCAACTCAAAAAAGAACTCTAATATTGAATTTATTCATTTAGCAATTATTTATCAAGCAATCAGAATTGCAGCATTGCTGCATGATGTCGGACACCCGCCTTACAGTCATATAACCGAGCGGGCTTTGGATAAACTATATTCTGAATTCAAGTTTAGTAATAACCTTCTTGTCCAGGCTTATGATGAATGTAAAATTGATACTTTTCATGATCATTTACACGAAATGATCGGCGATAAAATCATAAATACAATATTTGAAGAGATTGTCGAAAAAGCGCCGACTAACACATCCAAAATATTTACCTGCATTGTTTGGGTATGCGTAATGTTGATCTTAACAAACGGAAGGTTTAATAAGGAAAACTATAAAGAGAGCATTAAAAGCGAGCTTTGGAAAACGTTGCATGAATTAATCGCGGGAGAAGTGGATTGTGATCGATTAGACTACATCGTCCGCGATGGCATCGCATGCGGAATTTCAGGGGCACAAATAGATTACAAACGCATCATTTCTGGCCTAAAACTTTGTGTCAAAACATCTAAAAACAGTTCTGAACAAGGAACAACTTATTGTTTTGCTTTTTTGGCAAAATCCCTCAGCTCATTAGAAAATTTCTTTCTGAAGAGGCACAATCTCTATGAGAGTGCCATTTATCATCATCGTGTTATCAAGACCGATACTCTGATGGAAAATGTTATCATAGAATTGGTAAATGAATATTTTTCGACACTTCATAACCCCAAAAACGACACTGAAACATCATTACCAACAGACAACATCAGAGGATTATGGACGGCATTAAATCGCATCAATTCATCAAGCGTAGAAAATACTAGCAGTCTCATCCAATGGAACGATTCATGGCTCATCACGGTTTTGAAAAATGAATGGTACAAGAGAAAGCTTGACACTCAAACGCATGATGACGATATAGCTCGACTCACCGATCAACTCGATGAAATACTTACCAACGAAAAACATTATTTCTCAGCTGTAAAACGCGGATATGATTTTGCGTTGATCGATAATGAATTCAAAAAGAAAATAATCAAAAATTCGAGTGCTTTTTCAAATTATCCTCAATTAAGTTTGGGGAAAAAATTTATAGAAACTATAACTAAAACTCCCCCGCAGGCAGAACAGAAATTCTTTGTTTTGAGGATGTTCCACAAAATGATATGGCCTGAACTAAAAGATGCGATTTGTAAAAGCGATTATTTAGATAAACTGATAGATCCTCTGGAACAAATCATTTCATCTTGCGCAAAAACGGCCAAAAGGGAATTTAATCAAACAATGAATGGACAAATTATTGTTGATGTAATGATTGGTATGAAAAATAATAAAGCTATTAAGGCCGACTCAGTTAATCTATATCGTCCATACTCTTCTAACGACAACCAAGAACAAGTGATAACACTTAAAGAGACCTCAAATATGGACAGCATTCTGCAACTCTTTATAATGTACTCACCGCTTTTTTATGTTTACATAAAAAAATCTCGATCTGCGCCCGAGAAAATCAATGCCAATCTTTACTTGCAAATTTTAGGTGAAAAATTAGGCGATTATATTATCAAAAAAATTAAAAAAATGCGTAAAAATGAAATGTCCGCGCATCGAAAATGAAATACAAATCTTCTTTGCTTTGTAAGATACTATGAGAGTAAGTTTTATGAGAAAATAATAGCAAAACAGTCTTACGACAATTGCCCGCCCTAACCTTATTTCAGTCATTGTTTTGCTATTCTTTCCTCGTATGCCGCTAACAGATTCTCGATTACCCTCCGCATCGAGCCATCCGAAGGCGTGTTGCTGATATAAACCTCGACATGAACGCCGTTTATATTCATCTCTTTATAAAGTTCTCTTTCTTTTTCGTTGCCTTCAATTTTTGTGCTTTCCGTATTCCCTCCGCACAGAGGGAGCGCACCCGTCAAAATACACGATTGCGCTCCTTTGCGCAATTTTCTCCGTAACTCCGCCGTAAGCATTACGTCCTACTTTGGGATTCATGCCCTATTCTCCACGATAACTACTTTTGATTTGATCTTGTAATGCACGAAAGCCCTGTCGGATCAAATCCACCTTTGTGATATCGTACTTTTTCAGAAAGGCATTGATTTCGTCAAGTTCGCTTCGCGGCAAATAGGTACTGAACGTACCATTTGCCGCTTTGCGCTTTTCTTTGTTCTTTTCCTCATACTTCCGATTTATGATTCGGCTCGGCGTATCTTCCTTCTTATCCATAACCTCATCGAGGCGATACCCTGCGGGAACTACCACTTCGGGCGTTTCTTGTTTTTGTTTCATCTTTTACCTCCGTTTTCGACAATAAATGCCATTACAATGTGCGTATTACGCTTGACATTGGGACATTATAGTGTTATACTTTTCCCACAAGGAGAATTATAATGAGCAGTTTGGTCATTTATCACGGTTCAATTTCCATTATTGAACGTCCCGAATACGGTAAGGGGAAAACGTACAACGACTATGGACTCGGTTTTTATTGCACCGAATCGCTTGGCCTCGCCAAAGAGTGGGCTGTCGATAAGGACCGTAACGGCTATGCCAACAAATACACTCTTGACATGACAGATTTGAAACTTCTCGATCTTTCGGAGAAAGGCTACACCGTTCTGCATTGGATCACGCTGTTGCTTCAAAACCGTGTCTTTACGCTGAAATCCGATATTGCAAAAGCCGGCAAAGCGTACCTGATCGCCAATTTCGCTTTGCCCACCGCGGAATATGACGTCATCAAGGGCTATCGGGCTGACGACTCTTACTTCACTTACGCCGAAAGCTTTTTGAACAACACCATTTCGGTGCAACGCCTTGCAGAGGCTTTGCGCCTCGGCAATCTCGGAGAACAAATTGTGCTGATCTCAAAAAAGGCTTTCACAAAGATACAGTTTTTGGGTTACGATTTAGCCGATGCCGCCACATACTACCCTCTCCGCAGAGAGCGCAACGAAAAAGCCCGCTTGAAATTCCTTTCCATCCGTAGAGGCAACCCCACGCCCGACGACCTATACCTGAACGACATTATCCGAGGAGTAAAAGCCGATGATCCACGCTTACAATGACGATTTTCTTCCAACGATACAGAGCAAACTTGCCTCGATGTTCGAGATCGCTGTCCTCAAAAAGAATATCCCCATTGACGATTTTGCCGAAAGGTTTCTCGCTTCTTCTGTTTGCCACGCTTTCGAGACTGCCGATCCCGTGCTCGCCCTCGGCAAATCCGCAATAGAACTTTTGGGAATGGTTTTGGATGAAGTACCCGATGCTGTCCAAACGGACAGTTATGCTTCTCCCGAATATTGGGTAGGATACACGCTTGCTTATATGCAGTGGTATTTTAACAAGTCCTATTCCGAACTTATAGCGGCGTTCCCGTGCGGCGAACTGCTCGCTCACTACTTCCCCTATCATGAGATGGATATACGGCAAGCGGTAGACTTGTTTCTATCCAAACTTCATCCCGTATGTCCCCTGAAACGCTTACGCGCCGCGAAACATCTGTCCCAACGCGATCTTTCGCTTTTGAGCGGCGTTCCCGTACGCAACATAAAGGCTTACGAACAGGGAAAGATAGCCATCAGTAAAGCACAAGCCGAAACCCTGTATGCGCTCTCGAAAGTGCTGAACTGCTCAATAGAAGATTTGATCCTCTGAGTCCCCTGCGGCTACTGGCTACCCGGTAGCCGCTTCTTGTAATAGACAGCAGAGCGAATCAACCCGATTCGCTTTGTTTTGGTCGCTCCTGACAGACTCGCAAGGAACAAAAACTCAGTTTTGATTCGTCAATCAGACAGCGTTTTGCGTTTTTGCGACGGAATAGCGATTGTTGCGCGGCTATAATTTTTTTCCGCATTTTTACGCGCCAATCGCGTCACGGACGACTCGTCCAAGGGCGTGCGCTGATAGGCGCACGCAAAAAGCCTGCGTACCCTTGTGGGTGCACAGGCTTTTTGGCTGACCAAGTTGGACGTAAAATGAATGATATCTTTCTGCAAAAACGGCGCCCACATACCGAGAAGGGTAGAAGATGCAAACCGACTGTGTCGTTTTAACCCTCTTCAATGAAAAGAAGAGTGTATGTTTCCTTTTCTTTCCGAGTTCTGTCCACCTGTTTTTGTTTTTCAAGATGAATTTTTATTTCCTTTTCAAAATCAAACACAGATTCATCAAAGTCATCATCAAACTTCCCTTTTATTACCTTCCCTTCATTTGACTTGAACTGGAATGTTTTCGTTTCATAGCTTATCTGGGTCCATGTCCCGACCAACACCATTTGTTCACTATTGTGTGTAATTATATTACTCAAATATCTGTACCGTGAATTTATCTCGCTCTGAGACAAATCCCGTCTTAAGAACAGATGTTGAGGCGTCGCCGCCTTCATTTTTACAGAAAACCCAAGCGAGAGCAAAGTTTTATAGTAAGCTCTCAGAGCGTTCAGTGCATTTTGATGTTCGCCAAAAAATTCTTCTTTTTGCTCGTTCTCAAAATCAACTAATTCAAAGAATGTTCTTACGAATTTCGTGAATTCGGATTCTCTTCCATCAAGCAAGGGTGGTTCCAATCCTTCAATCTGCATCCCAAAAGAAGCTGGATATGTTGCGTAATATGGAATACGCGCCGCTTGTTTCATGCTCTCTCTGCGATTTTTTTGCTCAATAGGAATCTTGCTTATTGCATCCTGCGCAATGCCATTGAAAACATCCTGAAATCTCTTGCTCTCCTTCGCCAATTCATCCGCAAAAATAAACTGTCTATGAGTACCGTTTTTTTCTAATGACTTTTGAAAAACAGGTACGCGCTTTTCTTCCGAATCGACTAAAATCTCCTCTCTGGTATACCCTCCATTAAATTCAAGCATTTCTTCGGGATCCGGAAGATTCATTTCATTGATTTCAGACGGCGAATGTTCTTGAACGATTTCTTCTCCACAAGAAAACGTAACGGAAAAAACCCCGCCAAGTTCAGGCCGCACAAACATGTTCCGAATAGACCAATTGTTTCTAATGAATGCATTATACCGCTCTAAAGAGACTGGAACAACCAAATAGCGATCCATCTGCTCGTTTTCTGTCTCCAATAAGCAGACAAACCGATATCCGAGTTTATTTTTTACGGAAAAAATACACGGCCCGTCATATTCAAGTAAAATTTCATCATAGACCAATTCGCCATATTTACTATTCTTGGCAAAAACTTCATTCATCTTTTTCGCCTCCGATAATGGTGAATTGCGATTCGCAATCCGAGTCGGCATAAGGCCACCATGTAACGTGGCTTTTAAGGGAAGAACTCGGCGTTTTACGAACCTGACCATTAGCCGTAGTTCCCTGTGCAATGCCTTTATACCTTTGCTCTTTTGCCTTCACTTTCGCAAGAAGTTTTCGCGCGTCTTCTAAATCTTCCAAAGTTGAAAGTCCATAATATGTATCCTTATATGCCGAGCGCACAATGTCTTTCCCATCACGTTTATCGAGTTCATATTTAGACAAAAAATCATCCGCGCAAACTACGTCGGCATGAAAAGTCAACCGATAAACCGTAAGTCCCATTTCTCTCGCGCCTTGCGGATACCAGAATTTCGAAGGAATTTCTTGACATTTCGGAGGTCTCATGTTTCTTCTCGCATTGTATTCGTAAAAATATTATATCACAGTTATTACCATTTGGCAATCTTCCATGCCAAAAACTAAACGCTTTTTTGCGTGATTTCAAACAATTCCCGCAACCAATCCGCCATAAACAACGGGACATTCAGAACGTTTCCGTCCAGAGAAAGGTTTTTAAGCGACAGGCGCACGGCAAGCGGCGTTTCGCGTTCGTACTTTTTTTTGTAATTTTTCAAGCTGATCGAAGAAACGCTCTCCCCCGCCTTCACCTCGATGGGAATGACGTCGTTCTCCCTTTGGATGACAAAATCCACCTCGTACGGCGCTTCAGCCCAATAGCGCGGGGCAGTGTCGAACTGCCGTAACATGCTTTGCAACACAAAATTTTCGGTGAGTGCACCCTTAAACTCGGTAAACAGCCTGTTCCCTTCTGCAAACGCTGCGTGGTTCAGCCGCGATTGCCGCCGCAAAAGCCCCACGTCGCCATGATAGATCTTAAAGGAATCCAAGTCCTCATAAGCCGATAAAGGTAGCCCCGGTTTTGATATCTTGAACACCTTCTTCACGAGATCCGCATTTACAAGCCATTGCAAGGAGTCCTCATACTCCCTTGCCCGCGCTCCACCCCTCACGGCGGAGTACAGGAATTTTTTATTCTCCCGCGCAAGTTGCGACGGCAGGGAATTCCAAATTAAAGTGATTTTCTGCACATCGTGGCGTTGCCATTCGTCCGCTTCATCATGATGCTTGCCGAAATCTCGCTCATACGAACCGAGAATGCCGTCAAGCGCCCTATCCACAAGTACGACGTCGCGCTCTTGCGTCCATCGAAGCACGGGTTCGGGCATCCCCCCGGTCACAAAATACATCTTCAGCTTTTCACAGAGCGGAGTGAAGAAGGCGTCGGGGATGGCTTCAATTGTCTTTATGCTTTGAAGATAATCATACAACCCTTCGTCTCCGTTGGCGATGAGAAATTCCGAAAACGTCATCGGCCCCATATCAAGGAAATCTACCTTCCCGACGGGGAAACCCTTAGAAAGAGTCAGCCCAAGCAACGACCCCGCGCAAACAACAAAATACTCGCTCGCATTCTCGCAAAAATATTTCAGAGCGTTGAGCGCGCTGTTGCAACTTTGGATCTCATCGAAAATAATGAGTGTTTCCTTCGTGATACGCTGGCCGCTCGCAAAGGAGAGATTCTGCAAAATGCGACGCACATCCTTCGTCGTCTCAAAAAACTGCTTATATTCCTCCGACTCGTCGAAGTTGAAATAGGCAACACGCTCGAACTCCTTGCCGAATTCTTTCAATGCCCACGTCTTGCCGACCTGCCTTGCCCCGCGCAAAATGAGCGGCTTCCGATATTTTGACTGCTTCCACTTTCGTAATTCATCTAAAATAAACCGCTTCATAAGCCGCCTCCTATCTTTTCAACTTTATTATAGACAAAAAATCTTATCGCGTCAACCAAGTTGCGCTTAATTTTTACAAAATACGTGATTTATTTCTCAAAAATAATAAGAATTATGTGGTGGAATCTTCTTTATTCTGTCGATTCATATAGAATATCTCATCCATCCAACGCGAAAAATGATAATCATCGCCTTGCGAAAGACAAGCGTCGGAATACAAGTATAGCTCCACATCATCGTCTCCGAAAAGATCGAATACCCAATCTTTCCAGTCTTCTTCGGCATTCAATCTTGAATCACTTTCGATCAAAAATTCCGATTCATTCGCAATCAAAAGATAGATAATTTCATCCATAGGACTGTGCGCCGTCATATCAGCCCCCGCTCCAGCAAGAGTCCGCAAGTAGAGCAATCTTGCTTTCATCGAATATAAAAACTCATAATTATATTCCATTAAAAATTGAGGGGGAAGAATCGGAGCCAAATATGAAGCGTCCAGCTCTCCGATGTGTGTTCCTTTCGGTCTTGATGAAAGCGCTTCCAAATCTTCCTTGATATAGTCCAACAAGATATCGCTTCCCACAGCAAAGGAAGCCGCCGCTGTTTCCCCAAACTTCTCTTCTAAATAACTCGACCACGCTTCATGCGTCCGATAATCTTCCGGTTTGAAATAGTCGTCTTCCTCGTTTTCGGTCGGCAATAATTTCCAATTCAAAGCCTTGCAAACCCCCCTGCACTTATCTTGTCGGATGGATTCCCCTGCTTCATAACGGCACCATGTCTTGATACCGACCCCCGCTTTGCGTGCCGCTTCTTCAATCGTCAACCCCAACTCGTTTCGTCTTGCCTTAATTTTACCGGCTAATTTCATACCGCCGCCAATTGATTTCTGCGCCATAAAATTTCCCCCTTTTAATGACATGTCAATTTATGGTCAGTATATCACAGTAAGTATGCTGTGTCAAGCGTTTTTAAAAAATTTGTATAGAAAAATATAAAAATTTCCTTTACTCGGTTTTACTAAATGGCTTACGAGTCATTCGCAAAGTAAAAAAATTTCCCGCGCTATATCTCTTTAAGGTATTATAATAACCTCCGAGGTGATAACAATGAATAAAAGAGCAACGAAGGAAGAAAAAGAGGCAATCGCGCAGCGTTTTAAGAATGGCGAAACGGTTACAGAACTCGTAAAAACAACAAGATTTTCGCGCAGTTCGATCTATTCCTGGATCAAGGAAAGTAAATTGAATCTGCCCGAACATGTAAAACTCAAAGATTTTTCCCGATTGAAGATGCAATACCGAAGGTTGCAGACCGTTATAGAGATCCTTCAAACGGCACCGTGTACTGCGACCGCGCCTCTTCGGGAGCGGTTGGAAACAATCGAGCAAATGTCGAAAAAATACAACGTCAATGTCCTTTGCTATGCCTTGAAGGTGGCGCACGGCACCTATTATAATCATATCCTTCGCAACAAGCGCGAAAATTCGGTCTATGCAAAGAGGAAGGTAGCGCTCAAACCGATCATTGAAGAAATCTACCACAAAAGCCGCGAAACGTACGGTCCGAGTAAAATTACGGTGATCCTGAAAGATCGCGGTTACAAGATTTCGGAGAAAACCGTGGCGGACATCATGCACGCCAATGATTGGTTCAGCATTCGCGGAAGCGCAAAGACGCTCTATCTGCAACAACAAAAGCGCAGAGAAAATCTCTTAAAACAAAATTTCAACGCGAACCGCCCCAACGAAGTTTGGGTGAGCGACGTGACCAACTTCCGATTTCATGATAAAACATACTACATTTGCGTCATTTTGGACTTGTATTCCAGAATGGTGATCGCATGTCAAGTCTCTTTGAAAAACAGCACAGCGCTCACAAAAAGAACATTTTTGTGTGCCTATCAAAGCCGTAATCCGCCGCAAGGACTGCTTTTCCACTCCGATAACGGCAGTAATTATATTTCTCGCAGCTTTACCGACGCCCTTCGGAGTTGCGGCGTAGTTCAATCCTATTCCCGCAGGAAAACGCCTTACGACAACTCCGTATGCGAATCTTTTTTCCACAATATGAAAGCAGAGGAACTTTATCGCACCAATTATCGGTCAGAAAAGGAATTGCGGGCAGGGATCGAAACCTATATCCGCTTTTACAATACGGAACGCCCGCATCGGACATTGCGCTACATGACTCCGCTAAAATTTGAAGAGGAATATGCACGGTATCATCCAAAGCAAATCGGACAAGACGGTTCGGATTTCGACGCATTTTAATTTTGGGTAACAAATTGCCGATTTTCGGAAAACGGCGTCCAAAATCCGATTGCCGTATAAAAGTCGATTTTGTATAAAATTACAACTAAAAATATCGTAAAAACAGCAAAAAACAAAAGAATAAGAGTTCCTATTTGGACATCAACAGTTCAAATAGGAACTCTCGTTCAGATGGCTGCTCCTGTCAGACTCGAACTGACGACACCGCGGTTAACAGCCGCGTGCTCTACCGACTGAGCTAAGGAG
>CANQHG010000025.1 GCA_947623655.1 uncultured Clostridia bacterium | reverse complement strand
GGAGCGTAGCGACCGAAGAATCCCCTCAAACGGAGTCCGCCGCTCATTCTGAGGGAGCGTAGCGACCGAAGAATCCCCTCAAACGGAGTCCGCCGCTCATTCTGAGGGAGCGTAGCGACCGAAGAATCCCATTGAACGGGCGGAGCAACATAATACTCCCGTAGGTTTAACGGGATGCTTCGTTTGCGCTCAGAATGAGCGCACGGTGCTCAATTTTCAATTTCTCATGAAACAGATCCAATGGTATCCCGGGCACATGGCAAAGGCCATGCGCATGATGGAAGAAAATTTATCGCTCTGCGACGGCGTTGTGCTCGTGCTCGACGCACGCTGTCCCGCGGCCTCTTACAATAGGAGGATCGCGGACATGGTAGGGGCAAAATCCGTCTTATATGTTCTCAACAAGGCGGATCTTTCGTATACGGAACAGATGGTTTGCGCGCTCGGAGAGGGGGGGAAGCGGGTCGTTTCCATGAATTCGACCGACTCCCGCGCCGCCCGTCCTCTCGTGCAGGCGATGACCGCCCTCGTAGAAGACCGTCTCGCGCGGTATCGGGAAAAGGGAGCCGTCCGCCCCATGCGCTTTCTCATCGCGGGCGTTCCCAACACGGGAAAGAGCACGCTCATCAACCTGCTCGCGGGCGGAAAAAAGGCGGTAACGGGCGACAAGGCGGGCGTGACCCGCTCCAAGCAATGGGTAAAATGCGGAAGTTTTGAGCTTCTCGATACGCCCGGTACGATGCCTCCTTCCTGTGAAAACCAGCAATTAGCGCGGCGGCTCGCCTATGTCGGAAGCATCAACGACGATATTCTCGCCATCGACGAGATCGCGCTCTGCCTGCTCGAAGAGCTTTCCGTCAAAGCGCCTCAGGGTCTCAAAGACCGCTACGGGATCGAGGGCGGAACGGGACTTGAAATGCTCGAAAAGCTGTGCACGAAGCGCGGATTTTTGCTCCGTGGGGGCGACTTTGACTATGAGCGCGGCGAGCGGGCGCTTCTCGACGACTTCCGCAAGGGCAAGCTCGGCCGCATTCAGCTCGACACATCAGAAAACCTGAAAGAAGTGGGGCTGATATAGGGCAGCGCTTATGCTGAAGCGCAGCGAAGCATCCCATTGAACCCACGGAAGCCATGCTCCGCTCCGCGTCATTCTGAGACGCGGAGGAAATACGAACTTCGAGGATTTAACCCGAAGAATCTCGCGGGGCAGGATGACGTAATTCAGAATGCTTCCGTAGAACTATGCGGCGAGATGTTTCGGTACAACTCTCACGGACTGCGTACGGCTCCCGTTCTCAGC
The DNA here is from genome assembly GCA_947623655.1 of uncultured Clostridia bacterium. Lineage (GTDB taxonomy): Bacteria > Bacillota > Clostridia > Christensenellales > Borkfalkiaceae > Gallimonas. Next base: position 23,405 of record CANQHG010000025.1, on the reverse strand, counting down.
ATGACGCCGCACATATCAACTTTCAAACCTTACAGAATTATGGACCAACTGACATACGAAAAAGAATATTTTTCAATGGGCTATACCGCCGTTGCGGGGGTCGACGAAGTAGGCAGAGGCCCTTTGGCGGGGCCCGTTGTGTGCGCCGCCGTCATTATGCCCCTTTCAGAAGCGTTGCGCATTCCGGGCGTGGACGACAGTAAAAAAATATCCGCTAAAAAGCGGAAAGAACTTTCGGAGCGGATCAAAGAGACGGCCCGCGCCTATGCGGTCGCCGAAGTGGACGAGAAGACGATCGACGAGATCAATATTCTGCAAGCGACTCGTCTCGGCATGAAAAGGGCGCTTGAAAGCTTACAGATCGCGCCCGATTTCGTTCTGACTGACGGCAACATGACCCTCGATATCCCTTACCCGCAAAAGAGCATCGTGAAAGGGGACGCCCTCGTCTATTCCATCGGCGCGGCGAGCATCGTCGCCAAGGTCTACCGCGACGAGCTCATGTGGAAATTCGCCGAAGAATTTCCCGAATACGGGTTTGAAAAAAATGTCGGCTACGGCACAAAACAGCACATATGTGCGATAAAAGAGGTTGGGATATGCAGGATCCATCGAAAGACCTTCATAAAAAAGTTTTGGGACGGCAAGGAGAGGACCTGACCGTCAAGTATTTGAAAAAGCACAGATATAAGATCCTGAAGCGCAATTTCAAGACGCCTTTCGGCGAGGCGGATATCGTGGCGAAAAGCCCCGACGGCTATATTTGCTTCGTGGAAGTCAAGGCGCGGGAGACGGACGCGTTCGGTTTGCCGACGGAAGCGGTCGACCGTGAAAAACAGCGCCGTTACCGCATGATAGCGAAATTCTGGTGCGCCATGGTGCGGGAAGAAGTCCCCGTTCGCTTCGACGTCTCGTCCGTCTTCGAGGGTAAGATCGAATATTTCGAAAACGCATTTATATAAAAAACGTCACATATGTGACGTTTTTTATTGATGTGAGGCTCTTTCCGCTCATTTGAGCGTGATTCTGTCGGAGACCGAACGGACGAGAAGACCGCACTGCTCGCCGTAGCCGACGCAAGTTTCGAGATAGGCGTCGAACTTGTCGCTTTGCCTGAGCCCGAACACTTCCCTCACCAACGAGCCGAGCTCGTCGAGATACAGAGAAACCCTGTCTTCGAGCGCCCCTTTGACGACTGCAAGCATGTCGAAAACTGCAATATCTTCGGGATTTTTTCTGATATGCTCGCCCTCTTCCACCCGCACGCGGGCAAAGGAGAGCACGCGGCTGTTCTTATAGAAATAGTCGGTCCCCGCGGCGCCCGTGCGCTTGTAGGCGCCCTCGCCGATGAGGCGGTCGAGATACGCTTCCGCCTTGGAATTGGTCTTGGGGATACCGAATGTCGCAAGGCAGCGCTTTTTCAGGAAGGCGCGGGAAATGGGCTCTTCCGCCGTGACGATCTCGTCGAGCCTGCTTCCGATCTCCGCTTCATGCGTCCCGTCCGTGACGAAACCGATGAGTTCCGCAGCCGATGTTTTTACATATTTATAAGGTTTTTTATATTTTGCAAGCCAATTTCCCGCCCGCTTATCGGCGCCCGTGAGTTTGTCGAGCGTGTCTTTGACGCGCTTGATCTCCCGTTTTGGATTGTTGTAAAAACTCACGCTGTTGATGCGGATCACGTTCCATCCGCCCCGCTTGAGGATTTGCGGCTGTAAAACGTTTCTGTCCTTTACGGAGAAAGCCGTGTTGCCGTCAGCGAGAATGCCAAGCATGAATTCGGACGGACGGTTTTGGTCGATGACCGCGGCATCTACCTTGAAATCGGACGATCCCACTTCCACGCGGCACTTGTAGCCGTACGCCTCGAGCTCCCGCGCGATATATTTGCCGATTCCTTTCCCCGGCTTCACGTCGTCCGCCCGCAAGGAGAGAGACGTTCGGCCCTTTTCGGCATATTCGAGGAAAGCCTTGAGCCCCGCAACGCCCGCCGAAGAAGTCTTTTTGAGATCGATTGCGGCGTGATCCAAAGAAGCGAAGACGAGCATCTCTTCGCGCGCACGGGAGACTGCGACGTTGAGCCTGCGCCAGCCGCCCGCCTGGTTGAGCGGCCCGAAATTCATGGAGACTTTGCCCGTGAGGTCGGGCCCGTAACAGACGGAGAAGAGGATGACGTCCCGCTCGTCTCCCTGCACATTCTCGAGATTTTTGACAAAGAGGGGCTCTTCCCTGTCGTACGCCGCGCTCTCGAGTTTTTTCTCGGCGATCGCTTTGGAGAGCTGCTTTTCGAGTTCTTCCTGCTGGGCGGCGGAAAAAGTGACGACGCCCATGCTCAATTTGGAGAGAACGGGATCTTTCAGACGGCGGACGACCTCTTCCGTGAGCGCTTCCGCCTCTTTTTTGTTGCGCTTGGTAACGCCTCTGTCGTAAGAGCCCTCCGTACGGACGAGCACGACTTTTCGTTCCATCGCGTCGGGCGAGGGGAACGTGCACAGCCTGTTGCGGTAGTACATGCTGTTTGAGAAGGCGATGAGGCTCTCGTGGCGGCTTCTGTAGTGCCATAAAAGATGCCTTTCGGGCAGACCGAGCGCGAGGCAGTCGTCGAGAACGCTCTCGAGATCTTCTTCCCCGGGCGAGTCGTCCGCAACTTCTCCGCGGAAGAACGTAGTGGGCGGGAGCTGTTTGGGGTCGCCGACGATGACGGCGGCCTTTCCGCGCGCGATGGAACCCGCCGCTTCCGCCGTAGACATCTGCGAGGCCTCGTCGAAGACGACGAGATCGAAGAGGTCGGCCTGCGGGCGCAGATACTGCGCAACGGAGACGGGGCTCATCAGCATGCAGGGCGCGGCGGCGGCGAGGAGGTTGGGGATCTCCTCAAAGAGCGAACGCAGAGAGGAGCCGCGCATGTTCCCCTTTGCCGCACGGTAGAAGTTTGCCCTGTCGGCGTCGTACTTTTCTCCGTCTAGCCGCGAAATGAGCGCGTTACGGATATACACTTTCGTCGCGCGGGTGAAATTTTCGTAGGAGAGCCTGAATTTTTCGGCTGTGTCTTCGAGGGTGCCCGCAGTCAGGCGGGAGAGCGCGTCGTCGTAGGGAATGACCGACTCGAGGAAGTTGCGATAGATGTTCTTTTCAAAGCCCGCCAGGAGGTCGTCGAGCCCGAGATTGCCGTTTTCGAGCGCGTCGGTGAGGAAAGTGAGGCCGTTTTCTTTCATCTCCTCCGCCGTCGCGCGGTACATACACCAGCTGCCGAGCAAGTCGATATTGTCGATAAGCCCCGCCGCCTTGCGGGAATAAAATTCCACGAGATCGCTCTCGTCGTTCTTTTTTCTGTCCGTCTGCGTGACGGCGATGAAGCGATCGAGCGCCGTGAAGAACGCTTCCTGCGCCTTATAATAGCCGTCGAGGACGGGCAAGGTATATCCGCTCGCCGCCCGCACACACATGCTGTTGAACGCCTCGGCGTTGTAGTCGGAAAAGAGAGAGGAATTACCGTCGTGCAAGCGGTACAGATCTTCCAGAAATTCGCTGCGCTTTTTGTAGACGATCCGTCCGGTACGGTCGCAGAAGTTTTTGGAGAGGGGGAAACCCGCAACTCTCTCTTCCGCCTCCGCGATGTCCGCAAGGGTGACGAGATACTTCACGACGTCCTCGTCTTCGATGGGGTCGATCGCGACGCGCCGCAGCTTTTTCACGGTGCTCTTGCCGCTCTTCAGAAGGCGCCAATCCCCGCCCGCCCGCAAGGTCTTGAGTTCGGCCGCATTGTCGGGTTCGATAAGAAGTTTAAAGTGCTTGTAGTAATAGGTGAGGCGGCTGTCGAGCTGCCTGTTCGCGGAGAAGAACGCGGCGAAATCCTCTGCGCTGATTCCCGCGTAATATTTATCATATCTGCCGTTTTTCAGGTCGTCGGCAAGGGCGGCGAGCCCCTTGATCTTCTGCGCGGAGAGAGAAGTCACCGTCTGGCGGTAAAAGGCGAGGAAGAGCGTCAGAAAAGATTTCAGATGTCTGCTCTCGGCGATGACGACCTCGGACGCGCAATACACTTTGTCGCGCAAGGCCGTAGAATAGACGGTGAGATTGACGTTTTCAAAGGGGGAATGGGCGACGGACCCGCACTCCTTTGCCGCCGCCGCGGCGCGGAGAATGACCGTTTTATAGGCGGAAAGCTTTTCTTCGGTCAGAGCGTCGTAGAAAGAGCTCTCGATGTCGAGAATATCGGGCGCATGCTTGTTTTCGAGATAGCCCAAAATGGCGCTGTAGACGGAGAGCCCGAGCCTGCGCCTCTTGTGCAGGGCAAGCATGGGCGCCGAGAGGTCGTTTCTGAGCGCCTTTACCTCTTCCGCAAGACGGGGAAGAGACTCCTCCGCTTTCAGAGAGAGGGTATTTTCTATCTTTTTCAGCGCCTCCGCTTTATCCGCCTTGTCGCCGTGCAATTCGAGACAGAAATCTCCGAGCCCAACGCCGTCGAGACGTTTTTTCACGACGTCGAGCGCCGCCCGCTTTTCGGCGACGAACAGCACCCGCTTTCCCTTTGCGAGCGCGTTTGCGATGATGTTGGCGATCGTCTGGCTCTTTCCCGTCCCCGGGGGACCGTGCAGAACGAAGCTCTCGCCCGTGTCGGAGAGCGCAACGGCGGCAAACTGCGAACTGTCGGTGGGGAGGGGGATGAAGTACTGCCCCGGATCGCTCACATCCTCTTCCTTGGGAAGAATGTCGCCCTTTTGATATTTTCCGTCTTTGAGCGCCGTGAAGAGTTTGTTCTTCCCGAATTCTTCGAGGGAGCGGCGCAGATCGTTCCACATCAAAAACCGTTCAAAGGAAAAAATCGCAAGATATGCGTCTTCGAAGACTTTCCAGCCCTTCATTCTCGCGGTCTCCGCACGGACGATGGAGAAGATCTCGGCGGGCTTCAGAGATGAGATATTCCCCCCGAGACCGCGCATGTCGATGCCGTATTCGCGCTTTAAAAATTCGAGCAGGGTCGCGTTGACGAACCGTTCCTTTCCCTCGGCATAGAGAACGATATGCTCTACGCCCCGCTGTTTTTTGAGCGAAGCAGGTATGAGCATGAGGGGAGCGGTGCGCGGCGCGCCCTCTTTGGTGGCGTATGAGAGAAAACCGAGCGCGAGATAGAGCGTTCCCGCCCCTGTCTCTTCTTGCGCCGTCCGGTTGCGCCGCAACAGACGCATGGCCGTTTCAAATACTGCCTCGTCGCTCTCATAGGCGCGGAGAAGACCCTGTTCCTGTTCGAGACGCACGAGTTCCCGCTTCTGTCCCTCCGTCTTTGCACCGAAAGCTTCCGCTCTCTCCAAGCCTCCCGCAAGGCGCAGGGGCGCCGAGGCCGCAACGAGCATGAGCTCGTCTGCGCCGCAACTCAAAAGGTGGAGAGAATTTTTTCCCGTGAAATTCAGAAGCGCGTTTTTACCCGTGAGATCGAGCAGCCGCCTCTCCCATTTTTCGCTTCCCGAGGCCTTGATCTCGTTTTTGCGCAGTTCGGGAATGGGGGCGGGAGCGCTGTCTTCCGAAAGCTCCTTGTCGGTGTAAATTTCATACCCCGCAGTTCCTTTCCCGCGGGCGGGGCAGGGCAGTATGCCGCCGAGACGGCAACGCCTGATATCTGTAAAAACGGTATATTTTCCTTTCTCGAGCTTGGCCTTGAAGTGCGTCTCCGCCACGACATATGCGCCTTTTTTGTCTGAAAAGAGATCGTCCGCGTCAAAAAAGGCAAGGTTGTTCACGCCGTCGGAGATGTATTTTTCCACCGTCTCCCTGTCGTCGGAAACGCTGTCGAGAAAGCATGTCTCATACAGCCATACGCCCGCCGCAACGTCCTTTTCGCCGACGGCGAGAACGGGATGAAGCCCCGCCCCCTCGAGACAGGAGCAGACAAAGACGGCGAGCTGCATGGCGGTCGCTTTGCGGCTCTCCGGGATATCTTCGCGCATGCACGAAAGGGGGGCCGTGCAGTCGATATTCTCCGTCCGCGCGACCGATTTCCCCTTGATGACGGCAAAGATCGCCGCAAGCACGCTGCGGATGCTGTTGCGGTCGCAGTTTTCGTATCCGTGCGTGTGGTCGCTTCCCCACACCTTGAGACGGTTTCCCGCTTCGAGCAAAACGGACGAGCATGCGGGCATGTGGGGACGGACGTAGTAGGCAAGCCGCTCGGGATTTCCCTTTAAACCCTCCCAAAAATCAAAGGGCAGGGCGGTGATCGGGATCTCTTCGGCGCAGATCTCCGCGCCGTTCTTCAGAACGGCCGCATGCGCCGTGCAGGGGACGACTTTTTCGCATTCGGAGAGAAATACGGGGTTGAAAATACCCTCCGCATTGAGTTCCACAGAGCTCTCATAGGGGACGGAGACCTCTTTTTCGTAGTAGACGAACAGCCCCTCGCCGCAGGTGATGCGTACGGTGAGCGTCGCGTCCTCGTCTCCGCCGTTGTGCACGATGAGAGACGCGGGCGCGGAAAAGTAGTGGTCCGCATACCCAACGAAAGCGGGAAATCTCGCCGAAATGCTTATCAAGTTGTCTTTTTCAGTTTTAGCCATGCCTTTAACCTGTCGATTATGATATTTTTCCAACTATATTATACCATGCAACTCAAATTCTTGCAAGCGCAACGGCTCGGAAATAAAAAAAAGACGGGAACGGACGCTATCTTCCGTTCCCGAAAATTTATAATTCGACTTGGACGCGCTCTATCGGCAGATCGTCTGCACGGGCGGCGTTCCCGATCCGTTGACCGTTCGGAAGTTCCCCACGCATACCGTGAGTGAGAAAAACTTCGGCGCGATGATAAAGAAAAAATGCTCCCAAGCTGTTTTGGGTGAGAGGAGGGAGCTTTTTCATGGAAATCAAAAGGGGAATGAGAATAACGGCAAAGTTTCTCTTTATGCGAGCGGCAAGGTGGCGGAGAAGATCGTAAAATTATCTTTGCGTTCATACGTCAATTCCCCGTGCATCGCCTCGATCGCGTTTTTTGCCAAAAACAGACCGAGCCCGGAATTGTTTTCGGAGGGATTGCCCGAAACAAACGGGGCAAAGACGTCTTTCTCCGTCGTAATTCCCTGTCCGTCGTCGATGATGTCGAGGCGGCAGAAGCCTCTTCTCTTGACGGCGTTCACGTTCAGATGGGAGCAGAACGAGTGCTCGATCGCGTTGAGTACTAAATTAAGGATGACGCTCTCCAAAGCGACTTTTTTGGCATATACATTCAATATTTCGGGGACGGTGACCGTCAAAAGTATCCCGTTCGCGTCGCAGTCGGGGCGAAGATCGTCTGTTATGCTTAACACGATTTCACTCAAGTTTACCGCTTCCGATTGTTCTGCAACATAGTTTTGCTTGCCGTATTTTCCGATCTCGGCAAAATCCTTTTTGAGCTCCGCATTCTTTTGAAGCAAGAAGTCCACTTTTGAAACCAACGCAGTGTCCGAAATATTCTGCCTCAGATCGGTCAGGGAGTCGTTCATGCCGACGACGGTTTTCTTCATGTCATGGCTGACATACAGCAAGATCTTATCCCGCTCGGCAAGGACATTCTGCAAACTCTGCGTCTGCCGCTGAACCTCCTGCTCCAGGTTGGTCATAAGATACCGATTGCGTATTTCCGCAGTGATAAATTCGCGAAGTCCCAATACGAGCGTGATGCCGATCTCCACGAGGTACAGCCAAAACGCGGGAGAAAGCATAATAAACGGAATGGGCTGATCCGCAAAAAGGGCCATGACGGTCGAAACGCCGATGAGCACGGTATTGAGCCGCAGCCCCAAGGGCTTGTTTTTGTAGATATCGCGGACGGTAAATCCATAGCCGACAAGGATGCTGATGACCGCCAAAACCATGTAACTGATGCAAACGGCCAAATATGCGGCGACGCTTGTGCAGAAAAGGGACAGGAATGCGAGCACGGTCGCGGCGACCGTGGCGACACAGATCGGATAGCGAACGGGGACCTTTCCGAACTTTTTGGGGAGATAAAGCGCAGAGGCAAAGAGCATAAACCCGAGCGAGAACCGTCGGATGCCGCGCAAAAAATACGGCACGGTCGTAAACCCGAACATTGCGTATGTCGAAAACAGCGCCGAGAAAATACCGACGGCAAATAAAAGCTGCGGAATGAAAGAAAAAGACCGTTTCAGAATACAGATCAAAAGGAACAACAGGAGGGTCACCGCCCCGAGGATCGCGCCGAGCAAGAGAACAGAGCGGTTTTGCGTCACGGCTTTATGGACCGCCGCGTCCTCGCCGATGAGGACGGACCCCATAAATCCCACAAAGTTATCGTTATCCGCCTCATAATGGATCGTAACTTTGCATTCTTTCGAATATTTCGCGTCCGCAGAAATGGGGATATCGATGAACATGGGTTGCGTCGCCGTTTGATGCGAAACGGCGTCGTCGAACTCTGAGGTCGACGAAAATCCGGTAAAGTAGTCGATATTGTATCTGTCGATCGTGCCGATGTAATCTTTGTTGTCGTACTGCACAAACACGCTGCATGCGGCAAAGACGGGAGGGAGATACATGGTAAGGTGCCAGTTTCCGTCCGGCTTCAAAAGTCGGCTCAGACTTTCGCTCTGTTCCCATTCTTCGTTTGAAAGAGTGTCGATATAAAATCGGTATGTGCCTCGTCTCGCGGGCTCTTCTGCCTCATTGTTATCGGAAATGACTTTGTTGAGCTCCGCAAATTCGTTCGGAAGATAGTTGACCGCCGTCAGTTTCATCACGCCTTTCACGTCTGAAATGGAAACGGTATTGACCGTAACGCCCGAAATGTCCTTTTTCCGTACGGGCGTCTCGTCGATGGCACTTTGTCCCGAAATCAATAAAATCAGGGAAAACGTCACGCAGAGAACAAACACTCCCGCCAGAATGAGCACGTTTCTTATGTTCTTTTTCATAATACTTCTCCCGTGAAACAGTATCCCTTGTTGAATTCGGTGCGGATGATATCGCTTGCGGGCATGGCGATCTTCAGCTTTCGGCGCAGGGATGAAAGATGCGCCCGTACCGTTGTCGTGCGCATGCTCGGCGCACACCAGATTTTTTCATAAATTTCGTCCGCGGTGAAATACTTGCCGCGGTTTTTTACCAGAAAGAAGAGGATGTTGAACTCGGACGGCGTGAGCGAGATGGGCCTGTTTTTATATTTTACAGTGCGCGTGTTGGCATTTACCGAAAAGTCTCCGAAAGTTTCTATTGCGTCCGTTTTCGGTAAGAGTCGCATCGCGATATGCGTCTCCAAAAGGCGCATGGAACAGGGCTTCACCACATAATCGGCGGCCCCCGAGGTAAGGCCCGTCAGAATGGAGTCCTCACCGTCTAAAGAAGACAGGATGATCACAGGCGGAAGCTCGGGGAAAGCTTCAAAGAGCTCCATCCCCATGCTGTTTTTGAGGATGAGGTCTAAAACGACCGCGTCGATGTCGTCCTTTTCGGTCAAAAGCTCAACGGCTTCTTCCACGTCGGACGCCGTAAAAACGGTATTATCAGCGGAGAACCAGGCGACCATCTCCTTTTTTAATTTTTCATCGTCTTCGATGAAGAGCAAATTTCTTTTGCAAACAGTATAATTCATATCCTTTTTTCCCGTATTTATGGTGATTTTCGGCAAGTCCGCTCCCCCCCCGCGTCATTCTGAGAAGCGGACGGTGAACGAAGTCCGATGACTTAACCCGAAGAATCTCGCGGGGGGTTTCTGCGGCGAGATGTTTCGGTACAACTCTCGTAGACTGCGTACAGCCTGTGTTCTCAGCATGACGCCGCCCCACAACATCTCGGCACGACGCCGTGTTACTATGTTTCAGAACGCTATGCCGATGGGTTGAGTGCTTTTTTGTAACCTTATTATACCAAAGAAAGACATTCTATGCAAGTCTGAGGCGAAATCAGGGCGAAGAAATCTCGTGAAGAATTGTTAAGATTGAGATTTTGGAGCGTTTTCTTCTTTTCGCGAAAATGAAAACATGATACAATATAATGTGAAAAAATAACGGAAATTACTCCGAAACAGAAGAAAGGGGGTCCTTTTGTGACAACAAAAAAGAAACATGTTTCACTTCTGCTCATTTTTTTGGTAACCGTATGCCTTTTGACGGGCGTTTTGTTTGGTCTGCCGAAAAAAACGGCGGATACGGTGTATGCGAGCCGCGACTCAAACGGAACGAATACCGACGGCGAATGGACGGGAACGCAAGATACACCCAATCTCATTCCCATACTTAAGGATGGCTCTATTGCCACTCAGGGTTGGAAAGTAGGTTCAGACGGCAACACAAAAGTTGCGGCAAATGCTGTTCATGAGAGCAACTCACTTGGCTGGGTTATCAAATCAAGTGGTAATGGGACTGATCTTGGCGCATACGGCTATACAGGCGGCGTTTATTATACGCTCACGCTTTCGGAAGCGGACAGGGTGAAGGCCAATGCGGGGCAACTATATGTCAGCGGCGAAGCTGGCTTCTATGTTCAAATGTGGGCAAAAGCCCGCTATTCCATCCGCGTCGAGTTTTATAATTCCGGCGGCGCACAGATAGGTAAGGAAGGCACAACTCATGAAGGCTCATCTGGTTGGGGAGACGCTACAGACACTTGGGGCCTTGGTTGGATAAAAGTTCCGGTGGGAACTTGTACAATACAGGTCTGGTTTTCCAACCATAACACTTTGGATGGCCGGCCTTATATTGCAAACCCTTCCTGTTCTTTGCACGATATCACACCCCCCTCGGACACGGGTCTCACTTTGGAAAGTCCCAACACAAGCGGCGTGATCGCGGGCGACACGATCAGGTACTGCATAGGTTTTAACGAGAAGGTAAGCATATCTTCAAAGGGAACTGCCACCATAACCTTAAATGGAACATCTTATAATTCCACCGATGCTGTGATCGAGACTGTTGGCGGCAAAAGTAAGGCTTGTTACACATTCAAGTTGCCCGACGTCAACCAAAGCGGCACAATCAAGCTCTCTTCCGTTTCGGGGCTTGTCGTCAAAGATGAGGCGGGCAACACCTATACTTATAATAACAGCAACCCGTCTGTGCCCACGCAGCAATATTACAAGACGATGAATGTCTCTTGTTCGCCCGCACATTTGAAATTTTCGGGCGGAGGAACGGCGAAATTCAATCATGACTATACGGCAACTTTGTCGGCGGTGCGCGGTTACAATTTGCCCGAAACTATCACTGTCAAAGTGGGCAGCAAGGCGCTCTCGCAGGGCAGCGACTTTACCTACGATTCCCGGACGGGCGCGATCACGATCAAAGGCGCTCTCATCACGGACGACATCGTCGTCACTGCGTCGGGCGTTCCGAAAAAGAACGGTGTGACCCTGCATAAAGAGAGCGGAGTCGGCGGGTCGGAGAGTACTACGGCGACATTTGACGCACCCATGCCCGCAATCGATGTGCCGACGCGTACGGGTTACACCTTCCAAGGCTATTTCACGGCAAGCGGCGGAGCGGGGACAAAGTACTATGACGCAGCGGGGACGAGTGCAAAGAATTGCGACTTTGACGTTCAGACCGATCTCTATGCGTACTGGACGGCGAACCACTACACGATACAATTTGACAGCAACAAACCTTCGGGCGCGAGCGGGACGGTGCAAGGAAGCACGCCCTCGTCCCCGCGCGTCTATGACGAGGGCGAGGTCGCTCTGCCGCAAAATAACTTTACGCTGACAGGCTGGACGTTTAAGGGCTGGGCGGCGGATGCAAGCAGCGGAACGGTTATTCACGAAGATGGAAAAGCGGTACAGAACCTGACGGACAAAGACGGAGAAACGGTCACCCTTTACGCCGTTTGGAAGGCAAATGAGTATACGGTCAAATATCATCCCAATAAGCCCATGAGCGCGAGCAACAACGTCGCGGGCTCGACCGTTGAGTCCGCGCACACATACGACACGGGAAGAACGCTCACCACAAACGGCTTTTCGCTTATGGGTTGGACGTTTGAGGGTTGGTCATTGCGTGCCGACGGCGGCAACGTCGATCATGAAAACGGCGCCGAGGTCAAAAACCTTACGGAAAGGGACGGCGGCACGGTCGATCTCTACGCCGTGTGGAAACAGAATACCTATACGATTCTATTTGACAGCAATATCCCCGAAAACGCGAGCAGCGATGTGAAGGGGAATACTCCCTCATCCCTGCGCACCTATGACGAGGGGGACCTCCCTCTGCCGCAAAATGAATTTACGCTCACGGGCTGGACGTTCCAAGGCTGGGCAGCGGTGAAGGGCAACGGCGTCACCTATGACAACTTGCAGGCGGTGGGGAACCTGACCCCCGATCCCAACGGTTCGGTCACGCTTTACGCCGTATGGAAGGCACACACGCACAAGATCACCCTGAACGCGACGGGCGGCAATAATGCGGGAACGCTCACGGCGACCTATGACGATCCCTATCCCGACCTCACCCTTCCCGAGAAATACGGATATACGTTCCTCGGCTATTACGGCTCCGAAACGGAGAGCAAGCAATATTACATGGCGGACGGGAATGCGGCCGAAATCAAATATACGATAGACGACGATATTACCCTCTACGCTCACTGGTCGCCCATCACCTACACCATTTGGCTTTACAGCGAGGGGAGCTATATCGACAAGATCGAGAATGTCGTCTACGGCGTGCTCAAGCTCCCTTCGGCGGAAGATCTCGGCATTTCGCGGAAGAACTTTGACTTTGTCGGCTGGAATGTCTATGCCGAGCAGAACTGGAAGATGTACAATTCCGATCAGACCTATGACACGGGGCTTACGGGGACGCAGGGCGACGTCGTTGTCCTGAATGCGGCATGGGAAGAGAGGCCCGTCCATTCGATCTACTTTGACGCAAACGGCGGCTTGGGCGCCCCTGCCGCCACACAGGCGCATGAAGGGGAGACGATCACCCTTTCGGAGACCGTGCCTTCAAGAAGCGATCATACCTTCCTCGGCTGGGCGACATACGCCGGTGCGAAAGAAGCGAGATATCAGCCCGAGGGCGAGTTCACGATGGGAAGTGACGCCGTAACGCTGTATGCGGTGTGGAAGCACAACCCGTCCCTCACCTACAATGCAAACGGCGGAAAGTTCAACCACAGCGTCGCGGTCACCTATCCCGCGGCGGGGACGGAAGTGACGCTCACGGATGCGGAGCCCGTCAAAGAGGGGCATACTTTCGTCGGCTGGGCGACGGAGCAAGAGGCCGAAGAGGCCGAATACTTTGCAAAGGGAACATTCCCCATGCCCGAAACGGATACCGTCCTCTATGCCGTTTGGCAGAAAAAGGATTTTACCGTCTCGACGAGCGTTGCGGAGAGTTGCAATGTTTCTGGACTGGAAGCAGAATATCCCTATGGCAAAGAAGTCACTTTTACCGTCACGGGGGATGGGCCCAAAGTGTACGTCAACGGGACGCGTATCTTCGGCGATGGATCGAATTATACTTTCACCGTCACCGAAAACGTTTCCATCGTCATCGCGGACTCCTCGTCGTGCGTTCTCCTGTATTCGGCAAACGGCGGTGAGGAAGCGCCGACAGACACGAAATTCTATGCAAGCAACGGCGAGGCGACCGTCTCGACCCAAACTCCCACCCGCACGGGGTATCGATTTGTCGGCTGGTCGGAGAACAAGGAGGCCTCCCCGAAGAGTGTTTCGGGAAGAAGCGCCCGTATTTTCATGGGGGGGGACGATAACCTATATCAGGCAGACGACACCGTCGTCTTCAATGGCGATGACGTGACCCTCTATGCGATCTGGGAGGCGAATACATATACGGTCAAATATAACGGGATGGATGCCGAGGGCTCGATGACGGGCAGCGCCCATTCCTACGGAACGCCCAAGGCGCTTGAGGCCAACGCATTTACAAAGACGGGATACAACTTTGTCGGCTGGGCGCTCTCGGCGGTCGGCACACCTGTTTTTGCGGACGGCGACGAGGTGTTGAATCTTACGGCCGAAAATGGCGACGAAGTCACCCTCTATGCGGTTTGGGAAAAGATGAAGACCGAGATCACCTTTGACGCAGCAGGCGGGGGCGGCGGAAGCGCAAGTTATGTGGTGGAGTACGGCGACATGTTGCCGGTGAGCGGGATCATGGCGCCCGTGTATAACGGCTATACATTCGGCGGCTACTTCACGGAAGAGAACGGCGCGGGGACGCAGTACTTCGCCGCAAACATGTATCCCGTCAATGACGCGGCAGAAGTATGGACGGAGACGGCGCAGAAGCTCACGCTCCATGCCTATTGGATCCCCACGACGGAGACACTGGAAAAGTCGGTCGATGAGGTGCAGGCAAACCTTTTCTCGGCGGCGCAGAATTTGAAATCGTCGCTCGATGCAGGGGATGCAAATCTGCAAGATCAAATCGATGCTCTCATTGCTGCATACCAGGCGGCGGATGAGGCTCTTCAGAAAACACTCCAAGGGGAAGATTCCCGCATCGAGAGCAGTCTTCAGGGCAAGATCGACTCGCTTCAAACGCAACTGGATACGGCTAAACAGACTTTGAATGACTCAATCGACGCGCTTGAGAAACGTCTCAATAGTGACATTGAGAGCCTTCGTGCCGCGCTCCTTCGGGATGAGGCGACCATTGCAGATCTCCAAAAAGCGTTGACGCAGTTGGAAGCAGATTATAAGGCGGCGGACACGGCCGTCCGTGCGGATTTCGCAGCGGCAGACAAGGGCCTTCAGGCCAACATAGACGCGCTTGGAACCAAGCTGACTAAGGCCGATGAGACTTTGGACGCTGCAATCAAACAGCTCCGTGCCGATCTCGAACAGGCGGTTGTGGACCTCGAGGCGTCGATCGCAACAAACAGAGAAGAGCTCGACCAAGCGCTCAAGAATTTGCAAGAGGCTTATGAGGCGGCGGATGCGCTCATCAACAACAAGATCACGGATTTGCAGAACAAGGACAGCGAGCTCACGCAGAGCATTGCCGACCTTAATTCCAAGCTGACCGAGACCGATGAAAGGTTGCAGGATGCGATCGAGCAAGTTCAGACCAATCTCGACAATGCGAAGGCGGAACTTCTGCAGGCCATCCAAGACAACGAGGACGACATCGAGGCTAAGGTCGCGGCACTGGATGCGGCCTACCAAGACGCGGACAGGTTGCTCACCGAGAAGATGGAAAATGCCGACAGCGCGCTCGGCAAGCGGATCGATGATGCGATCAACGACCTCACTACCGCGATGAACAAAACGGAAAACGATCTGAAAGAAGCGATCGATAACGTTCAGACAAATCTCAACAATGCGGTGAGCAAGCTTGAGCAGTCGATCGCCGAAAACAGAGGGGAGCTCGACCAAGCGCTCGAGGACATGCGAACGGCATATGAGGCGGCGGACAGGACGCTTCGCGCGGACATGACGTTGGCAAGCGAGAAACTTGAAAACAAAATGGACGCGCTTGAAACCGAAATGAACGTGGCAGACGCCGCTCTGCGGTTGGCGATCAATACTGTACAGAAAAATTTAAATCAGGCGGCATTGAACCTGCAAGCCGCGATCGACGCAAACGAGACGGATATAGAGGCAAAAGTTTCGGCGCTGGGTGAAGCATATCAAGCGGCAGACGCGCTTGTGCGTTCGGATATGGCAACGGCGGACAAGGCGCTTGAAACCAAAATTACCGCGCTCGGGACCGCGATGAACGACGCCGATTCCGCCCTGCAGACCGCAATCGAGAAAGTTCAGAGTAATTTAGACAGCGCAGTGGAGAACCTTCAGGCGGCGATCGACGCAAACGAGGCGGATATAGAGGCAAAAGTTTCGGCGTTGGATGCGGCGTATCAAGCCGCGAATGTGCTTTTGCGCTCGGATATGACAGCGGCAGACGAGGCGCTTGAAACCAAAATTACCGCGCTCGGGAACGCGATGATCGCGGCCGATTCCGCGCTTCAGACCGCGATCGAAATAGTTCAGAACAATCTCGATAAGGCGGCAGAAGAACTTCGGGCCACGATCGACGCAAACGAGACGGATATTGAGGCGAAAGTTGCGGCGTTGGATGCGGCGTATCAAGCGGCAAACGCGCTTTTGCGTTCGGATATGACAGCGGCGGACGAGGCGCTTGAAAAGGCGATGAACGACGCCGATTCCGCGCTTCAGACCGCGATCGAGAAAGTTCAGAGTAATTTAGACAGCGCAGTGGAGAACCTTCAGGCGGCGATCGACGCAAACGAGACGGATATTGAGGCAAAAGTTTCTGCGTTGGATGCGGCGTATCAAACAGCGAACACGCTTTTGCGCTCGGATATGACAGCGGCGGACGAGGCGCTTGAAAAGGCGATGAACGACGCCGATTCCGCGCTTCAGACCGCGATCGAAACGGTTCAAACCGATCTCGACAAGGCAGTGGAGAACCTTCAGGCGGCGATCGACGCAAACGAGACGGATATAGAGTCAAAAATTTCGGCGCTGGATTCCGCATACAAAGCGGCGAACGTTCTCATCAACAGCGACATTGCGGGATTAAAAGCACAGGATAGCGCATTGTCGCAGAGCATTGCCGCACTTGATTATGCGTATAAGGCGGCGGATGAAGCTCTTTGGGCGGGGATCAGGCAAGTAGAGGAGAAACATGACGCATTGGAACAAGAGAGCGAGAAAACCGCACTTACTTATACGATCGTCAATACTGTTCTCGGCAGCATTGCGGCGGGCTTGATCGTTACTTTGGTTGTGAAAGCGGTCAAGAAAAAGAGATCGCCGCAGTAAGGAGGTGCATGTTATGGGCGCATTACTGCTCAGTTTGTTGGCGATCGAGGCACAGTATATATGCACTGCCGCATTGGTATTGATATGTGCGCTTGCAGGCGTTCATCTTTATGTGTTGCATATACGAAAAACCGACAAGCATGCAACCGCTGCGGATCCGTCGGAACAGGACGATCCGGCCGCAGAGAAACTCTCGGAGGAAACTGCGGAAGGAATGGAAGAAGGAGGGGAACCGATCGCCGCTCTGCCCGTTTCCGACAATAGCCTTGTTCGGGGCAGGTACAACAAGTCGTTTACGGCAAAGCTCATGCAGTCTCCCGATCCGGTCAAGCAATATTATGCGGATCTCGCGAACGAGCTTTTTAGCTATGATAAAGTACGCAACCGTATTTCATGGACAAATTCTTCCTTTTATATCGGCAGGAAAGTTGTATCAAAATTTTCTGTCAGAGGAAAGACGCTATATCTATACCTTGCATTGGAACCCAAAGATTTTCTGAATTCCAAGTATTTTGTCATAGATGAATCAGCTGTGAAAAGATATGAAACTGTTCCGCTTGGCATGAAAGTCAAGTCGCGGCGGGGCGTGAAATACGGAATAGAATTGATTGCAATTCTGATGCAAAAATCAGGAACGGCACGTTCGGAAGGCACGGTCGAATGCGTAAAGTTATCTGATTATCCTTACGATACGACAAAAAATCTTGTGGGACGCGGGCTTATTAAATTGCCAATCGGGGAAGGACAGCCGCTGACAGACTCCGACCGTTTGATTTGGGCGGACTTTGAAAGACGTGAACAAGTGTCCGTGGCGGAAGTCCGTGATCTGATTTCCGATGAAGCCGCGGTATCTTTCATCGAAGAAACGGAAGAAGGAGAGGAAACGGTCGTTTCAAAACCGAAAGGGATCATCAATATCGACACGCTTTCGGAGAACTATCAGGCGAACGAAACGGTAACGATAGAATCGCTGAAAGAAAAGAAATTGATTGGAAATTCCGTGAATTACGTAAAAGTGCTGGCGCGCGGCGTTTTGAATAAGCCGTTGATCGTAAAAATGCCGGAATTTTCCGTTGACGCAGTGAAAATGATACTACTGACGGGCGGGAAAGCGATCAAATTAAAGACTAAAAGAAAATAGGAACAACCGAAGATGAAAAACACTCCCGATGGCACAGATCGCCATCGGGAGCGTTTTTTGCGTTTGATGGTATAGGCCGACCTCCGCACATTCGGCAGCAAGGCGGAGGGATATTGGTACGCACTCGCCCTTTGGATATAAAAATGCTAAAAAAAACAAAAAAAGACCCCAGCAGAACCTTTTTTCCGTTCTACTGGAGTCCGCTTGGTGACCGCGACTTGGACGCGCTCGAACAAGGTATAGATAGGGCTGTGTTGTGGTCTGTTTGGGGTGATTTCGGGGGAAATTGGGTGTATTTATAGTAAATCTCGATTCGATCGGGGAAAAGCAATATCTTCTCGATCAACAGATTGATGAGCAATGCGGGTTCTTTTCGGGTCGCATGATACAGGTATTCTATGACCTCTTCCCGCGTCAGTCGTGTCCGTTCCTTGTTTTCCTCAGTCAGAATTTTTTGCTTGATTTCCTCCCGTTGAAGCTCCAGCTCTTCCATGCGTGATTTTGTCGTCGCCGTCCAGATGCCGCTTTCGATCGCTTTCATCACGTTATCGAGCGCGGTCTGTATCTCGTCGCGTTCCCGCATCAACAGCGTCATGACGGTATCATCATGTTGCCGTTGTTCATGTACGGTCATAACGGCTTCCGCGATCAAAGCGAGATTTTTGCGGTCGCCCAATACTTCAACGGTTCTGTCAAGTACCATTTTTTCAATGGCTTCCTTTTGCGGAATGATATTGTCGCAGGGGAAGCCGTGTTTTTTTGTCGAGCATACTTTGACATTTGATTCTGCAACCAACGCGTCATATCTGGTATATCCCGTAGAAGGGTCAGAAATCATACTTACGATCATAAATAGTCAACCCGCAACGGGTGGTATCGTCGGAAACAGCAGCGCGTCTCATTATAATACTTTCAATGTTTACAATGGATGCTCCTTGACATTGAATAGAATCCATTTTGAGAGTGGTTTCTGCGCCGTTTATGTTACAGGCGACACCGCACGAGCTCGTGTATTAGGAAATTCAAGTTTCAACACAGACGCATACATTGTATCAGGAGGTATAAAGATGAGGTATGTAATGTGCGGAAACTGCGGACGTCGCCTTTGTAAGGCAGAATCGGCGACACAAGCCGAATTTGAAATCGAATGCCCGAAATGCGGCGAGGCTGCGCTTGCCATTCTGAAGGGCAACGAGCTTCTCATTCGACCGAAACCGCAACGGGACAAGCCGCCTCAACAGTGAGGCCATGGACAATTTCATAGGGGCAAGAATGGGCCGTTGCTGATTCTTGCTGACATTCGTAAGGTTTGAACTCGACGGAGCATCGTGAAGAAGCCGGCGAATAGATAAAATCCTTTTAGGGAGAAGTCTATTCGCTGGCTTTTATTTTGCGGACATAGACCCGATCGCGAGGATTTTATCACTCGCGGTCGGGTCTTTTTTTGTGCTCAGAGCCCCGATCGCAACTTTCAAAACAGAAATCAAAAAATCGGAGGTTCTATCATGAAAAAACTTATTACACCCATCACAACGCCAAAGGGCAAACGGAAAATCGTGAAAGTCTATTTAGACGACCGCACCTATGCTCTTTTACAGAAGTATGGCGACCCGAAGCTCATCGAAGAATACGCGACCGAGGAATATAATGCCAGAAATTTGGAACGGCGCGAAAACGATCACTGTGTTTCCCTTGATGCGATCCTCGAGGACGGACATGGCTTCGAAAGTATTAACGGAGACCCCTTTCATGCCGTGGTCCATGAGGATCATAGGAAAATCGTGGATATCGCACTGCGTTCTCTGACGGAGCGGCAACGTGCTGTATTCGTGGCGTACGTTACAGAAAGTCTCTCTTTCACCGAAATCGCGGAAAAATTGGGACTGTGCAGGTGCAGAGTATGGGAGCTTTATCATGCCGCAGTGAGAAGATTGCAAAAGTTCTTAGACTCTCCCGTAGGGGCATTGTGCTTAAAGAGGTATCGGCAGGAGGAGGTCTCATGAAAGACGACTTCGAAGTGAAAATCATCGGGGAACCTGCGGTACAGGACCTGACACAGAGCGAATTTGACGCTTTGTGTAGGGCTTTGTACTTTGAAATTTTAGAGTTGATGAACGAAGAATCATAACATTTTTCCTTTCGTCTGCGGAGCTTAAACGAAACCGCACTTTTCTACGAGGGTAAAATGCACGGTTCTGCTGCAAATGACAAAAAGGAAAAGGATTGACAGCCTCACCGCCCTCTCCGAAAAGGAAGTGAATAGACATAAAAATCAAGACCCTTGCGTTTTCGTTTTGGGTCGCCCTTGCCGAAAGGAAAAATTATTATAAGAATTTTAGGAGGTTTGTAGGATGGAAAAAGCAGTTGTTTACGCTTACAAGAATTGCGTGACGGGGAAGCAGGCACTTCAGGTCCAGATCGACAAGTGTCGGGGATTTGCCGAGCGTGCCGGTTTGGAGATCGTTGGGGTGTATGCAGATTTACACACGAGAAGCAGACGGGAAGAGCTTTTGCGGGAATGCGAGGAGGGGAATATCCACGCTATCATCGTATCCTCGTATGACCGTATCGAACGCGCTCAGGAGCAGTTTTACCGCATCGCCAAAAAATTGCAGCAGCACGACGTGAAATTGTACTTCGCAGACGGAACTTTCGGAACAAATTGCTATGAATATTTCTTTGTTTCGGAATATTTCGCTGACATTTTAACAAGGAGGAAATAAGATGAAAACAGCAGTTGCTGTTTTATTTTATGGACACTATTGCGCTCTTTCAAGTATCCTGCCGATCTCCGAGAAGCTCAACCCCGCCATGCGGCATTCAAGCGCGGTTTTCATGTTATCCGTGAGATTTAAGTTCTCAACGATGCTGTCCGCTGCGGTATAGTCCCGTTCCGTTTCTTCCTGTATCTCTATGGAAGGTTCGCTGACAGATGTCAACGCTTCGAGGCTCACGCTGCGGTAGTAATCGCTCGTCTTGCGGTTGATAAGTTTCATCATTCTCTTGGTACAGGCGATCTGAACGGTGATCTTCTTTCCTTTCTTGGTATAGCCGATAACATCACTCAAATGCTTTCCGTAATGTTCGCAGAGGAATAACGCGCCTTCCTGCACCAAGTCATAGCCGTCACTGAATACATGGCGGATGTCGCTTTTATGCTTGATATCTACATAGACATCACGGTACAATCTCTGCATCCGCGTTCCCATATATCCGATGAGATACTGCGTTTCAAGGACTGCAATGAGTTCTGCCATATCAAGCACATTTTCCTTTGAGATCTTCTCGCGGAGAACACCGTAATCCAATACTTTGCTCATTTTCTTTTCCTCCGAGCTGTTTTTCTCGCCTTTCGGCGCACCCAACCCCAAACGGAAAGACAATGACGGTTTTATGAATTGTGCAAGGCATGGCAGAATGAAAGTATCATCAGAGAATACGGCTCACCTGCCGTCAAGGGCGACCGAATGGGAGTGCATTTTACACTTGACGACAGGTGGCTTTCCGTTTATCACCAAACGCCGAAAGAAAGAGAAAAATTGTAGGCATAAAGAAAAAATGAGATAAAATACGAACATCTGTTTGTATTTGCTTGCTTTTTGTATGGGAACGCGGTATAATCGTAGCATGAGCAATAGTTTGTTTTTGGCAAAATATTACGATGATGACATCGAAGAAGCGAGCGAGTTTCCGTGGGAGAATATCAGGCGCAACGGGTACGGTTTTATCCGTATCAAAAACCCGCATTATATGGTGGACGGCGACGAACACGAGTTCTTTGTCCGCAAGCCTACCCCCGCCGAGCGCAGGGAAATCATCATCAATACCGTGATAGAGTGCAACGGCAGGACGTTCCGCATTCCCGTTCTTTCTCATCTGCTGGGCGTTTCGGACAGGACGGTGCAGACAGTATTAAGGCGGTTGGAGAGAGAAAAACTTATTGAGATCATTCCGAGGAAATCAAAAAGCGGGGCGCAGCGGTGCAATGCCTATCGCTATATCGGGCCGCCTTGTGAGAAGTACGGTTCGGGGCTGACGTTAAAACTTCTCTATGATACAAAACACGACGTCGGTATCCGTGATTGGAATTGGAAAGTGTATTCCTTCGCCCACAATAAAGTTTGGCATAACAACTATCCGCTCTGCGAAGCGAAGTTTGAACAACGGAAGGCAAGGCACGACTATCTGGTGGAGAACGACCTTCCGGTCACTACCCCCGAAAACGTCAAGTTCATTGTCTTGCGGTACAGTTATTGGCAGGGAGAAAAAGAGAAGCTCAAACACTTTCTCTTCTCCAAAGACGGGAGTATCAAATTTCCGCTCTTTCCGCTCGGCCGCTCCGAAAAAATATCGCTGTATGGCAATCCGCTTTTGATAGAGTTCGGCGGGCTGGAAGAAAATCCCGTCGTCACGGTCTCGGACGGGGAAACGGAAGAGATGTTCGGCATCTTTAATTGGTTCTATGAGAACATTATTCAGGTTTCACGGGAATTGGACGACGACCATGCAGAGCAATATTTCATCGTGGGAGACTTTACAACCAAATAAATTCACGAATTTCTTTTGGGAAAAGAAATTCCGTGAAGAAATGAGCGGTTACGATTTAACTTTTGTGTCCTCTCGTTTGTTTCATCGGACAAGAAGCGCGAAGTGTCGCGCAAATTGTGTCGCGCACGGCGGAAGTCAATTCCGCCTAACGCAAGTGATTTGACATAAAACCCCCATACCATGTCCGCGATGAAGGCATAAGAAAAAAGTGCGAAGAAAAAAACTTCGCACTTTTTTCGTGTCCTGCCGGTGAAAAAATCTATTCGTATTGTGACAGGCACTCCCGCCCGTCTATGGCTGCAAAAAATAAATCAAGGAGGTGTGGGAACTTTCTGCGGCGGGAGCGTCTGCAATCATTTCAAAGGAGGATCTATGAAAAGACAACAACCCGGTGACAGTATCGGGGAACTTGACGAGGACGGCATTGCGGTTTGGTATCCCAACTGCAAAGTCCGCTTCGACGGCAGCAACTATATCGCCACCCCGCATACCACCAACCGTGCCCGCCGCAGAAAGCACAGGGAACAGGTCATTGCAGTATCTATTGAGGATGGCAAGCTCTCATTGGAGCCGCCCTCTCGCGGTGAGGAAAAACCGCCCTCAACGCCGAAGCAAATGACAGTTGAGGAAGTAGCCGAGGCGCATGAAAACAGCCCGCCTGAAAGCACAGACGAGCCGAAGAGGATCATTAGACATACGACGCGCAAGCAGATCTTTGATGAACTTTACGAGAAGTATCTCTATCTGAAACCGAGGGAACGCAAACAGGCGATCCTCAACGATATGCGCCCACTGTTTGAAAATGAGGATGCCTTAAAAGTATTCGTGGACGATAACTGTTTGCGGCGGTGGAGAAATCTTGTCGTGCGCAGACAGCGGTTTGCGAGAAAAGCATATAACCAGCATCGTAAACGAAAAATACATAGGGATCTTCCGTCATGGCGATGAGGTTTACACAAATATCTATCCGCAAATTGTTCC
>CANQHG010000024.1 GCA_947623655.1 uncultured Clostridia bacterium | reverse complement strand
CATATCCCCCTCCTCGGGAGGGGGCGTCGAGGCTCCTCCTTAGGAGGAGCTGTCACCGCAGGTGACTGAGGTGGGCCTGTTTTCCAAAACCCTCCCCCCTGCGGGGGAGGCTTACTTTTGTCGCCGCCCACCCCCATATCCCCCTCCTCGGGAGGGGGCGTTGAGGCTCCTCCTTAGGAGGAGCTGTCACCGCAGGTGACTGAGGTGGGCCCGTTTTCCAAAACCCTCCCCCCTGCGGGGGAGGCTTACTCTCGGCTGCCCCTCGAGGGGGAGCTGTCGCACGCCCTTGTGCGACTGAGGGGGTGTCATCTTCAATCGCACCCCCATAATTTAAAAATCAAATGCGCCGCGGCAAACTGCCGCGGCGCCCGTTTCTATGTAACTTTTACTCAAATGTTCTCGCTTCCAAAAAGGCAAGAACGGTATCGATCGCAGTCTTGAGCGCCGTGCCGCCGAACCCGTGTCCCGCGCCCTCGATCACGGTGAGCTCGGCCCTGTCTGCGCCGTACGTCTCAACGGCCTTGTCGATATATTTCTTCGCCACGAGCTCGTCTTTGTCTCCCCAGACGATACAGACGTCCTTTTTGAAATCGCCGATGACGGCATAGGGGTCGAGGTCCTGCACCGAAAGAACATAATCCGCGCCGATCCAGTAACCCATGAGGGATTGTTTTCCCTCTTTCCCGTGCCAATCGTCGGGAATGTTGAAGGCGGGGAAGTAGAGCGCGATCGCCGAAAGGGAGTCTTTCACCCTTTGATCCGCCGCCGCGAGCGCCGTCACAAAGCCGCCCTGACTGCCGCCCCAGAGGAAGATCTGCGTGCTGTCCACTTCGTAGAGCGTCTTGAGCTCTTCGATGACCGCGATGAGATCTTCTTTCATCGTCATGGGCGTGTACTCATCCTCCGTTCTTCCCGTACTCTTGCCGCCGCTCTGTGCGCCGCAGAAGTCGAACGCATAGGCGACGTATCCGCGCTCGGCGAGCCGTTTGCACTCGTCGCGGAAATCGGTATAGTGTCCGTTGAAGCCGTGGCTGAAAATGACGAGAGGAAATTTCCCCGCCTCGTCGGGTTCCCAGAGCTTGCCGTAGATCTCGCATCCGCCGTAAGTTACTTTATACTCTTCTTCACGGATATCATACTTAAAATCCGCGGGGAGCTCGCGGAGCTTTCTCTCCTCGGGCTTCACGTCGGTGTCGTCCTTGTTTTGTTCCACGTTCGTATCTCCGTTCTCGTCGGTGTTGTCCGGCTGATCGCATCCCGCGGCGCACACGACGAGAGACAGCACTGCCGCAAGGGCAAGCGCAAACATTTTCTTTTTCATCATTCCCCCCGATGTTTTTTATTTCTTTCCCGCTGTCCGCAGGCAAAGCTCAGCGTTGTTTGTTCGTAAATCTTAAAATCGTCTCCGTGTTGCCGAACACGACGATGAGGTCGCCCTCTTCGAAGACGTAATTCCCGTCGATGGAAGAAATGACGGCGTTTCCCTTTTTGACGGTGAGGATGTTCATGCCGTATTTGGCGCGGGGATTGACGTCGATGAGCTTTTTCCTCAGCCATTTTTTGGGCGTTTCGATCTCGAAAATGGAGTGTTCCCCATCCAGCTCGATGAAGTTGATGACGTTTGCGGAATTGAGCGTGACGGCGAGTTTTTCGGCGACGTCTTTATCGGGATAAATAACTTCGTCCGCGCCCGCACGCGTCAAAAATTTCCGCTGGATCTCCGTCGAGGCCTTGGAGACGACTCTCTTCGCCCCGAGGTCCTTTAAATTGGACGTGATCTCGAGCGAAGCCTGAAAGTCGTCGCCGATCGCAACGACGCAGACGTCGAAAGAGGGGATATCCATGGAACGCAGGTTTTCGATGACCATGCAGTTCATGATAAGGGCGTTCGTGTAGCGGGGAGCGAGGGCGTTTACAACGTCCTCGTTTTTATCGACGATCATCACTTCGTCGCCCATGCCGAGCAGTCTCTCGCCGAGTTCCCGCCCGAATTTTCCCATTCCGATAAGCAATACCGATAACATATTTTTCCCCTTTTCCTTGGCATACGGCCGAGGAATTTTAACCGATAAAGATCATTTCCACGGGGCGCTTGATCTGCGCTTCCGTCTTATTTTTACGCCCGAGCGCCATCGCGATCGTTAAAACGCCCGCTCTTCCCGCAAACATCAGGAAGATGAGAATGAGCTTGGACGCAATGTGGAGATAGGGCGTGAGCGACAGGCTGAGCCCCACCGTTCCGAGTGCCGAGACCGTTTCAAACAAGATCTCTTTGAACCCGAACGGCTCGATCGCGCAGATCGTCATGATGGCCACGAGAATGATCGTGAGATAGGCCGTGAAGATCGCAAGCGCCTGATGGAGCTGGGACATGTCGACGCGGCGTTTGCCGATGTTGATGTCCTGTTTCCCGCGGAGAGCCGAAAGCATACCCATGATCATTACGGCAAACGTGCCGACTTTGATGCCGCCCGCCGTCGAGCCCGAGCAACCGCCGATAAACATGAGGATGACGGTGAGAATGTATCCGCTCTCCGAGAGGGCGGTGTAGTCCACCGTGTAGAAACCCGCCGTCCGCGCCGTCGTTGCGCCGAAGAGCGCACACAAGATCTTTCCGCCCCAGCTCTTGTCGGCAAAGCCCTTGTCCCAGTCGAAGAGGAGAAAGAGCCCCGTGGAGAGGACGAGCAAGATCACGCTGCACAGCAGGATAAATTTTGTATAGAATTGGAATTTTTTGGGATTGGCCTTGCAGTTGATGATATCTCCCCAGACGCAGAACCCCAGCCCCCCGATAAAGATGAGGGAACAGATCGTGAGGACGACGAGGGGATCGGAAGCGTACGCCGAGAGAGAGCCCGCTTCGCCCATGAGATCGAACCCCGCGTTGCAGAACGCGGAGACGGCATGAAAGATCGCAAAATAAATGCCTTTGAGCGCCCCGAAATCGGGAATGAAGCGGATGGACAAGAGCCCCGCGCCGACGAACTCGATCGCAAACGTGCCGACGACGATATATTTTACGAGCGTTTTCACGCCCGCGAGATTGTTCCCGCCGAGCGAGCGGATCACGGCGCTCCGCTCATACAGCCCAAAGCCGCGTTTGAGCATGATGAAGAGAATGGAGACGAACGTCGTAAAGCCGAGCCCGCCGAGCTGGATGAGAATGAGAATGACGATCTGGCCGAAGAGCGTCCAGTGCGTAAACGTATCGAAAGGGACGAGCCCCGTCACGCATGCGGCGGAAGTCGCCGTAAAGAGCGCGTTGATATAAGACGTGGAACCGTCCCGTGCCGCAAAGGGCAGCACGAGCAGAATGCTCCCCGAAAGGATCACGGCGAGATATCCCAGCGTGAGATACCGCCATATACTCATCTTCCGTTTTGTTTTCAGCTTCATGCACAGCCTCTTTGAAGTCGGGACAACATTTATATTTTATCAAATCGCATGAGAATTATCAAGCATTTTCACATATAATCTTCGCTCCGCGGGCGGGAGGAGGCCGCCTCCGCACCCGTTCAAAAAAATTGTTACTCAACATATTGTATACCATAGACGTTTTCCTGCGGATGTGCTATAATTCGACATTATTTTATCTATAAGGGAGACTTAAGTTTTGGAAACGGTACTTACGCGCAGAAATATCGATTGGGCGAAGACGGGAAAAGTTCTCGAGCTGCTGCGGGCGGATAATCTTGCTCTCAGGCGCTTCGTCTGCCGTTTCCACAATGCCGGAAAAGGAGATTGCGGCGGAAATTGCGCAAATTGCCGCTTCGAGATGGATTCAAATATTTCACGTAAAGAACTCGCCGACGTTTTCAACGTCTCGGAGAGCGTCGTTGCAAATTGGGAGAGCGCAAAAACTCCCGTCCCCATGGAAGACCTTTTATTCTACAGCGATATCGCGGGCGTAGATCTTTTCGATCTCCTCGTTTTTACAACTTAAAAAACACCCTGAATACGGAAAAGCGAGCTGTCTCTTCCCATGAAGGGGCAGCTTTTTATTTTTCTCTCGTTTTTTATAAAAATTACAAAATTCCTGTATAATGATACAAAAATACGTATATTTTACAAGAATATGCGGTTTTGACGGGAGCGAGAACGTGTTATTATAAAAGTGAAAGATACAGAAATACAAGGAGGAAAAAAGATGTTTGAGTATCTTACGGAAACCATGTTGCACACCTACTTTCTTGCAGAAGCCGCCGTCGGCCGTTTCTGCGAGGACAAGCGCACGCTCTTCGAAGCATTTGCGCGCATCTTTCTCCTGGACGGCGCAGAGAGAAAGCGCCTGAGAGAGCTCGTGCAGAGTGAAGAGCTTGCGGCCCTGACGAGCGAACAGCGTTACATGCAGTATCGCAGGCTCAAGCAATACCACGATCTGCGGCAGGACGGGCCAGAAGAGGATCCCGCCGTCGGCCAACTCATCGATATCAAGGGGAGCGCGCTCGCGCTTGCGGAAAAGTGCAGGCTGCCCCTCTCCGTCACCGTGCAGACCGTAGCCTGTGAGAATTTGCGTACCGCGGCCGACAGGTGCTGGGTCCATATCCTCGTCGTGCGCGGGATCCTTCTCCGCGAGGGGATCGTCTTGGGCAAAGACGAGACGGGCGGCGCGCAGGACATCAGAAAAGCCGCCGATTGGAACAGCGTCGGGGGATTGTTCGCTGCGCTCTACTACGGGCTTGAAAACGGCGGCCGCTACCGTGCGGCGCTTGAAGACAGACTTTTCCGCGACGGGCGTTCCGACGTTGCGAAGCTCGTCGAAAACGTCTACGGAAAGGCGGAAAGGGAGGAGGGGAAAGATCATTTTCTTCTCGAAAAGGCCTTTGCGCAGAACAGCACCGTGCGGCGGGAGTTATACTCCAAGGCATATACCCGCCTCATCTACAGCGAGGCTGTGGACGACAAAGATAAGGAAGCCGTAGTGCTCTCTCCCAATAAAGAACTCTTTATGGAAGCGAGCGCTTTGCCCTTGAAGCTCTCCTATCTCCCCGCAACGTTCTGCGGCGAACAGCTCAGGTCCGCGCGTCCGCTCGCGGCCGAGGAGACCGCAGGCCTCATCGCCCGCGCCGAAAACTACGATCTTCGCGGCATCGACGGCTATCGGCCCCTGTGCCTCTCTTCGGACAGCGAGTACATGACCGAGCGCTACGCCTCGGCGTTCAGGCGCGCCTTCCCCGGGGCGAACGTCTGCCGCATCGAGGTCGCAGACCTCGCCAATTACGATCTTGAGCCCACCAAACACAATGTGTTCGTGCGCGAATGCGCGGAAGACCGCTTCAACGTCTATCTTCTCTTTTTCCGCGGGGAGATCCGCGAAGCGGCGCTCGAGACCGTTAAAAACTTCCTGAGAACGGCAAAGCGCAGGCGGTTTCACCTCGTTCACCCAGGGATCTCCATCGACCTCTCGCCCATTTTGCCCGTCTGCTTCTGCGACGGAGAGGCCGAGGCGCGTCTCGAAGACGTGTGCGACGTCGTGCGCGTCTCTCCCCTGACGCAGGAAGAGAGGCTGCGTCTTCCCGTTGAGATCTTCTGCGAGAAGATCGGCGCGTACGGGGCGGAGAACGTAGCGATGGCGCCCGCCGTTCCCGAAAAACTTGCCGACTACACGCCCGACGAGATGGAGAAGATCCTCGACGCCGCCGTCCGCGAACACCGCAAGACCGTGTTCGAGCTGACGGAGGAGCTCGTGCGGTCGTACTACCGTCTCGTCTGCGACAAGCGCCAGACAAACTATGGATTCGGAGGTAATTTCCATGAGTAAAGATATCATCAGCGAACTTTTGAAAAACTACGAAAACACCGCCTATGTGCACTATGAAGACGTCGGGGAGACTTTCCCGAACAGCGTCTGGTTCGACGAGCTTCCCGACAGGGAGGTGACGGGCGTGCTCAAGGTGAACAGATACGTCGGCGGCAGGCTCCTCCAGACCTATTCGGAGAAAGAAAACCATGTCGGCGTCATCGCTTCCACCCGCCTCGGGAAAACGACTTCCTACGTCATTCCCACCGTTGTCTCCTTTGCGCGGGCCAAAAACAAGAAGAGCATGGTCATTTCCGACCCCAAGGGGGAGATCTACCGTCGGACTTCCGCCGTGCTCAAAAAAGAGGGGTATGAAGTGCTCCTGCTCAATTTCAGAGACTACATGCACTCCGAGTGCTGGAACCCGCTCACGTCCATTTTCCGCAAATACAGATCTATCTTCAGCGTGTACGACGAAGTGGAGTTCGTCGGAACGGTCTACGGCCCGAGAAACAAATTCCACGGCATCATTTACGACGACCAGCGCGAGCTCGACGACGCGGTGAGCCGCTGGATAAGACTGTTGATGGAAGAAGTCGGCAACGACATCGACTCCATCGCCACAATGGTGTGTCCCACCGAAGACAAGAGGGAACCGTATTGGGAAGACAGCGCGCGAGAGCTCCTCAAGGCCATACTGTGGGCGATGCTCGAAGACAGCGACGAAGATTTCGCGAAAAAACAGAAGCGGAAACAAATCACGGAAGACACGTTCTCTTTCGGCACGGTCGTCACGCTCATGAACGAGCTCAACGGCTCTTTCCCCGACTATTTTTCGGACCGTCCCGCCTCTTCCCGCGCAAAACAGATCGCCGCTTCCACGCTCCCCTCGGCCGCCGCGACCACGCGGCAGTGCATCGTGAGCATCTTCAGCTCCAAAATGGCCGTCTTCCGCGAGACGGCGATGCGGCTCGTGACGAGCGCCAACTCCTTTGAAATGAGCGTTCTCACGGGGGACAAGCCCGTCGCCGTGTTCATCTGCTACCGCGACGAGCTCAAGGTGCACTACAAAGTCATCAGCCTCT
This sequence comes from uncultured Clostridia bacterium, assembly GCA_947623655.1. Taxonomy (GTDB): domain Bacteria; phylum Bacillota; class Clostridia; order Christensenellales; family Borkfalkiaceae; genus Gallimonas. The sequence continues at coordinate 19,659 of CANQHG010000024.1, read as the reverse complement.
TCATTCAGGACGCCTACCGCCTCCTCATCGAACACGCGAACGCCCAGCCCGACGGCAAGCGCAAGATCCCGTTCTATTTCGTGCTCGACGAGTTCGGCAACTTCCCCGCCATGAGCGGCTTCGAGACGACCATCTCCGCCTGCGCGGGCAGAAATATCTTCTTTATCCTCATCATGCAGTCGTACGCCCAGCTCAACAGCGTCTACGGGGACGCCGTTGCCGCGATCGTCGTCGAAAACCTCAATATGCACATCTTTATGGGCTCGAACGACTCCGTGACGCTCGAAAAATTTTCCAAGGAGTGCGGAAAGATCACGCGCCTTTCTCCGCTCTCGGCGCTCAACGGCAACAGCTACGACATCAACAACTATCAGATCGATACGATCCCGCTCATACCCGTGAGCAGGCTGGCCCGCTTCTCGGAGGGCGAGTGTATCATCACCGAGGCGAACTGCGGTTACGTGCTCCTTTCCAAGCTCGAACGTTACTACGAATGTGCAGAATTTTCCGAGACCCCGATCCTCGACGACAAGGCGTACGTCGGCAACATCGACCCCTTCGACAAGAAATATATCTATGAAGATCCCGAGGAGAAAAAATGAGCATCAAAAAGGAACTGCGGAAATACATTACAGAGGCCAAGCGCGTGACCATTCCCTCTTTGCAGGAAAAGTTCTCTGCCGACTACCGCACCGTCCGTTCGGTCGTGGACGACATGATCGCGCACGGCCTTCTCCGCTACGACGCGGGGCTCGATTTCGTCGTGACGGACAAGGCGGGCGAGCCCGCTTCCGCGGACGTCGCCGAGCATCATGAGAGGAGGGAGATCCCGCCGTATTTTGCCAAAAGACCGTTGCGCAACGTCCCCGCGGCCAAGGAGATCTTCGACGGACTCTACGACGGGGGACGAAACGATCCCGATACGCTTCGCGCCTTTCTCGCCTACGCCGAAGACGATGAGGATGAGGATGACGATGACGACGAATTCGACGATATGTTGCGCAAACTCGGGATGACCGACCTTTTGCAGGACGATGACGACGAAGACTTTATCGGCGACGAAGAGCCCGAGGTCGAAGAGATCGATGACGAAGACGGCGAAGAGGCCGAAGAGGGGAGCACGGAGAGCGGCGGGGAAAGCGACGACGCTGCGATCGACGCACTCATCGAACAGCTCAAAGCGGAGACGGACGGCGCCTACGAGCGGCTGACAAAGCAGGAGCTCGCCCTCGTACTGCCCGTCATCGAGAGATCGGCAACTCCTTTCCCGCCCGTGACGGACAACAGGGGGCTCGTGACGTATCTCTGCGAAGAGCAGCGCAAAGACCGCGACGTACTGACCGCGCTCTGGGCGGTGAAGAACGTTTACGAGACGGTGTTGTCTTCTAAACGCGTCAACGCGGCGCTGTGCGGCATCTATGCGGGATATTCCTCCGCAACTTTCGTCTTCAAAGCGCAGACTGTGGCGGACTTCGCAAAAATGCAAAAACTCGTCTGCCACTTCGGTGCGGGGCTCTTCAACCATGCGGGCGCGGACGAACGGGCGGAGGAGCTCATGCTGAAACTCATTGTGCCTCTCCCCGTAAAACTCCGACAGCCGCTGTCTTGTCCGGCGTTTTTGAAAACCGCGAAATATCCGAGAAAACACGGCGTGCATGTCCCGATCGGCAAGACGTTTGAGGGCGAAGACGTGTTCTGCGACCTCAGCCGCCGCGATCTCCTCGTCACGGGAGACCGTACGACGGCGGCCGACGGATTTTTGCATGCCGCCGTCTCCTCGCTCGCGCTCAGATATCCGCCCGAAAAACTGCGCGTCTTCTTCGCCGCGTTCAGACATGCCGATTTTGTTCCTTTCGAACAGTTGCCGCACAGCTATACGGTGAGCGCCGTGACGACAAAGGACGGCCTTTTCAGAATGTTCGAAGTCGTAAAATCGCTCATCGGAGAGGAAAAGCGGGAAGAACAAGCGCCCAACATTCTCCTCTTTATCAACGGGTTGCCCGATATGGACGAGAAAGAACGGGAAAAGTTCTGCGCCGCCCTTTCGGAGATTGCCGCAAAGAGGGGAAAGGTCGGCGTCCGCATCGTCTTGTCTGCCGACGAAAACGAAAGTGCTCTTTCCGAGGACGTCATACGGCTCTTCGGCGCAAAATTGTGCTTCCGCACCGGCAAGCGGCCGAGCGATCTTCTGGAGTTTTGGACTTTATCGTATCTCCCGCTCTGTCCCGCGTCGGAGATGCTCGTGGGCGGCGGAGACGCCTATTATCTCGACGGGGATACCTCCGTCCGATTGCAGGCAATGGACGGAGCCTCTTCCGCAGACGCGATCGGGCGTGCGGCGGCCCGCTTTGAGAGACCTTCCGCCCGCTTCGCCGTAGCCGAACCGCCCGCCGAGATCACCCGCCCCGAACCGCCCTCGAAGCTCTATACGGACGCCCTCGCCGAGGTCGTGCGGACGGGCAATGCCAGCGTCTCTTTCGTGCAGAGGACGTTCCAGATCGGCTATAATCACGCGGGGAAGATCATCGACTGGATGGAATCGCTCGGATATATCAGTCCTTTCAGCGGGATCTCCCCCCGCAGCGTCTTTCTCACCAAGGAACAATTCCGCGATCTTTACGGCGACAGCGAATGAAAAAACCCGCATATTGCGGGTTTTTAAGCTTTTTTCGGGTATGTTCACGCGTCCGTCATCGAAAAGAGACCGTCGAGGACGAGCGTGCAGAGTGCTTCGCAGTCGAACGTATGCGAAAGATCTCTGTACGGCTGGCCGTATTGCACAAGATTGTGCCCCATGTTGAAATAGAGCATCTTGTAGTTGTTGTTTGTCCAGATCACGGGATAATCGCCCTCATACCAGATCTCCCCGGGGTTGTCCCCGACGGGGAACGTGGAGGCGTCGAGGGAAGCCAAAACGGTGATATCGGGATTTTGGCGCAAGTCGTGTTCCCAACTGTACCATTCGCAGGGCGCCGAGAGGAAAGTATCGGGCAGATTTTCGGTTGCGGGAAGAGCGTGCGTCTCCACTTTGATGAGCTCTTCGGTCGGCGCCCATGTGTTGTCGGCATATTGTCCCGCGCCGAGAAAGGTCTCGTGATACCAATCCCAATCCTGATCGTACATGGAGCCGTCCATGGCAAAGGCGCAGAAATGAAACCCCAGCCACACGCCGCCGTTTTCCATATACCGTTCGAACGCCTGCCGTCCATCCTCGTCCTCGGGGCGGGTATCGAGAAAGAGAACGGCGTCGATATCTTCGAGATATGCGTCGTTTAAGAGCGACCAATCGTCCGTCTCCTCGTAGAGAAAGTTGTTTTTTGCGGCCTGTTCGCGGAACCATGTGTTCGCTTCGGCGACAAAACTCTCATGGGCCTGATCTCCGCCGCCGTTGCGGTGAAATGCCGCTGCCTTGAACGCGGCGCATTTTTCGCAGGGAAGACCGCTGTGCGGCTCCGTTTCGGTCGCCCGCGGCGAGGTGCACCCGCTTGCCAGGCACATTCTGTAGTGCTCGGTTTCGTCGGAATAGATCCAGTCGCTCCAGACATGTTCATGCGGTTTTCCGCATGCCGCAAAAGACAGCGACAGCGCGGCGGACAGGGCAAGCGCCGTAAATTTTGCGAATTTGTTCATAGGCCTCTCCTTGGGGAATATTATACCCGTCCCCGTGCGCAATTTCAATAGACGGTTCAAAAAAACGGCCATTCCCCGTGCGCCCTTCGGAATACGGTCTGCCGATTTTTCGGACGAATACCGCTTCCCGCCTTTTTTGTTAACGTCTTTGAAAGAAAAAAGTCAAATCTTTGCTGCGGAAGCGGCGGATTTTGAGCTTCCCGGGACTTCACAGCTTGAGATTTTTATCGCAATTCCGCGGGACGGAGAGCGATTTTTTTATTTTTGTCTGTATTTTTTAAAGATATTTTTTACAAATCTACAAACGACAGTTGAAAAGATTGTCGAAATATGTTATAATCATGTTAATTAATTCCGAAAGGGACGAGGAGAACAGACAAATGGAGTCGGGGATGAAGTATGCTTTCATCAGCCACAAAAACGAAGAGCCCGATCTGGGCGTCACTAATCGGCTGTACAGTTATCTTTCTTCGCATAAGCTCGGCGTCTGGTATGATGCGCAGCTGGGTGCGGGCGAATGGACGGATCAGTTGAGCGTCAAACTGCATGGCGCGTCCGCGTACATTCTCGTTGCGAGCGAGCGGTCGCTCGCAAAATCTTCGTACGAAGTCAAAGGCGAAGTCGCGCTCATGCGCAGAGAGACCAAAAACGGCAAGAAACTCATTATTCTGGCTCTCGACGATTATATCTTTCACTTGCCCCCGGGTACTGTGGATTATTTACTCGGCAGCAACCTCAATCAGGCGGTTATGCTCTATAAATACGCTTCCGAAGAGGAGGCTTTCGAAAAAGTAAGATCTTATCTTTCGACGGAGCTCGACGAATTTGAGAATGATCCTCACGATTTTGTGTATGAAGAAAATGTTCTGAAGACCTATCTGGGGAGCGACCCGACCGTCACGATCCCGTCTTTCACAGAGGAGATCGCCGAGGATGCGTTCAAGGGAAACGGGACGCTTGCCAAGGTGATGATCCCGCCGTCGGTCCGCCGCATCGGCAAGCGGGCGTTTTTCGGCTGTAGCACGCTTTTCGCCGTCGAGGGGATGGCGGGCGTGCGCTCGTGCGACCGCAGCGCTTTCGACCGTACGCCCGTGATGGGCGCCTTGAAAGGGATAAAAGTGTTGAACGGCGTTGCGCTCGGAGGCGAATGCGCGGGGGAGGTTCTGGAACTTCCCGAGGGAACGCTAACTGTTGCCTGCCGCGCCTTTGTATGCAACGAGGCAAAGGAGATCGTCTTCCCCGAGGGGCTTGTCCATATCGGCGCGAATGCTTTCCGCGATTGCTACAATGTTGAAAAGTTGGAGTTCCCCAAGAGCGTGGAGAGCGTGGGAGAAGGCGCGTTCAGCGGCTGTTTCTCCCTGAAAAAGGCGATTTTTTATGGAAAATTGCCTCCGCAGGCGTCGGAGGCGTTTGATAATATTCAACCGGAAGAGGTGAAATGATGACACAAGAGAATAAGATGGAGCAGTTGTCTTCGATCGAAAAATTCATTCTCGGAATCGACAGTGCGGAAAGCACGAGTTGGGAAGGGGAAAAGCGCAGTCTCTCCCACCGCATCCGCGACAGTCTTTTTGAAAGACTCGTCGGGATGAATAAACGGGCGGGTATTGTCGACGATAACTTTCTCGATTACTGCAACACCGTAAAATCTTTGCTTGCCGTCTATAACTTCGGCAATCTGTTGACGGACGAGGATTTTACAAAATCCAAGGGGGACCCGATCCGCATCACGGGGGAGGGCGCCGATCTTGTCATCACGAAAGAGGATAACGACGAACGCATCAAAACGGATAAAGATCTGATCATCCGCGGGCTGGCGCGCATTATCCGCCACGTCACAGAGGGGATCGGCTATGATATAACGCCCTATCTTGCTGCGGATGACTGCCTCGAGATCTTCAAGCAAGAGGGAGACGGGCAGACGCAGATCGTTCCCGTAACGCTGTCGGCGGCGACCGTCATGACGACGCTCGTCTATTTCCGCCGTGCCATGAAGCGCATCAACCTCTTCACTGACGAGGATTTCGTCGGCGAAAATGCGGGGCTTCTGGACAGCGTGGTCTCCGTCCTTGCCGAGATTTTGACGCTATTTTACAATTACGCAAATCCGACCGACGAATCGCTCGAGAAATTCATCGGTTGGGGCGTCACGCTCGATCGTAATCGTTCCCGCGCAGTCACCCTGAACGATACCTACATTGTGGTAGACGCCATCAGCCGTTTTGCCGACGCCTTTACGCAGGAGGGCCTCAAGGGAGACAGAGAATTCCTCGAGATGATCGACGATTATGTCGCGAAGAAGCAAGGGACATCTTCCAGCTTCATGACCGACCAATGCGTCAGCGCGATCTATAAGACGGCTCTGAGCGTATATGAGCGCACAAAGGGAAAATACGGGAAAGATGTGTTTTATGCTTCCTCGCACATAGAGGACAACGCGATCGTCTACGACTATACTTCAACTACTTACGAACAGATCTCGAGCAGCAACCGTTCTTCCGCGCTTTTCAATCCGCTCTACGTCGCCATGATCACGATGTACGGTTATAACGAAAAAGAGCTTGTCATCCGCAGATTTATGGATGACGCGAAGCGCGCGCAGCAAGTTTATGAGGAATTTGAGGAGAAAGCGGCCGAAAAGGGGATGATGAAGCTCTCCGATTACGCGCTCACGCTCGATAGCTACAGAGACCCCGTAAAGGACGCGAAAACGGGCGAAACAAGAATGAACGATTTCCAAAGAGATATCAAAATGCTCTGCGAGTCCAAAGAAAGGCAGTCGAAGAATTTCGGAGTCGGGACATGGCGCATTTACTACCGCGCCGCGCGCGTTCTGCAAAAGTATCTCGAGACCCAATGCCCCGAACGGCTCATGGAATTTGCGGAATATCGCGATTATCTGAATGCCACCAAGGACGCGATCGATCAGGTACAGGTGATGTACCGTAAGTTCGACGACGCCCAAAGGCTCGGTATTGTCGATACCGACTATCTTATGTTCAGCAAACTCGAACTCGACGTCGAAGACATCGGTATTTCCAAGCTCAATAAGGCGAACATCGCGGCGAACTATCTGAGACCCATGCTGCTCTCTTCCAAGATCATGATCGTGAATGCGCTCACTAAGTATCCGCAGGCGGACATGCGGGACCTTTATACTTCACTTAAAAACAAGCGACATATCAAGGTCACAAAACGCAAAGGCATGGTCGATAAAGGGATCGAATGGCTTTGGAATGAAGATAACGTTGATATGAATTCCACCGCCCGTCACTGCGAAGCCATCGCCTATGACTACTTTGATTATTATGACAAGTATGAGGTCGGTTATGTCGCCATCCGTAATCTGAAGAAGGAACTCGACGCGATCAAATTCGGCGAGAAGATCGACGACGAGGATGGCTCTCTGAAAGCGGGCGCCGAAGACGGAGAGAGCGGCGTCTCCTCCCTCAAACGGTTGGTGCTTGAGTTCACAAGACAGAATGTCGACGTCATCAAGAGCGTATATCAGCAAAAAATAGCCGCCAAAAACAATGCGATCGGCGAGAAGAACAACAGGATCGATGAGTTGCAAGAAGAAAAAGAGAAGCTCAGGAGAGATCACGAGGCAGAGATAGAAGCTCTCAATGCGAAACATGCCGCCGCCCTCTCCGCCCAAGCCGATATGACCCGTATCAGCAGAGAGATGGGCGATCAGATCCGCGGATGGGTCAGAGAGGAGACAGAGAGATACTTAAAACGTTTTGCCTCGCTTTCCCTCCTCAACATCTTGTGGCGTAACCAATCGGACAAAGATTTCAGATTTGACGTACTGTACGACCGCGATCCCGTCGATGCGGACTTCGAAGACGTCCGGGAGGTCTGGGATGAGATACGGGCGGATTGCGGCGAGAAAGGGTCTTCACAATATGCCGAGAACAGAGACAAATATGAACGGGAGATCAAAGACGCCGTTGCGCTTCAAGAGATCCTCTCCGCCGCGCTGTGCGGGATCCTCGAAGACGAGCTCTTCCGCAATATGGCAAGGGATCGCCAGAAGAGCGTTGCAGAGCGGAATTCCGACATCAAAACGATGTACAACGATCGGAAGAGAACGGGCGCCAACGACGCGATCGTGAGGCTCGGAGACAAAATCGGCAAGCTCGAAGAGAGACTTCCCGATGTGGGAATGCTCGAGGACCTCGAAAAAAGGATCGAACAACTCGAAGCGAAACTGAAACAGAAAGATTAAAAACGCAAAGGAGAAAATAAGTTATGTTGATTTTGTCTTTCAATTCCTACAAGGGAGGCGCCTGCAGAACGACCACCTGTTACAATACTCTTCCTTATCTTGCGAACGAACTCGGAGCGACGTCTCACCAACCCATCCTCGTGTTCGACGTGGACCTCGACAGCATGGGGCTTACAAGCCTTTTGTGCGGCAAGATCGCCCAGGGCGAACCCATGATGTATTCCGCAAAACATCTTTTCATCGAGGACGATTACGGCGTGAATGCTAACATCCGCGACGGTCTCTATCCCGTAGAACAGGAAGAATACTTCAAAAATTACAAAAAAGTGGGGAACTTTTTGGGGCTCGAAGACGACGGGAGCGTGCTTTTTTGCCCCGCCGATCCGAATGCGGACACCATTTCGGACAGACAGTTTCAGACGTATGCTTCCAATCCGCCCCTGCGGACGCTTCTCCATGCGTTGAAAGATATGCAAAAGGAAGACCAGCCCAAAGCCGTGATCTTCGACTGCGCTTCCGGCGTGCAACAGACGACGCTCAGCATCCTTTCGTCCATCGACTGTGCGGTCATGTGTATGCGCCCCACGACGCAGTTCCGTATCGGCACGCGGGATTATCTTCTCAACAAGATCCCCAAACGGCTTCGCAATTTCCGGATGGAGCATAAGCGCAGGGTCATCTTGTTGCCGACTTCCGTTTCTCCCATGAATATTCCCGAGAGCGATCCGAACTATTTAGAGGCGCGGAAGAGGCTCGTGCGTTTCAGAAACGAGGCGTTTAAGAGCATCGAATACGATATCGTCGGTGACATTCAGGATGAGATCGGCCGCGGGAGCGCGCTCGGCTACGTCCTCGACGACAGCATGATCCATAGCGATGGAGACGACGACGTCTACGGTATCCCCGAGATCGAGCGTTTCAAATGGACGGAAGCCGAACTTCTCTATAAGATCGACGACGCGCTCACCGAACAGGAAAAACGCCTGAAAACGCGGTATCAATTACTTGCGGAAATTATTTGTAAGGGGTAAGGGGGAATATGAGCGAAGTAAACGAAGTCATTTATAATCGCGCAAGGCAACCCGTGGATGTTACGAACAGCTACGAATTTACGCGCCTGCTCCTCGAGAGGGTCCCCGATCCCGTTGTCCGCTCCATCCTCTTCGGGTCGCGTGTAGACAAGACAAACGACGAAGAGTTGGTAGAAGGACTTTCGGAAGAGAAATTGGGCGGAGAAGCGGGCACCATCAGCGTGATGCGGAGCACGGTCAATCTTGCGTTCGTCACCGTCCTCTCCCGCTGGAAACAACTTTACGACAACGATACCTGGGGCCGGCCCGAACACATCAAGGAGTTCCGCGGGGCGCGCTTCAGCAAACTCTTTCTGAGCGCGCTCGGAAAGGAAGACATCACGCTCGATCTGCAAATTTTCTCTCTGATGGAGCTGTGGGTCTGCCTGAAAAAAGTAGACAACATCATCAGCGACCAATTTTCAAACATTTTCGGGACCAAGCAAGCGGGAGAGAATATCGGCCTTATCTTGCAGGACGTGCGCGACGCACTGAAAAACGCAACGTACAGAACGCTGGAAACGGGAAAATATACCGTCAGCTATTGCAATCGGCTCCTGTATCATCTCATCCGCTCTTTCCCGTTTTTGTACAGTATGCAGATCTCTTATCCGTCCGATTCCGACGACCGCGGCAAGCAAACGCTCCGCATCAGCTATGCGGAGGATCTCGACGAACGGGTCGATCTTTATCCCAACAAAGTATACGACGGGAACGAGCTGTTTGTGATCACGGAGAGACAGCTCCTCTCCATGCGCGGAGAAAAACGTTCCAAGCCCGCCAACGTTTTGCAGCTCTTCATTCTCGCGGAAACATCGGCGTTCACGGGAAAATTGCAATACACATACCGTTCTTTCGACGGCGAGATGGAGACGCGGATCGAGGTGGAAGAGGCGCCCGTCTCCTCCGAATACGCGTTCGATAACGATGTGTATGCGGTCAGGCGGTTCCTTTCTTTCAGTTATAAAAACATCCGCGAATTTGCGCTCGTCGTCAGCGACGCGATCAAAAATTCCCCCGTCAAACAGAGGAAGATCTTTGAGCTATGCCGCAGCAGATATCCGAAGATCATGCCCGAGGCCGCAAAGAGTTTCGACGCTCCCGAAATTTATTGGGACAACGTTATCACGCTTCTTCTGGTGGAAATGGGTCCGAGCGATTTTCTTGAAATCATCCTTGAGGGGGACGATGGGGCCATTTTCGATACCCTTCTCGAAAACATCAAATGGCGTTGCCTCGGCGCGGACAACGCTTCGGCGCTCCGTTCGGAATACGACGCCGAAAATGCGCGGATCGAGAAAAAACACAGCCAAAATCCCCGCAACTATCTCTCGCGGCTTCTGTCGCTGCGGATCCACACGGTGTTGCAGGCAATGGGCTTCGACAAACAGGAAAGGAACGAGATGCACCCTTTTGAGGAGAGCCTCACTTTCAAGTTCGATAACATCCTCGCCTGCGTCAAAGTGCTCGACCAGTATTGGCAGAGAAGCAGCGACGTAGATCTCAACAAATGCGAGGAAGCGAGAAAGGAACTTTTGTCGATCTTTCGCAATATTTTCCTGTTTTTGCAGATCTTCTATACGGCGCTCGACCGCTATGCCATCGTCAAGAAAGAGTATGATACCTACCTCGAAACGGAGAAGGCGAGAGGGGATATCGACGAATACGAACGTTCCAAAAAACACAAAGAATTCAGCCGCAAGATGAGAGAAGCGTTTGCGAATGCGGGTGCGGAAAAATATGAGGAAATCAAAGAGCAGACGCTCTGCGAAGCGTTCGACGGCTTCTGTAAGATGTGCGAGCAGTACAATAAATTCAACGAGAATAACGGCTTCAGCGTGAGCGAAGAGGCAAAAAGGCTCAAATATCTCATCACCCGCAATTACATTTGCGATGTACAGAAACTGCGCTACTTTGCGGATATTACACTTGCGGACGGCGAACAGTCAACGATTTTCAGGATGCTCGAAGAGTGGTCGTTCAAATACTATCACGACGATTCGTTCCCGTCGTGGCTCGGGTATTTCAGCGATATCTTCCTCTTCCTCATCTATAACGAGGATTACAGCGAAAAAGGGCTGTACAAAAAGGCGGATACGCTCGTCGACAAAGACTGCGACCCCGTCTATCCCTATCTTGTCACCTACTATCGTGAAAATGTCGACCGCGACAACCTGAAAAAGTGCACATACCGCGTGCCCGTGCCCACGGGACGGAACTCCGATACGCGCGACCAGGGTTTTGTCGTCACCCTTCTGACGGATGAAGATTTCCCCGCGGCGACCTATTTCTGCATTCCTTTGCGCTACGGGTCGAGCGAGAACTGGTGGATCAATCCGTTCCTCATCCCCCGCGGCTTTGTGCGCAGAATGGAAGATATCATCGCCGAAAAGGGCAAGCAAAAGGCGGCAAAGGCCGCAGCGCAGAAGAGGTAAATTTTGAACCACATCATGATAGACGGATATCGGGGGAACGAAAATCGTCTCGACGATATGCGCACCGTGAATTCCGTACTTTGCGATCTTGTTGCGGAGCTCAATCTGGGCTCCGCGATGCCGCCTTTCCTTTTGCCGTATTATTATGCCAAGGAGAGCGATGACGACGGGATCAGCGCTTTTACGATCCTCGAAGGCGGGCATATTACCATTCACACTTTCCCGCGCAGGGGATGTGTGTTTGTCGACTTGCTCTACGACGGATATTTCGATGAAGACAAGCTGAAAAGTCTGCTCCGCGATGCGTTTTCCTACGAAGTCGCCTCGGAGCGCTCGTGCAGAACGGAGAGACGCTTTCTGGATACGACCATCGATACCGATAAGATCTGGGACGGGCGGCAGCGCGCCATCGCGTTCGGCCCGCATATTATAGCGCGGGTCGAGGACACGGAGGTCGGGTTTGAGCAGATCTTCGACATGCTCGACCGTTTGCCGCCGCAGATCGGGATGATCCCGATCTGCCGTCCCTATGTGCTGAAAACGAAAGAATTTCTTTCGGGGATCGTGCTCATTGCCCAGAGCCACATCGCATTTCACTATTGCGTCAAGGAAAAAACGCTCTTTTGCGATCTGTTCAGTTGTTCGGATTACAAAGTCTCCAACTTTACCGAGTATCTCGCGGACAAGTTTGGGAAATTTGAGCATATGACGTTGATCCGCGGCAGCAAATACGACCGCGTGAAGTACGGGCGGGAACAAAAAATCAAACGTCTCGGAAAATGGGCGAACATGAAAGAGAAGGAGGATCGGTGATGGATTGTTTCAAACTTGCTCAGATCAAAGCGGGGCTCTTGTGCCTCGGCGTGAACGTAGACAGGGAGATCGGCGAGGAACTTGTAAAGGCGCGGCCGTATTTCTACGACAAGGGCTTTGTCCATGCCGTCAACGCAAATATCGCGGGAAGCAACGTCTGCGTGAGCGTTGCGGAGGGCTTCAGCGGGCGGTCGCCCTATCATCTTCGGAAGCGGGGAAACGGGTTTGCCGTTGAGGATGAGAGCGGAAATTCCATTCCCATTGTCTTGTTTGACGATTTACCCAAGACGGACACCGTGATCGACGATCTGGCCCGTCCGCACTCCAACAACGTCATCTCTCTTTGGCCCTCCCTCGTATGCTGTTACGACCGTCCGGGCATGAAGTGTAAGTTCTGCAGCATCAAGCCGACGGACAAGCAGGGCGTCGTCCCCGCGGAAGAGGTCGTCGGGGGAATGCGCGCGCTCTTCGCGAAAACGGATAAATACGCCATCAATTTGGGGGGCGGTACATACTTAAATCCCGACAATATGTGCGATTATCTGACGGAGATCATCAAGGGGATCCGCACTTTTACGGATACGCCCATTTCCGTCGAAATGGCGCCGCCGAGCGATCTCACGCGCCTTTCCGCGCTGCATGCGGCGGGAGCTTCCTCGCTCATCATGAACCTCGAGGTCGCAGATCCCGTGTTGCGCCGCGAGATCTGCCCGGGGAAGTCGTCTATTTCTTATGAGCATTATTACGAGAGCTATCGCTATGCTGTCGGCGTGTTCGGCCGCGGCAAGATCTCCTGCGTCCTGATCGCGGGGATCCAGCCCAAGGAAGATATCGTTAACGAGTGCGAAAAACTCACGGATATCGGCGTTATTCCCACAATTATTCCCTTTAAGGCGATGGATGACTGCCTGTATCGCGACCGCGGCAACTGCGATCCCGATGAGCTGCTTTGGATCAGCGCCCGCGTCGGCGGGATCCTCCGCCGGAAAGGGCTTTCCCCGCAGATGCAGGAGGGATGTACAAAATGCGGCGGCTGCTCTCTGGAAACCAACTATTATGATTTGAATTCCGATGATCCTGTATGACAAAGCGAAGATGACGGACGTTTCGGCCGTGGGCGGAAAAGCATTGGGGCTTGCACGGCTCGCGGTGAGCGGGTGTCTTGTCCCCGATTTTTTTGTCGTGACGGCAGATACGGACCTCAGCGACGGACGCTTTTCGTCCGAATTATACGGCTTCGCAGATAAATTGAATTGCGATTTGTTTGCCGTACGCTCCAGCGGCGTAGGCGAGGACGCGAGTGAAAAGAGCTATGCGGGACAATTTCTCACACAGCTCAATGTAAAACGCGCCGATTTGCTTGAAGCGGTCAGACGGGTAACGCATTTCTCTCCCCGCGCAGACGCCTATGTCGGACAGGCGCAAACTCCCGCGTCCGAAAAGATCGCCGTCATTGTGCAGAGACAGATCGCGGGCGTGCGTTCGGGCGTGCTGTTCACGCAGTCGTGGAACGCGGACGGGGAAGCCGTGATCGAGAGCGTGGATGGAGCGGGGGAGTCTCTCGTCGGCGGAAACGTAACGCCCCGAACTTTTCGGTTCGAGAAACGCGCCGCTTCCGACGTGAAAGGGGTCGAAGGCGCATTGTTGCGGGAGGCGCTCCGTCTGGAAAAGGAATGGGGCATGCCTCTCGATATCGAATGGACGCTTGCGGATCGGTTATATCTGTTGCAGGCGCGCCCGATGACGGCGCTCGGCGACAAACTTCCCCCTCTCCCCGAGCGGCATTGGAATTTTTACGTCAGCCGCAACTTTTGTATCCTCTGCCACTCTGTGCAGAGACGGGCGGCTACGCGGGAGGCACAGGAGGCCGTTTTCGGCTTTTCCGTTCCCGTTACGGAAGGATTGCTCATCAATGGGCGGGAATACTATTCCGACGAAAATGCGGCCGCCGAGCGGGATATCTGGGAAAAACTTGACGTCGGCGATTTTTTCGGCCGATATATAAGAGATATCGAAGCCTCAGTGAAGAAAACGCGGCGCGTTACGGCCGCGGTCATGCGGATGGACCCGTCGTCTATGGGGCGGACGGAGTTGTTCCGCGCTTATCGCACGGCGATGCAGGCATATCTCGAGAGCTATGTGCCGCTCATGATGCGGCCCGACGATTATCTTCTCGAAAAGGCGGAACGCCTGCATGCGATCGAGGCCGAAGACGCGGGAACGCTCGTTCCGACTTGGGAGCATACCGCATATTCGGATGAACGGGCCGATTTTTTGCGCGCAGTCGCAACGGGAAAACCGCACATATATCTTAAAAAATACGAGTGGATCAACAGTCCGCTGGGCCGCGAATGCCACCCGATGACGCTTCGGATGTTTGAAGCGCGGGCGGGACAGCTTTCGGCTGCTTCGGCAAAAGAGGAACTTCTCGCCCTGACCGCGCAAAAGAGAAAAGACCGCGCTCGGTTTTTCAGAACGATCGCGTCTATCCCGAACGAAGAGGCACGCCGTTGCGCCGAGCAGCTTGCGCGGTTTATTTTTTTGCGCACGCACACCGCCGGGAACAGCGACCGACTCTTTTATTATATCCGAAAAAAATTATTGGCAGAAATCGGAAAACGCGAACATATCGATGAGATCTTCGATATGACGGCAGACGAAATTGCCGACATAGAGAAAGGATACCGTCTCAGCCCGGCCGAGCGGAGAAAGCGGCGCGGGGGAGAACTCATCGTTTTTCTCAACGGACAGAGCACGGCATATTACGGTAATGCCGTTTACGGACTGCAAAGAACTCTTTGCAATTACGAGGAAAGAGGGGATCTGACGGGAAATATCGCTTGTCCGGGAGAAGCGCGGGGAACTGTAAAAGTTCTTTCCTCTTTTGAAGACGTCAACAAAGTGGAAAAGGGAGACATTGTTGTCGTTTCGATGACGACGCCCGATGTGATCGCCGCAATAGAGTGCGCCGCGGGCATTGTGACAGATGAGGGCGGCATTACGTGTCATGCTGCAATTATCGCGCGGGAATACGCCATACCGTGCCTTGTAGGGACAGAATACGCCACGCACATTCTGAAAGACGGCATGCGCGTGTATCTCGATTGTATTACGGGAAGAGTTGTCATCGAAGAGGGATAAAGGAGTGTTTCTCGTCGCCCCCTCCCGAGGAGAAGGCGTAAAAGCCTCCCCCCAATGGGGGGAGGCTCCGCCATAGGCGGTGGTGGGGGGGATCGCTCTCACCATAAGTCACGGCGTAGCCGTGACAGCTCCTCCTTAGGAGGAGTCTTTTACCCACTCCCGAGGAGGGGGCGAGACAAAAAAAAGACAGCCGAGGACATGAGTGCCCTCGGCTGCTTTTGGGTTCAGTTACTCATTCGGGTAACAAGGTTTTGGAGCTTTGCTACTCATGAGGGTAACGGGGTGGATTCAATTCTCGGATAAACTTTCATTTGAGAATTTCGCATTCAGATAATCATCAAAACGAGCCTTATTTGTTCCGGAAAGTTTAGTTCCCGCCGCGAGCTTTTTTTCAGCCGTGAACCCGCTTCCACATTCACCGTCCTTATTCTCAAAAAGACCGTTGTAAATGCTTTTCATGTTAGCGTTTAACGAAAAGGATCCACCAACAGCATTCTGTGTACCATCAACATTATAGCAATATACCATCCATGTATATTCCTCTCCCTGCTTTGACAAGAAAAAGACATTATTCATTTTCGCTTGATTCAAGTAGGTTTTGCCGTCATTAAGTTTTATTAAATCCGGCCCATCTAATGATTCCTTCTCTAAAACAAACGAAAGATTTTTGATATTATAGTCGCCGCTCATGTTGAAGAAAACCGTGTTGGGCATAGAATTCTTTATGGATCCGGAAAGGCCGTAAATCACTTTATTGTTTCCTTCGATGGTACCTGTCGCCGTCTTCGTGCTGTCCGACCAAGGGGTCAGCTCTACACCCGTCATGTCAATATTATTTTTGACAATCACGGCGAGCGTGGGAGTTTGCTCTGCGTTGTAGACATAGGCATTCAGAGCAAGAATATCGGAAGGCGAAGCAAGAACGATTTGACCCTGTTGATTTTTGGTAAGAGAGGTCGTGCCATCGAAGGTTTCGATTGAATTTACTTCTGCCGCAAATCCATCAGAAACCAACTTTTCAACGCTCCAATCTACGCCAAATGCGAAAGTACCGGCGTTGATGAGGTCCTCATCGTCTCTTGTAACTTTCCAACCGACAAAGCTATACTGATAATACACATTGGTCTGTGCCGCAGTGTCACTTTCAGCTTTTTCGTATTTGTTCGGCTTCGTTGCATCGGGTGCAACAACATTCGTGAATACAAATGTATCCGGATCGAAACTTTTATCTGTTAGTTCTGCACCGTTCAGTGTGTTGCCCGCTTCGACAATGACCTGACCGTGGCCGGGAGTCCCTACGCTTGTGCCGGATGCCTCCACCCACATAAAGTATTGATACTCGGTTGAACCGTTTACAAATACTTGATTGTTGGTGAACGTAGCGGTATAGGTGTTGGCTCTTGAGTTGTTCTGCATAAGGTCAAAGCCGTCGAACCAATAATCCGAATTTCCATAGACCTTATTACCGGAGAACTCCACTTCTGCGCCATCCGTGAAGTTCATGAGTTTGATTCCAATAAAGGTGTAACGCTCACCGCTTGCCTCGCTACCAAGAATATTGTTTGTGAATTGAGAGCTGCCAGTATAAGCCCAACTGAAGATCGCCGCGCTGTAGAAATCGCCATCACTGGCGCCTGTTCCGGTGCCTTGCGCACTGAGAATTGTATTGTGTACCAATGTAAATGCAACGCCCCCAGCGATTTCGCTCGAAGAGGTAATAAATGCTGCACGGCTGTTATTTCCAACTCTGGACGGGGAAACATCGGCATAGCATTCCCTCATTGTCAAAGTGGTGGGGCCTTGAATCCAAATGTAGGTATTGCCCTCGAACTTCACATGATCGTAAAGCCGTTCTTCTTCGGGGGTATCCTCCGTGATGATGATATGCTGATTCGTGATTACCGTGTCGTACCCTTCGCCTGTTTCGGGGTCGCCAGATTGACCGATATAAGCCACCGTCTTCAGCTTGTTGCTCTCTTCGGTCAGCGTGCCATAGCGCAATTCATAGCGGAGGTCGTCATCAACCAAAGCGATGGTAGCGTTGTCGAGCTTGAGATTTTCGCCATTCACAAAGGAAGCGTTGGAAGTTACGCCGTCCGTATGCGTCGCAAAGGCATACGTCGATTTCCAATCATCAACGCCCGTGAACTGCGTGAATTCAAGGGTCACGTTTTTGAGCGTGGGAGCTGCACTTTCTTCCAAGGAAGCCGCCGCTACCGCAGGAGAAACGGTGCTGAAATACTTGAGATCCAACCCGGAGATGGTGTGTCCCTCTGCACCACCGTCGATCGTGCCCTTGAACGCGCCGATCTCTTCGAGGGCGGATTCGCTGAGGTTGATATCATCGGTCAAGGTGATCGTCACGCCGCTGAAATCTCTGCCGTCTGAAACAGACTGTGCGAGAGCGACAAGAGCGTCTGCGCTTCCGACCTCCGCAATCGCAGAGGGTGCCGTTTCGGTAGCTTGCGTACCATTATTTGCATTCGTAAAAGTCAAGGTCTCGACAAAGCCATCGTCGGAGGTGCAGACAACAGTGCTGGTTCCCGTAAAGGCAACAGTGTAGTCTTTCGTGTGCTGTGTCTGATCGGGACCGAAATCGGGCGTATTGCCGAAGATCTTCATGCCCGTGAGAGCCGACGAAGCCTCATTGAGGTTGATATTGACGCTTTCGACTTTCGTGGCGCCCATGATCTGCCCTGCAAGTGCACCGACAAAGTCAAAGTCGACAACGGGTAAGTCGGGACGCGTTCCTTCTGCCGCCTCTTTCAAGGAACGAGAAATTCTGTTGCCCGTAAGTCCACTGCCAAACCTTCCTGTTTTAGCGTCAAAGTCAGACTGAGTTACAACTTTGCTGTTTCTTACGACAATGTTCTCAAAGGTGGTATCCTTTGCTTGCCCTGCGATAATACCGGCATAGCCGCTCGAATCGCCGGC
The DNA here is from genome assembly GCA_947623655.1 of uncultured Clostridia bacterium. Taxonomy (GTDB): domain Bacteria; phylum Bacillota; class Clostridia; order Christensenellales; family Borkfalkiaceae; genus Gallimonas. The sequence continues at coordinate 1,405 of CANQHG010000024.1, read as the reverse complement.
ATAAGTCTGATAGTCCGTTTTGATTCTTATCATAGCGTTCTCGATCACCAAATTCTTGATCGTTGCGCCGTCGGTATAACGGAAGAGACCATAGCCATAGCCATCGCCGTCCTGTGTGCAATTGCCGCCAACGGGATTCCCGTCCGGAGTTTTGAAACCGGAAATCGTGTAGCCGTTTCCGTCGAGCGTGCCTTTGAAAGGTCTGGATTGACCCTTATCATTGTCCTTACAACCAAATATCCAAACTCTCTGGCTCTCCGAAGTTTCGGCAATGGTCGCAGGGGTATCGGCAAGCGCGATGGAAAGCGTCGAAGCGCCGCCGTCGGAATCAGGGCTGAGATTGATATCCGCGCCGAGTGCGATCGTTTCGCCCGCAAACGTGTGCCCGGATTCGGCAAGATTGGAGAGTGCCAAGAAATCGGCTGCGGTATGCGCATTGTAGGTGCCCTCCGCGTCTGCGACATGGGTACCAAGCTGGACCGCATACACACCGACATGGAGCAGGCAGCTTTGATCTTCAAAGCCATCACCTTCTACTTCACGAGGAAGTTCGATTCTGACCTTAGGGGTTTCTGTAATCTCAACGCCCTTGTCAATTACAGCGGACCACGGTTGCGCGAAGGTGGATTCGTCACCGATCGTGACGGGATCGCCGCCGTCAAAGGAGATCTGCAATTCCTTTACAATTTCATCCTGCGGGTCGCCGCTTTCTTGCTGTGTGGGAACGGTGAGCTGAACGCGGTACTGAATGGCGAGGGTGGAATTATTTTCAATGTTGAGCTTAAACTCTACTGCATCGCCGGGGGCAATGCTGTCGAGCTTGAGTGCGCCGGCTTCGTAGGTGTAAGTGCCGCCTGCAAGGAAGGTGTTTGCGGGAAGCGGAACGCCTTTAACAGTCAGATCGGTAGTGGGTTTTTGCACATATTCAAAAACCGACTCGTCCCATTCCGTCGAATAGCCCTTGAGGCTGTCCGTATCGACGGAAGCGACAACATCCACTTTACCGGAAGTGATCGCCACGTTGACATTGCTTCTCGATGAGAACATAGCGAGCGTTGAGCCTGCAATGAGAGAGGCGCAGAGACCCATCGTCAACGCAGAACTCAAAATGACTTTTGTTGTCTTTTTCATTGTTTTACTCCTTATAAGATTTTTTTTGGGGTTTTGGGTTGTTCGTTGCCCACCCCCCTACCCCCCTCCTCGGGAGGGGGCACATGGCGGCTTCTTCCTCGAGACGGGTATGGGCGGGCTGGGTGACTTGGTTGTTACTTGGCGCCCCCTTGAGGGGGAGCTGTCACGCTGTCCTTGCGCGACTGAGGGGGTGTCGTTCTGAGAAACACCCCTTCCGTCACCTTCGGTGACACCCACCCCTCGAGGGGTGGGCAAGAGAGTGGGGCAGAATGAC
>CANQHG010000023.1 GCA_947623655.1 uncultured Clostridia bacterium | reverse complement strand
AGGAGCCTCGACGCCCCCTCCCGAGGAGGGGGATATGGGGGTGGGCAACGACAAAAGTAAGCCTCCCCCGCAGGGGGGAGGCTCCGCCGTAGGCGGTGGTGGGGGGGAAGCAAGGGCGGAAGTTACTCCCTGAAAAACTCTTCATATACGGCGCGGACGGTGCGCTCGTAATTGCAGTTGTCTACCCCGACAATGATATTGAGCTCGGACGAGCCCTGGTCGATCATGCGGACGTTGACCCCTGCTTTCGCGATTGCCGAAAAGAGCCGCGCAGAAGTACCTACGCTCTTCGCCATGCCATGTCCCACAACGGCGATGAGCGCGACGTCTTTAAAAATGTGCATCATATCGGGCGAAACCGCCTTTGCGATGTCGTCGCAAAGCAATTCGAGCATGCCGCCCGCAAGTTGTTCGCTGTCGATAACGAGAGACATGGTGTCGATGCCGGAGGGAAGATGTTCAAAGGAGATCTTGTGCCTCAACAGCACTTCCATGATCTTATATGTGAAGCCGATCTCGGCGTTCATGAGCGATTTTTCGATGTGAATGACGGTGAAATTCTTCTTCCCCGCAACGCCCGTCACCGTCCGCGGCCGCTCTGTGCGCGCGAGATATTTTTCGGTGGGGAAGATGAGCGTGCCCTCATCCTCCGGACGGAAAGTATTCTTGATATGGATAGTGATATCCGCCTCCCGCACGGGAAAGATGGATTCGCTGTGCAAAACGTTCGCGCCCATATAGCTGAGCTCGCGGAGTTCCTTATAACTCAATTCTCTGATGGCGGCGGGACTCTGCACAATGCGGGGATCGCAGGCGAGGAAACCGCTGACGTCCGTCCAATTTTCGTAGACGTCCGCCGAGACCGCCCGCGCGACGACGGAACCGGAGATGTCGCTCCCCCCGCGGGAGAACGTGCGCACCCGACCCGCGGCGTCCGAGCCGTAGAAGCCCGCCACGACCGCCCTCTTCTTCCCCTTGAGAGCGTCTCTTACGAGCGCATAACTTGCGGGATCGAACCTGCCGCCGCCGTCGAACTTCACCACGTCGCGGGCGTCGACAAAGGGGACGTTTAAAAGCGCCGCCATGACGCGCGCCGCAAGATATTCCCCCCGCGAAGCGGTAAACGGCTCGCTGTTTTCCCGCACGATCTCCGCCGCCGTCTCCTCCAGGACTTTTTCGATCTCAAAGGAGAGATGCAGTTCGTCGACGATGCTGCAAAAGCGCGAACAGACTTTTTTATATGCCTTTCCGAGCGTTCCCGTGCCGACGAGTTCCCTGTGCGCTTCGTACAGCAAATCGGTGATCTTGGTATCGCCGCCGAACCGTTTCCCGGGCGCGGAGACGACGACAAACCGCCGTGCGGGATCGCCGAGCACGATATCCGCAACGCGGCGCATATTGATGCCGTCCGCCATGGACGTGCCGCCGAATTTGCACACTTTAATCATAGCTTATCTCCCTGCCCTCGAGACAATAACGCCTGTTTTCCTGCCCGAGCGTAAACGTATGGCGCGGCATGAGCTCCCCGCTCTTGAGGTCATAGAAGAGATCTTCCTTTTCGGGCGCGGCAAAGAGGACGCCGACGCCTTCCCCGAGCGATTTCATCTCCTCTCCGCTTTCAACATATGTTACTCTGCCGCCGTTTGCATACAGATAGGCGCCGATAACCTTGTCGGCCCGACGCACCCCCTCTATGCCCGCAAGTTCGCAAAAGAGCATGTTGTTTTCGCGTCTGCATTTGATATTTTTGGTGAAATAGTCGATGAACGGCGCAAATTCCGTGTCGGTTATAAACCTGTGCACGGGCAGAAGTTCCACGGCGGGATCGTAAAGATTGACGCATTCGGCGAGGGCAAAGCGGGCGGGATGGTTTTTGAGCTCCGCGCCCTTCAGCTTCGGCTTGAGAGACTCCCAATACATCTTGGCTGCGGCGAGTTCGTCGTGCCCGTCGGCAACGGCGAAGCACGGCTCCCCGCGCGAGGCCATCTCCGCGGCGATCTCGGGGGCGCAGTCTGCGGGGATATAGCTCCCCTTTAAGTTTCCCCCCTCTTCCATGAGCGGAAAATCGTACAGTGTCTCGAGATCGGCGCCCTCCATCATCTTTTTGAGTCTGTTTTTCTTGTCTTTATAAAAGAGCATACAATGCGGAAACTCGATGAGCGTCTTCGAGCGGAACTTCTGCAAGACGTCCGTGCGGTGCGAGGGCGCCTCGGTGGCGCGGACGGGCGTGATCTCCCCGCGTTCGAAAGAATAATATTCAAGGTCGAGCGCGGCGACGATCCCCATGCGCACCGCCCCGTTTTTGAGCGTGCGTCGGGTGAGGATAAATCCGCGGCCTACGCGTTCCAGCTTTTCTTCCGCCAATGCGTCTGCGATCGACGCGGCGGCGTTTTCGATCACATCTTCCCCGTCTTTCACATAGAGTTCGGGTAAAATGCAACGAAGAGAGGAAGGCGCGTTGCCGACATTGCGTGCAACGCGCTCCCAGAAGTCCCTGTCGCGGGAATGGCTGTCGGCGGCAGGCACCGCCCATTTTTCAAATCCGCCGCGCGGCAAAAAGAGGCGCGGCGCACGAAAATAATTCTTCATATCAGATTGATGACGACGACGCATGCCGCCGCAAGGACGAGCGCAAACAGTTTGAGAGGAATGTGCGTTAAAAATACACGCTTCATAAATTCGCCGAATTTCATGCTTTCTTACCCTCCGTCGCAAGTTCCCTGTTGAAATAGTCTTTCAGAATACGTTTGAGCCCCATAGAGTCGATATAACGGGTGATCTGCACGTCCTGATCTTTTTTCTTCTGCACATAGGAGATGATGCCCGTCTCCTCAGAGACGATGATAGTGGAGACGTCGGCCACTTCCGTAACGCCGATCCCGGCACGGTGGCGGGTGCCGTAATCGCTCGGGAACACTTTCTGCGTCAGAGGCAAAAAGCATCCCGCTGCGAGAATTTTATCGCCATTGATGAGCATAGCGCCGTCGTGCAAGGGCGCCTTGGGGACAAAGATGCCCTCGATGAGCTGGCTCGAGATGCTGGCGTTGAGAAGGACGCCGCTCTCGATGATGTCTTTGGGCATGCTGCCGTTGGAGAGGACGATGAGCGCCCCCGTGTTGCTCTTAGAGAGGTTGAATACAGCCTTGGTGATCGCGTTGACGCATTCCTCGGCGAGCTGGGTCTGTTTGTCGGGCGAGGCGTTGACGCGGTGCTGAATGTTCTTTCCCGTGTTGTAGATCCCTCTCTTGATCTCCGTGCCGAAGAGGAACAAAAAGAAGAGCGATAAAATGCTCACAAAGAGGAAGAACCACAGCGCGTCCACCTTTAAGGAGAAGACGGTGATCGTCCCCATGCAGAGAATTAGAAAAATATATACGGGTATGAACCGCTTGGCGTTGTTCTCGCAGAGCGTGCGCAAGACAAAATAAATGACAAAGAAAAACAGAACGAGCTCGACGACCGTAACCCACTGAAATTGCGTAAAAAACGCCTTCATCAGGCTCCATATTTCCTGTGGCGTCCTCATTCTCTCCTCCTTCTCCCCGTTACAGAACGGAAAAATGTGGTTTCATACTATATTATAGCGAATTTTGCGGAAAAAGCAAAGTGTTTTCGTATTATCCGAAAAATATTTTCGCCGTGGCGGCAAAGAGAGCCCCTTTTGCGGAGTAGATCCCGCTCTTCGCGCCGCCCGAAAGGGAATAGAGCCCCTCGTAGAGTTCCTGTACCCTCTCCTTTCCGATCCGTGCCGCCGCCTCGCGGTTTTTCTGCACGGAATAGGGCTTCACGCCCAACACTTTCGCTGCCTCGGCGTCCGAAAGGCGCATATTCGAAAGCTCGTAGAGCGTTCTGTAGTGCGACGTGAGCGCGGCGAGCACGGCGTATTCGTCGAAGCCCTTTTCGAGCAGATCGTGCAATATCTCGCAAAAAAGCCCGCCGTTTTTGCGGGAAGCCGCCTGTGTGAGTTCATAAATTTTATATTCGGTATCTTTGGCAATGTGCTCTTCGACGACTTCTTTCGTCACGGCGCCCCCTTCGCCCAAAAGACAGAAGAGCTTTTCGCACTCCTTGGCCATGCGGGCGGCGTCCGAATTGCAGTACCGTACCATGAGGGAAAGCGCTTCGCCGTCGGCGGTCAATCCCCGCTTTCTGAACATGCCGAAGAGCCAGCGCGTGAGCGTTTCCTCGCTCTCCCGTGCGCAATCCACAAACGTGATCCCCTTTTTCTTTTTGAGGTCGGCCGCATTTGCCTTTTTCCCGCCGTTTACTATGACGAGAACGGTACTTTGGCAGGGCGCTTCAACATAGGGACGGAGCACTTCCCACTCTTTCTCGGTGGGATAGAAGCCGTATACCCGCACGAGCCGCCTCTCGTCTAAAAAGGGCAGTGTGCACAGGTCCGCCTTAAAGGCGACGAGTTTCTCCCCTTTGAGCGTCTCGCCCTCGTAGCGGACGTCGTTGAGGGTCGGTTGCGAAAGATCGCACGCGGCGGCGATGCTCTTTACCGCATGGTCGCGGAAGTATGTCTCCTCCCCCTCAACGAGATAGACGGGGCAGAGCTCCTCTTTGAGGCTTTTTGCAAGCTGGATAAACTTCATAGTAATAAGATTATACCATAGTTCAAAAAATATTTCAAGGTCCCGCAGCCCTTTTCGAGCGCAAGATCGGCGCGGAGAGCGACCGTCTCCCCGAAATCGAACTTTACGGCACAGCCGCGTGCAAGCATCATGAGCACCTCGTCCGTCTCATAAGAGAACGTCAGCTCCCCCACATCAAACTTTTTGCCGTAAAAGACGTCCGTCTCCCGAAACCCGTCCTCGCTTTCCCGCATGCAATAGACGGTCGGAGCGCCCGTAAAAGCCGCAATATTCAGCGTATCCGCCTGTTCTGCAGAGAGCACGACGGCGGCGTCGATCCGCCCCGTGCGGCGGGCGAGAAAGTCTTCGCAATCTCTGAGCGAGACGCCCTCCCCGACGATGAGTACGTCCGTCTCCTCCGTCCGCACGAGGGCGAGCATGCCGTCTTCCGTCCCGCTTACGTCAATCGCGACCCCGCCGAAAATACAATTCTGCGCGACGAGGCTGAGCGTGAAGAGGACGGCCGCAAGGGAGAGCGCGGCAACGCGCACGCGGGGAGCAAGGCGCACTCGTTCGGAACCGTACAGACAGGCGCACAGCCACACGACGCCCGCCGCTCCGAACGCAAAGCCCGTGAGCACATACTTAAAATCCGCCGCCGCAAACAAAAAGAGCAACAGGGCGAAGAGCCCCTTGGGGAACATCAGAAAAAACGCCGCCGCGGGCGCAATGGCAAGCGACAGCGCCGTGCAGAGGAGAAGGGTCAGAAACGCGGCGGGAAGAAGGGGCACGACGATGAGGTTGAGCGCAAGCCCGAGCACGGAAAAGTAGCCGAACGCGTCGATGAGAATGGGAAATGTAAAGAGTTGAACAGCGAGACTCGCAGAGAGATATTCACGCAAAAATCGCGGGATATGCGCTTTTTTAAGCCCCCTCGAGAGCATGCCGGAAAAGAGCGCGAGTCCGATGCACGCCCCGAATGAGAGGCGGAATCCGACCGAGAGCCACTGGGCGGGCAGAAAGACGAGCACGGCCGTTCCCGCAAAGGAAACGGAGCCGATCATGTCTGTCTTCCTCCCCATGAGCCCCCGCACGGAGAGCACGGCGCACATGATGAGCGCGCGGACGGACGAGACGGAAAAGCCGCACAGAGCGCAGTAGAACGTGCAAAGAAGAACGGCAGGCAGGGCGGCGTATTTTTTCAACGGACGGCACAGAAGAAGCGCGGCACCGTAGAGAATGCCGATATGCAGCCCCGAAACAGCAAAGATATGCGCGATTCCGCCCCGTCTTACCGCCGTCATGAAGTCCGCGTCCACCATCCGTGAATTTCCCGTCAGGAGCGCGTAGGAGATGTTGCCCTCTTCGCCGCCCATATTCTCTTTGAGGACGTCGTAGATCTTCGCATTGAGAAAAAGAAAGGGGTGAAATTCCCTCTTTTCCTCTTCGTACGTCTCCGGAGCCGCCGCATAGCGGATATTTTCGGTAAAAAAATAATTATCCGTACCGTCGTCGGCGGGGAGCGGACAACGCGATACCGCTGCGGTGAAACGCACTCTGTCTCCGGGGCGCAGATCTTCGCCCGTCACCGTGAGGGAGAGTTTCCCCGCAACCGCGTCCCCGCCGATGAGCAGGCCGTCGAGTTCCGCCGCCGTGTAGCCGCTGCGGATATCGACGGAAGCGACCGTTCCGACCACTTCATAAGAACCCGCCTCTTTTCCGCTCACATAATTTTGCGTGTAGACATGAATGCCGACCGTTCCCGCCGCCGCAAACACGCAAAAACAGCACATAAGTGCGATAAAATTCTTTTTATCGGGTTGAAAAAAGAGCAGAGGCAGAAGACACGCCGAAAGCAGAAAATCGGACGCCTCCAATCCGCCGAAGCGAATGCGCGTATATAAAAATATCCCGACGGAGACGCCGAGAACGCATGCGAGCATGGGACGAGGGTTGACGCGGGGGAGCGAAAGCCTTACAGAGCTCTTTCCGCTTTCCTTTTTCATACCCCATTCTCCCTTGTAAAATATTCATTATATCGTATAATTTCATTATACCGTGCGCCCTTTTGTCCGTCAACTTAATTTGCCGCCTTTTCGCACTTTTCTTTAAAAATTTTATGCGCAGCGAGGGCGCAAGACTTTTTTCTCGGAAAAAAGTTATCCGATCAAGCCTTTATCGCACAATATGTCGCTTAATTTTCCAAGCTCGGCCGGAGAAAGCGTCTCCCCGCGAACGCCCTCTTTCACCCCCGCCGAAGCGAGCAATTCTTTGGCCCGTTCGCGGGAAAGGTGCAATGCGTTCATAAGATTGTTTTCGAGCGTCTTTCTCCGAGACAAAAAGGCGAGCTTCACCGTTTCGCGGAACGCCCGTTCGCTCTTCACCGCAAAACCGTCCGTAAAATCGATGCGGACGACGGCGGAGTCGACGTTGGGACGGGGCGTGAACATCGTCCTCGGCACCTTGCGCACCACCTTACACGTCCCCCTGTGGGCGATGGCGGCAGTGATCGCGCCGTATTCGGGCGTATTTTCTTTTGCGGCAAAGCGGGCGGCAACCTCTTCCTGCACCATAAACGTGACGCTTCTGCAATTTTTCGCCTCTTCGAGAAAGCGCAAAAGCACGGGAGTCGTCACATAATAGGGTAAATTTGCGCAGACGAGATAATTTCCGAGCCCGTCTTCTACGTCTTCCATCTTCTCTTTCATAAAATCGCGGAAGACGACTTCCGTATTCGCACAACCCGATAACGTCTCTTCGAGCACGGGAGCGAGCGTGCGGTCGATCTCATAGGAGACAACTTTTTTGGCCGCCTTCGAAAGCGCGCGGGTGAGCGCGCCCGCGCCCGTACCGATCTCGATCACCGTCGAATTTTCGTCTACGCCCGCGTCCCGCACGATGGCGCCGAGGAGATTGAAGTCGGTGATAAAGTTCTGCCCGAACTTTTTTTTGAAGGCAAAGCCGTGTTTTTTTAAGATGTCGGAGAGTTCTTCCATACTTTTCCTCGCAAGACAGCGATATACTTTCACATACTACAGCCGAGGGAACTGCCCTCCTTACAGATGAGAAACGGAGCCGCAAAGGCTCCTTTTTTATTTTATCATGGGGCGCACACGGAGAGGAATTTGTAATTTAAGTGCGATTTTTTTACATTTCTCCACTTTTTCTTCCCCGATGCAGTCTACAACGGAAAACCAGACGTTGAGCCCCTCTTTTTTGCAGTCCGCGGCAAAGGTCAGCATGCCGTTGAAAGCGTTTTCAACGAGCGGGCGGCAAATTGCGTTGTACTCCGCTTCTTCGGGGGAGTTCAAAGAGACGTTTATGCCGTCGAGGCGGCCCTTGAGTTCGGGGGCGATGTTGCGTCCAGCGAGAACGGAGCCGTGGCCGTTCGTGTTGAGACGGGTCTTTCCGCCCATTTCATGAATCTTATCGCACAAAAAAAGCATGTCGCCGAGACGGTATGTGGGCTCGCCGAATCCGCAGAAGACGATCTCGCCGTACCGCTTGGGATCGCCGATCTCCGAAAGGACGTGCTCTTTGGCCGGTTCTCCGTTCCTGAGCCAGAGCGCGTAGCCCTCGTAGGTCTCCTTGCCGTTGCGCACGCAAAAAGTACAGCGGTTGGAACAGCGGTTGGTGAGGTTGATGTATAAATTGTTTCCGATCCGATAGGTATAGGTGTCTGACATAGGAATTGAAAATTGAGCGCTCGCGCCCATGCTCCATAAGTTTTTTGGGCTTCTCGCCTCAAACGCCGAAGAGCCGCGCGGCGTTTTGGCGGATGGCCTCGCGCATTTCGTAAAAGGTGACGTTCTTGATCTCCGCCAATTTTTCCACAATGACGGGAATGTTTGCGGGCGTGTTTTTCTCTCCGCGGAAAGGGCTCAGATAGGGGCTGTCCGTCTCGGAAAGAATGCGGTCCATAGGGCAGAGCGCCGCCGCTTCCACGGCGCGCCGCGCATTTTTAAAACAAACAACGCCGCCGAAAGAGAAACAGGCCCCGAGTGCAAGAAAATCGGGCAGATTTTCGGCGCCGTAGCTGTAGCAGTGCATCAAAAACCCGCGCTTTACAAAATCGTAGTGCTCCCGCAAAATGGCGAGTGTATCGGCGCAGGCGTCGCGGGAATGGATCTGCACGGGAAGAGAGAGTTTCTCCGCCATGCGCAACTGCATTTCGAATGCCGTCCGCTGGGCCGCTTTGTCGTAACCCGGATAGTGATAATCGAGCCCGATCTCCCCCACCGCCACGCACTTCGGATGAGCGGCAAGTTCCTCGAGGGAGGTGAGAAGTTGAGGGCGGACCCCTTCCCCTACCCCTCCCCCTGACGCAGGGGGAGGGCAAGAAGTATTCACACTCCCCGCCTCAGCGGGAGGGCAAGAAACTATACCCTCACCTGACGCAGAGAAAGAGGCGGCGAATTCGGGATGAATGCCTACGGTGAAGAACGCACCATCGTGCTCCTCGCAAAATTTCGCATGCCACAAGGCGTGCTCCATTGTGTCGGCCGCAAGGATGACGGTCCGAACGCCCGCCGCCCCGATCTTTTCCCAAGTAGCGGGAAAGTCGTAATTTTCATCCGCGAAATGGGCGTGTACGTCGATCATTTGACGATCGCCCCGCTCTCGACAAATTTTTCGGGAGAGATGAGCGACAGGCCGTTTTCGTCCTCGGCGCACAAGATCATGCCCTCGGAGAGCACGCCGCGGAGCTTGACGGGCTTCAAATTTGTCACGACGACGACCTTTTTTCCCACCATTTCCTCGGGACTATAGAATTTTGCGATGCCCGAGACGACGGAGCGCACCTCGTCGCCGATCTTCACGGTCTCATGGAGAAGTTTGTCGGACTTTTCCACCTTTTCGCAGGCAATGACTTCTCCAATCTTGAGTTCGATTTTGGAAAAGTCGTCGATGGCGATCTCGGACTTCGTTTGAGGGGATCCTTCGCTACGCTCAGGATGAGCGGAAACGCTCGGGCGCTTCACCATCTTCTCCACTTCGGTAAGTTCCTTTTTGATGTCGATGCGGGGGAAGACGGGAGGCAGTTTTTCGACGTCCGCGCCCTCTTTCAGAAGCCCGAATTTCATCGCGTCGAACCCCGCATTCTCATCGCAGGAGAAGCTCTTTAAAATCTTGGCGGGAGCGAGAGTGAGGAACGGCTTCAACGCAACAGCGCAGATGCGGCAAACCTCGGCGAGGTTGTAGAGCACTGTGCCGAGACGCTCCTTTTTCGCAGGATCTTTGGCGAGCAGCCAAGGCGTCGTTTCGTCGATATATTTATTGGCGCGGGAGACGAGCGCAAAGATTTCCGAAAGGGCGTCGGGCACATTCAAGGCACCCATGTCCGCGTCCATCCGTTCGAAAAGCTGTCCGCACATGGAAACGAGCTCGGCGTCGGCAGCCTCTTCCGCCCCCTGCGGCGGGACTTTTCCCCCAAAATTCTGCCCGATCATCGCCTGCGTGCGGGAGACGAGATTGCCGAGGTCGTTGGCGAGGTCGGCATTCACGCGGAGCAGAAAACGCTCTGTTGTGTACTCTCCGTCGCTGCCGAACGGAATCTCGCGGAGCAGATAGTAGCGCACGGCGTCGGCGCCGTAGCGCTTGACGAGTTCATAGGGGTCGGTGAGTTCGGGACGGGCGTTTTGCTTGGATTTGGAAAGTTTTTCGCCGCCGATGAGGAGCCAGCCGTGGCCGTAGATCTGCTCGGGAAGTTTTTCGCCGAGCGCCATCAGAATCGCGGGCCAGATGATGGCGTGGAAGCGGACGATCTCCTTTCCGACGAGGTGCAACTGCGCGGGCCAATATTTTTTGAAAAGTTCGTCTTTCTCCGTCCCATAGCCGAGCGCGGAGATGTAGTTGGAGAGCGCGTCGATCCACACATAGGCCGTATGCTTTTGGTCGAAAGGCAGCGGAATGCCCCACTTCACCGTCGTGCGGGAGACAGAGAGATCCTGTAGACCGGCCTTCAAAAAGTTGTTCACCATTTCGTTGACGCGGGAAGTCGGCTGCAGAAATCGAGGATCGTTTTCATAGAGCTTTAAAATGCGCGGAGCATATTTGGAGAGGCGGAAGAAATAGCTCTCCTCTTTCTGCCGCGTCACCTCCCTTCCGCAGTCGGGACACTTGCCGTCCTTGAGCTGGCTCTCCGTCCAGAAAGCCTCGCAAGGCGTACAATAATAGCCCTCGTATTCGGCCTTATAGATATCGCCGCTCTCGTAGAGTTTCTGATAGATGTGCTGTACACATTTTACATGATCTTCGTCGGTCGTGCGGATGAAACGGTCGTAACCGACGTCGAGAAGACGCCACATGTCCTTGAGTTCGGCGACGAGCGGGTCGACGAATTCGAGGGGAGTGATGCCCCGTTTCAACGCCTCTTTTTCGACTTTTTGGCCGTGTTCGTCGGTGCCCGTCAAAAAATAGACGTCCTCTCCCTTCATCTTGTGGAAGCGGGCGAGCGCGTCGCAGATGACCGTCGTATAGCAGTGCCCGATGTGCCAATTTCCGCTCGGATAATAGATCGGAGTGGTGATATAGTATTTGTTTGCCATAGAATACCTCGTTTCCTCTATTATAACGTAATTCTCCGCAAAAGTAAATGTATTTTACGGCAAAGCGTTTGTAAATTCTTTTTTGCACATGCAAACCGACGCGCAAAACGCGCAAGTGACGAAAGGGGTACCGCTCGTCGCCCCTCGTAGGAGAGGCTTTTTCGTCATATCCTTGTCCTTTTCCGCATAAAATCAAGCATGAATGTGATTTTTGCCGTCGTGTTTACGGCCGCGGCGGCCTTTTTTTTGATAAGAGACCCCAACGGATTTTTGCCCGCCATGCTCTCGGGCGGCGAAAAAGCGGCGCTCCTCGGGCTCAATCTTCTCGCCGTCTATTGCGTCTGGCTCGGGTTTTTCGGCGTGATGGAAAAGAGCGGGCTCGCCCAAAAAATTTCCCGCCTCTTTTTTCCCGTTGCGAAAAAGATCTTTCACACGGACGACAAAGACGCCGTATACCTTGCGGCCTGCAATCTGTCTGCAAATATGCTGGGACTTCCCGGGGCGCCGACCCCGCTCGGCATCAGGGCGACGGAGCGCTTTCTCGCGCACGGAAACAGCCGCGCCGCCGATCTCCTGTTCGTACTCAACGCAACAAGTCTGCAACTTCTCCCGACAACGGTCATCGCCCTGCGGATCGCCGAAAACTCCGCTTCTCCCGCAGATATCGTACTGCCGACCCTGCTTTCGACCCTCATCTCTACTTGCGCGGGCGTACTTCTTCTTTCTGCCGCGCATAGGTTGCGGAGAAAGAAGTGAAGTACTTCGCCCTCGTTGTCCCCGCCCTCTTTTTGGGGCTTTTTATCTATGCCGCAGTCAAAAAAGTTAAGATATACGACAGTTTTACCGAGGGGATCAAGGGCGCCCTGCCGTTGATCGCATCCCTCTTTCCCTATCTTGCGGCAATTCTCATCCTCTCCGAACTCTTTGAACGAAGCGGACTTTCGTCGCTCGTGACGGCGTGGCTCTCCCCTCTCTTCCGCACGGTGGGGATCCCGCCCGAGATCGCAAAACTCGTCTTGATGAAGCCCTTTTCGGGAAGCGGGTCCACGGCTTTGCTCTCCGAAATTCTGCACGCATACGGGGCGGACTGTTACATCGGGCGGTGCGCGTGCTGCGCCTACGGCTCGAGCGAGACGGTCTTCTATATCTCTGCCGTCTACTTCGCGGGCGTCAAAAAAAAGAGGGTCATAACCCCCGTTCTCATCTCGCTCGCCGCCAATTTTTTGGGCGTCGTCTGCGCCTGTCTCTTTTGTCGAATCATGTAATTTTAACGGTTTGTAAACAGTTCAAAAAAATTTTTTGTGAAAATGAAAATTTTTCACAAGAAATGTAACCTATATCTGTAAAAAAATTTTCTGAAAAATTTTTATCGATTTCTTTACTTTTCGGAAATGAAAGTATTATAATTGCAGTATCAAAAACGAGCGACGGTCTCTGCGACGTCCGTAAAATTGCTCATAATTTTTCCCCCTTATCATATAGTAAAACCCCTCGGAGCGCGAGTTTCGGGGGGTTTTACTTATGCATTTACCCTGTTTAAGAATTTGCGCGGCATTCGGCATAGGCGAGCACACAGCCATACAAAAGCCCGGGGCCGAAGTTGAAGACGTTGCAATCGACAAGGCTCGTGAGCAACAGCGCCGCGACAATGAACGCCGCCATCGTCTTTTCGAAATTGGGACGGCGCAACCACAGCAAAATGGTCTGCATGCGGTGAAGAGTGTAGGCGAGAAGCGCCACGATCCCGCCACTCGCGATGAGCTGAAAGAACGTATTGTGCGCACGCGCGGGAACGAACATACTGATATGGAACGCAAATCCCGCCGAATTGTGGAACCCGACGCCGAACACGGGCGCGGTGACAAAGTTTTCCCAACATCCGCGATAGAGGTTGAAACGGTCGGAGTCGTCAAGGCCCGACTTGGTGAAAGCGGAGAAGATCGCCCCGAGACGTTCGCGGAAGAAAATGAGGCCGAGACCGAGACCGAGAAGCATGGCGCCGAACACAACGCCGTTCAGAATGCGGTTTCTGCCTTTGGACATGACGAGGACGGTCAGAACGCACACGGCGAACACGATCGCGCCGAAGAGAATGGAACCGCGGCTCTGCGTAAAGGCGATCCCGATCATAAAGAGGCATCCGAGCAAGGAAAACGCCCAGCCCCATTTTTCGTTTTTCACGGCGAAATAGAAAGGCGCGGGCACGCACATCGCCATGACGCAGCCGACGTTATTATACACGCCCCAGCCCGTCCCGAGCGCACCGCGGTTGACCGTCCAAAGACCGTTTTCAAAAGTGACGGCGCCCTCGTGGGTATACATCGCTCCGATCTCCGCGAGCATGCCGACGCCGATCGCGATAAAAACAACGAAGATATAGCTCTTTTTAACGCTTTCCCAGTCGACCGTGTAGTAGAAGTAGAAGTAGAAAAAGCAAAGGGAGGCGATCTGGGCGATCCCATAGGGAACGGCCATTGCGGGGTCGTACAGACCCGATCCGACGCCAGCGAAAACATAGGCCCCGCCGAGCACGATAAACCCAAACACAAGGGACGGGACGCGGCGGTTGGGGTGCATGATGACATACGTCAAGAGGCGCCCGACGAGCAGTATGACCGCGAGGCAGAGGATGAAGATGAGCTGGAGCAGGTTTGCGGGTTTGGAAAAGACGGTATCCGAAAATCTGCCGGGGTTGTTTTCGAAGGCGAACGTCATGTATCCGCAACAGGCGATGGGGAGAATGCCGAGGGTATCTTCACAGAAAAAGAGGCACAAGATCCCGAGCGCGAGATACGTATAGTAGACGGGAAGCTCGAGCGCGAACACCTCCGAAAGCGCCATGAGCGCCGCGATCAGAAAAGGATAATATACAGAACGGAAAAAAGCGCGCACCCATCGCGTGAATGTGGCTTTTTCCAATTTCGGGAACAGTGTGATAAGCATAAGGAAATTATAACAGGTCTTGTCCTTATTTGCAAGATAATTGCTCTTTTTTGTTTGAAAAAATTTGCAGTCCCGCCTTTCGGCACAAAAAAAGGGAAAAACGGGGCTGTCCGAGGAACCAGAGATGAACAGCGCGATCGTTTATGGCCGTCTTTCTTTCGGTAGGCAACCGCGTCAGAGGTCGAGCGTCTCGGCGTAGAGGGAAGATTTGGAGACGCCGCGGTCCCGTGCGGCGAGTTTCAGCGCCTCTTTCTTGTCCTTGCCCTGTTCCATATAATAGCGCACATGCTCTTTTACGGAGAGCTTGCAGAGCGGATCTTCCGTCTCCGCCGCCCCCTCGACAACGAGCACATACTCCCCCCGCTTTTCGCCCGCAAGGCCGTCGCACAGGCGGAAAGGTTCCGCACTCTCGTATATCTTCGTGATCTCCCGCACGGCACAGGCATTTCTGTCCCCTAAAATCGCACATATGTCGCGAATATCGCCGTCCACGTCCTGCGGGGCGCTGTGGAAGAGGAGCGTTTCGCGCGCGGTTTTAAAGCGCTCCAGAAGCGCCGTTCTCTCCTTTTTCTTTTCGGGAAGAAAGCCGATGAACGTGAACCTGTCGGCGGGCAGAGCGGACAAGACGAGCGCCGAGAGCGCCGCGTTCGCGCCGGGGAGCACGGTATAACTTTCGCCCGCTTCCCGCAGGAGCCTGCATACTTCTCTCCCGGGGTCGGAGACGACGGGCATACCCGCGTCGGAGACGACGCAGACGCTTTTTCCCTCCCGAGAAAATGCCAAGATTTTCTCTGCCGCCTCTTTTTCGTTGAATTTATGGCAACTATAGAGGGGTTTTTTGATGTCATATGCCGACAACAGCTTGCGCGTATGGCGGGTGTCCTCGCAAAAAATAACGTCGGCGGCACGCAGAGCCTCGAGGGCGCGCAGTGTGATGTCTTTCAGATTTCCGATGGGCGTTGCAACAAACTGTATCATATCAGATCCCCCTCACATCGTTGAAGAGCGTCGGCAAAACTTCCATGCCCGCCTTGCCGCCCTTGACGGCGCCGATGAGCACGCCATAGGGCGCGTCCCCCGTTTTTCCTGCAATAAGTTGCATTTTTTTGGGTTCGAGGCCGACGCCGTGCAATGCGCAGAGCACTTCGCAGAGTCGGTCGGCGCGGTGAACGAGTGAAAATCTTCCGCCGAATTTCAGGCACTTTGCCGCCGCCGAAACGAGCTCGGGAAGGGTGAGAGAAATTTCCTTGCGGCAGAGCGCCTTTTTTTCGTCGCGGCTCAAGATCCCCCCTTTTTCGTAGGGCGGATTGCACAGAATGAGCGAAAAATATTCCGTATATTTTGCGGGAATGTCCTGAAGTTTTATATTTTCGACCGTAAAGGCATTTTCGAGACGGTTCAGAGCAACGGTTTCACGGCTCATGTCGGAGAGTTCCCGCTGCATTTCAAAGAGGGTGACGGACGAGACGCCGCTGTTTTCGGCGTAGAAATGAAGCCCGACGATGCCGCTCCCCGCGCAAAAATCGGCGACGCGTTCTCCCCTTTTCGCCCTTTGAAAGCGCGACAAAAGTACCGCGTCGGAGGTGAAGCGGTAGAGCTCTGTGTCCTGAACGATCTTATAGTTGCCCGTCTGCAGTGATTCGATAACGCGCATATCGGCTCATAAGTGTGAAAAAAGCGCCCGCGAAGGCGCTCTTTTTGTGATTTGCTTATTCAGCAGTGATCGCGCCGACGGGGCAGACGCCCTCGCACGCGCCGCAATCCACGCATGTATCGGGATCGACGACATATGTGCTGTCGCCGGGAGCGATCGCGTTGACGGGGCAGGTGTCCGCGCAGGTTCCGCAAGAAATGCATTCATCGCTGATTTTGTGAGCCATTGTATCACCCTCCATAAAAAATCTTTACGGTTATTATATCACATGTTTTTTCGTTCGTAAAGCGGTTTTGCAAAATCAGTCCGAAATTTTATCGTCCGCCTCATCTGCGGGGTCTTCTTCGGCCTGTTGGCCGCGTTTGAACTTTATTTCCGTCACGGGATAATCGCGGTAGAAGACGGCGCCGTCTTTTTCGATCTTGACCCTGACTTCCATTTTGAGCATGTTGCAGGAGACGACGGAGCCCTTGCCCTCGGGCGTTCCCACGGTCGCGCCGAGCTTGGGTATTTTTTTGCCGGCGTTTACGTAGTATTCGTCCTCATAAGACAGACAGCACATCAACCTGCCGCACAGACCCGAAATTTTCCCCGGATTGAGCGATAAGCCTTGATTTTTCGCCATTTTAATGGAGACTTTTTTAAAATCCTGCATGCTGCCGGCACAGCAACACACTCTGCCGCAGGGCGCGATCCCGCCGAGGATCTTCGCCTCGTCGCGGATCCCGACCTGTTTGAGCTCGATGCGCATATGGAAATAGGAAGCGAGATCTTTTACGAGCTCTCTGAAATCTACTCTCCCCTCTGCCGTAAACGTAAAGATGACTTTGCTGCCGTCGAACGTAAACTCGCAGTCGATGAGCTTCATCTCGAGGCCGTGATTGTGGATCTTCTCGCGGCAGACGCGCATTGCCTCCGCCCGCTTTTCCTCGTGGCGGCGGACCGTCTCCTCATCCTGCGCCGTCGCGGCGCGAAGCACGGGCTTCAACGGATTGACGACCGTCTCGTCCGGAACTTCCCGTTCGGGTTCCTGCACAAGGCCGTATTCGAGCCCGCGGCTGGTCTCCACAATGACGCCCTGCCCCTTTTTGAGCTCCAGTTTGCCCGCGCTGAAATAGTAGCATTTGCAGGAATTTTTAAATTTTACGACGACAACTTTTGCCATTTGTCTCTCTCCTTTTTGAGCTGTATCGCAAGATTGAGCGCACACTGCGAGAAGTTTGCGTTGAACGTCATCTCCCTCTGCGCCCTTCCGACGAGGGTGAGCCCCGCGTTCGCCGCGCCGACCGTATACATTCCGGAAAGCTTCCAGACGCCCGCCGTCTTGCGTGCGGCATATTTTTCAAGTCCCTGCGCCGTAAACATCACGTCGCGCAAGACCATTCTGACCGATGAAAAAAAGAGGTCCGCGTCCTTTTTGTCGGACAGGGCGCGGCAGAACCGCTCGGTATCTTCCCCCGAAAGAAACTGTTCCGCCCGCAGGAAAATATCCTCCCCCTCGGCGAGAAGGGCTTCCGCAACCGAAAGGACCCCGCCGCACGCGGCAGCCGCCGCCCTGACTTCCCTTGCGGGATACATGCGGGAGAGCGCCTGTGCGATCTGCTCTTCCGGAAAGGGGGGGACATACTCTTTTTGCGCACGGGAACGGACGGTGGGAAGAACGGCGTGTTCATTGACCGTGCCGATCAGAAAATAGACCCGTTCGGGCGGTTCCTCGAGCACCTTTAAAAGTTTATTCTGGACGAGCGCGGGAGCGGTGTGGAACCCGTCGAGCACAAAGAGTTTTTTTTCGCTCTCCACGGGCAGAAGAGCGCTCTCGTCGATGACGCGCGCGCACATCTCCGCCGTGAGTTTCCCGCCCGCCTCGGGCAGAATGATGCAGTCCGAAAAATGCTCTTCCGCGATGAGTTTTGCCTCGCGCGAACCGTCTTCCGCATGAAAAAACGCCTTGGCGCATTCCTTTAAAAGGGCGCGCAGATATTTTTCATCGGGAAAGGTGACGAGAGTGGTATGCGAAACATCCCCCCGCATGCTGCGGTAAACTCTTGTCGAACGCAGAAGTCCGATCATACGCCCTCCGAATAAATGGGGATCTCCCCTTTGACGAATACGCGCTCCCCGCGGGGGAGCTCTTTCAGGAGCGCACCGAGTTTTTTCAGGTCGCTCTCTTTCGTGCACGGGGAAAGATAGAACATGAGATAGTTTTTGTCGTTGAATTCGGGATATACGTTGTATTCCGCGAGCCGACGTTCGGCAAGGTCGCAACAGCGCCCGAAATAGATGAGGATCTTTGTCCAGTCGTCGTTTTCGACCGCGCCGTGCTCGCGCTTGAAGCGCTCCGCCGCCCGCTCGATCGCCTCGTTGCGCGGAAATTTCACCGCTTCTTCGACGCTCGCCATGATAGGATAGGACGGGGAAGTCGTGCGGAACGTCTTCACGCCCTCTCCGAGCGCTTCCGAAAATTGTCGGCTCTTTGCGGAGACGACTGCGCCCTGCGTGAGCGCGGGGAGCGATTTATGCACGCCGTCTACCCACATATCGGCGAATTTTCCCGCATACATGTCTGAAAAATGCAGATGAGAACCGTGTGCGCCGTCGATGACAAAGACCTTGGCATGGGTACGGCAAATTTCCGCCGCCGCGGACATGGGTGCCACAAATCCGTAATAATCGGGAGAAGTGAGGAGGAGGGCGTCAGCATTGCTCACGGCCCTTGCGATCGCGTCGGGAGTCGGTTGCAGGGGAATGCCGTACGCCGTCTCCGTTCCGATGAGTTCACACTCTATCCCGAGCACGCGGCAGGCATTGAAAACGCTCCTGTGGCAGGCGGCGGGAAAGGCCAGCCTGCGCACGCCCTCTTTTTTCAGAGCATACAGCATCGAAAAGATCCCGCATGTACTGCCGTCCGTCAGAATAAAACTGCGTTCGGCGCCGAGGATTTTTGCAATATCCGTCTCCGCCCGCAAAATGACGCCCGTGGGGTTTATGAGCGCGTCGGAATAGCGCAACTCCGTGATGTCGTCTCCGCAACGCTTGTGCCCGGGCATGTGAAAAGAGATGTGTTCCCCGCTCTGGGACGAGAGCATTTCACGAATGTGCAGGCGCATAACGATCCAATAAATAGCGCAAAAACGCCCAGTTCTCATACTTGGCGTCCTCTACGCGGTATCCGTTGTCGAAAAAGAGCAACGTAAGTTTTTCGGTGGACACGCTGCCGCCGTTGTAGTAATAGAAAAGATCGCTCAGCCCCGTGAGCCTGCCGAGCCCTATACCGACGGGGAAACGGAACTCTTCGCCGCCCTCGGGGGTATACGCATAGTCTACGGTGTAGAGATCTCCGTTTGCAAACGCTTTTTCAACGGCCGTGAAGTCCTCCCTGATCTTGAGGACGCGGGCCCGCTCTTCGGCAACGCCCGCCTCTTTCTGCGCCTGCGTCTTAAAGCGCTTGTCCGAACCGTTTCTGCCGTAAAACGCCTCTTCCACCCGCTCCGCGATGGGCTCGCCGCCCGTAAACGTCTCGTCCGTCTCCGTTTGGGGGAGATCGAAGAAGCGGGTAAGATAGTTGCGCGTCTCTTCCATAAAAGCGGGGATATCGTAAAAGCCTTTCAGGGTAACCTGCGGACCGGCGATGAAAGACGTATAGTTCGCACAGACGCGCTCGAAAGGCGTGATCCCGTCCTGCGCTTCGGTAAAATCGGCGGCGAGCACAACGTCACCCTCAAGAACGCCGCGGCGGGCGGAGAGCGCCTGTTCGCCGAGAGAACCCTCCTCGAAGTTCTCCATCTCCACTTCCAGAATTTCGTAGGAGAACTTACCGTTCAGATTGCGCTCGAGAGAGGGGCTGTCCCGCCCGATGTTGAGACCGTAGTAGGTATAAACGGTGTATACCTGCGCGATGGTGGGGCGGGTCGTGATCATGACGAAAAGCACATAGAGAAGCAGGATCGCTGCGGCGACAACGCCGAGGATCTTGAGCCAGTCGTATGAGAGGAAAACCGCAAGCCTCTGTTTGGTGATCTTCGCGTCCACTTTTTCTTTCTATTTACTTTTTGGGTTTCATCGTAGGGAAGAGCAAGACGTCGCGGATGGTCGCGCTGTCGGTGAGAAGCATGACGAGACGGTCGACGCCGAGCCCGAGGCCGCCCGTCGGGGGCATACCGTGTTCCAAAGCGTCGAGAAAGTCTTCGTCGACCTGCGCGTTCGCGCCCGCCGCCCTCTTCCTTGCGGCCTGCGCTTCCATGCGCTCCCGCTGGTCGATGGGGTCGTTGAGCTCGGAAAAGGCGTTGCCCATTTCCATGCCCATCATGAAATATTCAAACCGTTCCGTCATCGTGGGATCGTCGGGCTTGCGCTTTGCAAGGGGAGAGATCTCCACGGGATATTCGTAGATGAAAGTGGGCTGGATGAGCTTGTCCTCGACATATGCGTCGAAAAATTCGGCGAGGATGTGCCCCTTGGTGTCCTTGCCCTTTTCGAGCTCCACATGACGCTCCGCGGCGAGAGCCCGTGCCTCCTCGTCCGTCTTGACAAGAGAAAAATCCACGCCCGAATACTTCTTCACGGCTTCCGTCATCGTCAGTTTTTCCCACTTGGAAAAGTCGAGCGACGTGCCCTGGTACTCTATCTGCAAAGAGCCGCAAGCCTCGAGAGCGACCGCCTTATACATCTCTTCAACGAGATCCATCATCGTGTGGTAGTCGGCATATGCCTCGTAAATTTCCACGGTGGTGAACTCGGGGTTGTGCTTTGCGTCCATACCCTCGTTGCGGAAGATTCGCCCCATTTCGTACACTTTCCCGAAACCGCCGACAATGAGTCTCTTCAGATAGAGCTCCGTCTCGATGCGGAGATACATGTCGAGATCGAGCGCATTATGATGGGTCTTGAAAGGACGGGCATCCGCACCGATCTCGAGGGGTAACAAAATGGGCGTATCTGCTTCCATGTAGCCGCGCCCGTCGAGGAATTTGCGGATCCCCGAAATGATCTTTGCGCGCTTATAGAACGTGTTTTTCACCTCGTCGCTCATGATGAGGTCGAGGTGGCGGAGACGGTACTTCATGTCGATATTCTGAAGGCCGTTGAATTTTTCGGGTAGAGGCAGAAGCGCCTTGGAGAGGAGATCGAGCTCGGTCGCGTGAACGCTGACTTCCCCCGTCTGCGTTTTGAATACAAAACCCTTGACGCCGACGATATCGCCGATATCGAAATCTTTCTTGTAGGCGGCGTATTTCTCCTCGCCGACGTCCTGCCGAGTGACATAGATCTGAATACTGCCCTTGCTGTCGGAGACGTGCGAAAAAGAAGCTTTCCCCATGATGCGGCGGGACATCAACCGCCCGGCGATGCAGACGGTCTGTCCTTCAAACGCCTCGAAGCGTTCTTTGACGTCGGCGGAAAGCGCTGTGACGGGATAGCTCGTCACTCTATAGGGGTCGTGCCCCTCATCCTGCATTTTTTTGAGCTTTTCGCGGCGGATACGCGCCTGTTCGATGAGCTCTTCCTCGTTTCTGTTTTCTTCCATAGCCGTCCTTACTTTGCGTCGCTCTCAGACGTCTTGAGTTCGATCTTCAGAATTTTAAGGCTGTATTCGCCGTTGGGGGCCTTTACCGTGACGGTATCGCCCTTTTTATGCCCGATGAGCGCGGCGCCCACGGGGCTCTCGTTGGAAATGATGTTGTTCATGGCGTCCGCTTCCGTCGAACCCTTGATGGTGTAGGCGACTTCTTCGCCGAAATCCTCGTCGTACACGGTGACGACGGTGCCGATATGCACGACGGAATTGTCGTCGTTCTCTTCGGCGATGACGGCGTTTTTAATGCGGTGGTCGAGTTCGGCGATCTCGCCCTCGTTGGCGGCCTGTTCGTTGCGGGCGGCGTCATATTCGGCGTTTTCCGAAAGGTCGCCGTGGCTGCGGGCCTCCTGAATGCGGCCGACGATCTCGGCGCGTTTCACGTTGATCAGATAGTCGAGGCGCTTCTTTGCTTCCTCATAGCCCTCTCTGGTCATGATAAACTGTTCTGCCATGATATATACCTCTTTTATCGCGCCATATGCGCGTTCTTTTTATAAATGATACCGTGATTTCATGGAGCAGGAAATCACGGCAACTTTTGACGGTTCGATTATACCCCTTTTCGTGGAATTTGTCAACTATCTTTATGCCTTAAGCCCCAATATCCTTGCCTTTTGGGCGGAAAGTTTGCTATAATAGAGATATGTTCCGCATCTGGGCAAAAGTCTATCAGGACGATCATATTACAAAACAGACGGTGTATAACGGGGAGAAAGCGTTTGCCTACTCCGACTTTTTCGGCTACCTTGCCGAAATGTGTTCCGAGCTCGACGTTCCCACGCCCGTCCTTTTGAAACAGCATATCTTTCAGTATGCGAAGTTCCGCCACGTCGTGTTCCGCCCCACCGATTTTATGGAGAGCGTGGACTTTACCAAACTCGTCGTGGAGAATATTTCGTAAAAGATCGCTTAAAACCGAAGCGAAACCAATGAGAGAAAGCTCGGCCTCATTCCGAACCCCCGCAGGATGTAAATCCCCTCGGAGCGTCGAGTTGACGCATGGCTCCTCCCGGGGAGGAGCTGTCGCCAAAGGTGACTGAATTGGGCAGAAGCGCCCCGCGTCATTCTGAGGTATGGATGCAGAACGAAGTCATAATCCTTAACTCGCCCCGCCCGCACGTTCTTTATGGCGTCGAAGGGCGGCACGAGGAGCGTAGTGACGAAGTTAGAATCTCGCGGAGCAGACGTAAAGCATGCGGCGAGATGCTTCGGTACATCTTTTACGGACTGCGTACAGCTCCTGTCCTCAGCATGACGCCGCCCCGGCTTCAACCCCCACCTGACGCAGCTACGCCGCGCCACCCGCCCCTTTCAACGAGGGCAGGTAAACCCCCTTAGCTCCCCCTTGAGGGGGGCAGGCCGGGTTCGCCCGCGCGTATTTGTTTTCATAAAAACCAAATCGCGCGAAATCATATTTTTTCTCAAATTACAAATACTGCCGCCATGAAATACACGACGTGGATCATGTGCGGCATTCTGATCGTATTCGGCGTCTTCGCCGCCATTTACGCGCTAGTCGGGTTCGACCTCTTGCTCTTTTTGTGCGCGGGAAACGGATATATCTACCGCGCGGTGCTCTCCCTGACGGGCGTCGCCGCCCTCTGGCTTCTCTTTTGGCTTCTCGCGTTCAGGCCGACAAAATTTCTGTCCTGAACGTCTCCGGCTGAAATCACCAATCCTGTTTTTTGAGAGATTTGTCCTTTACATCGTCGTAATACGAAAAATATTGCGCTTTCCATGCGGCGGGGGAAAGCGGTTTTTCGGCGCTCTTTGCATAGGCGAGGTACTCCCCGAGCTCTTCGGGCGTAAAGTCTCCTTCCGAGATCTCGTCGTACTGCTCAAACAGTTTCATGATATCAAGTTGTGACATATCTGCTCCTTTTTGGGCAAAATCGCGGCTGTTATCAACAATTTGTTTGTTGATATGTGGATAACTCAAAAGAATTCCACACGGTTTTTGCTCTCCGTGTAGAAAAGGCCGCACGCACCCAACCGCGCAAGAAGTTCGCTCTCGTCGACCCCCAGATCGTCGCAGAGGGCGCTTAAATTCTCATATCCGTCGCGCAGTTTTGTGTTCAGAAAACTCATCAGCACGGCGGGATCTTTCGGCAGATCCATACGGAGATTATACCACAGCAAGCGCAGAATGTAAATCTTTATTTGCCTTGAATTTTTTGAAAAAATCATTGACATTCTCCGCATTGCGCGGTATAATAATTTTATTCACAATATTAAGTGAGGCGGAACAATGGAAGCATTGGAAGAGAGAATCATTACAGCTTGGATCAAGCTGACGGGCGTTCTCAAAAACACCCGCATCACGCAAGACATGATCTATAACGAGGCGATCGTGATGAATCTTGTCTATAACAACTACTTGCAAGACGGCGAGGGTCTAACTTCTTTCAAAGAGATTGTCAAGCGGACGAAGATGTTGAAATCGCTCGTCAACCGCACGATCGATTCGCTTGTAAAAAAGGGGTACCTTGAAAAGGTCGACGGCAAAGACAAACGGACCACGTTTGTAAAGGCGAAAAATTTCGACGAATTTTTGAAAGAGCATGAAAAGTCGCTTGCGCTCGTAAAGAATATCATCGGGACGATCGGCGCAGAAGACGCGGAAACGTTTGTGCGGCTTGCGGAGAAGATCGCCGCCGCAGACCCGTTAAATAACCCCGACGATGGAACATGAAAAACGCGAAAACCCGACAATAAGTCGGGTTTTTTTGTTATATGCGTCATTTAACGACATATACGATGCCTGTGGCGCGAGGACCGATATGGGAGCCAACAGCGCAACAAATCTGCAAGATATGTGCGTTTTCGTTGTCCGTATCCCGCATCAACTGTCGGGCGCTTTCGTCTGTATCCGTCTGTAAAAACCATACCGGATATGATGTATCCACATCATCTTTCTTATAATGCTCCGCAAGAACGGCAAGCGCCTTTTTTCCGTGCGCCTTTCCGCACAGCTCTACAGTGCCAAGGGATGTGTTTACCGTGAGAACGGGTTTGATCCCGAGCAACCCGCCTACAATGGCAATGCTCCTTTTGATTCTGCCGCCCTTATAGAGATATTCGAGCGTATTCGGACACGCATACAACCGCATTTTCGGACGAAGCTCTTTCAACCGCTCGATGACGTCGGAAACAGGCAGAGCACGGTATTTTACGGCCTCTTCCACCAAAAGCCGCAGCATCGCCGTCGTGCAAAGCGTATCGAACACATGCACATTGCCGAAGCCGCCTTCTTTTGCCGCAATACAAGCCGTTTGATACGTGCCCGAAAGCGCCGAAGAGATCGGCAGAACGAGCGTCTCTTCCCCGTTGCAGGCGGCATAAAACTCCTTGAAAACTTCCGCAGAAGGCAGAGAAGTGTGCGGAAATTCTCCGCCTTTGAGACGGCGATAAAATTCATCCTTGGCGATCTCGCTTCCCTCGGCATATGCCGTATCCCCAAAGATGATCGTGAGCGGGATGACTTTAACGCCGAGCTGTTCCGCCTCTGTCTCAGAGATCTCCGCTGAAGAATCCGTTATAATTTGCATACAAATCCTTTACTTTGTGAATTATCGATATCCATTATAGCGCATTTAATTCACAAAGTCAACGGATTGCGGATATATGTATGGAAATTTTTAAAACTACAGATCGGGTTCCCGTATTTTGCCTTGATATACGACTTCAGGACAGAAAATTCAACTTCTATTTTCAAAATGAAAATGGATATTTTCTTTCCGCTGTTGTCAACAATGAAGCATTGCTTTTTACAGTTCCCGTGCGGCTTTCCTACGGAAAGCCGCACGGGAACAGACATCTTCAAGAATTTGCAATAGAAATCAAACTAACAAAAATTTCTGCCATGCGTTCGGCGGTCCCCTCGCATTCGTTTCGCAACCACTCCATGGAGACATTAAAAATCATTCCCGCAAAAATGTAAGGTATATAGTGGCTCTTATCGGGATAATCTTTGCCGAACATTTCAACCATTCTTTTATTCAGAAAATCAAGGTAAAGATACTCCAGATGCGCCCGTTGAATCAACTGAAAGCAAGCATTGTTCTTTTGAAATTTTTCAAACACATCGCGGGCGATCCTGACATAATCCTCTCTGCAACGCGGATAATACCTCTGTTCCGCCATGAATTCCATCGTATTATGCGCAAAATAAAACTCGATCACGTCTTCCTTGCGCTTAAAATAGCGATAGAACGTCGCACGTCCGACGCCTGCCTTTTCGGCAATATCCGTGACCGTGATCTTTTCGTATTCATATTCATTCATCAATTTAAACAGCGCCTGCACAATGTAGTGTCTCGTATACTCCTCGGGTGCATATTCCACGATACAAATCTCCCCCTTATGTTTCATTTTTGCGAACACTTTTGCGCGGGGTGTCTGAACCCCGTTTCAAACGTTTGCATTTTTTGCGCTCCTGTTTTATGATACACTTGTCTTACGAAGAAGTCAACCGAAACGCGCGTCGGTCGGCGGCTCGTCGGATAAAATTTTTCAGGAGTGTTATAAAAATGCAAGAAAAAGACTTCGTATCTTACGAGTACAAGACAGTGACCGCAAAGGCAAAGGATCAGACACGGGCGATGGACGTCTATGAAGCGTTTGGTTGGGAGATTGCGGGGACGACTGCATCGGCGGTCGACGGCGTTACGCTTTCCCTCAAACGGGACAGAAAACAAAAACACAGGGCGGAACTCAACAAACTCGAACGGCAAGCGGTTGAAACGCTCGGCACGATCGACGGTTTGGAGAGAGCGAAAACGACGGGCGCAAACGTCTTCGCCTATATTTTCGGCGTCTTCGCGGCGCTTGTTTTCGGCGGAGGAATGTGCCTCTGCATGCTCGTTGAAAACAGCATACCCGCTCTGATCGGCGGCATCGTCCTCGGCTTGATCGGTCTGACGCTGTGCGGCGTCAATTATGTCATCTATAAGAAGATCGCTTCCGCCAAAACGAAACAGCTTCTTCCCGTTATCGACCAGACTGAAGAGAAACTCGCAGATCTTCTCGAAAAAGGCAACGACCTTCTCAAAACCGACTTGATATGAGCCGAGGTTTTCTAAAAGGAAAAGACGCCGCATATGCGGCGTCTTTGTAGAATCCGGCAACTACCTATCCTCCCGGGCCGTTAGGCCAAGTACTTTGGGCGTGAGAGAGCTTAACAGGGGGTGTAAAGCCGCATTCTGCTCTCCCTTCTTCCCCTCTCGTCGGATGCGGCTTGCCCCAGAAGTTAAGCTCTCTTATAGCAAAAAGCACTTGCGATTGCAAGTGCTTTTATTTTGAATCCGGCAACTACCTATCCTCCCGGGCCGTTAGGCCAAGTACTTTGGGCGTGAGAGAGCTTAACTTCTGTGTT
>CANQHG010000022.1 GCA_947623655.1 uncultured Clostridia bacterium | reverse complement strand
TTGTCTTGCGCTCTTTCCCTCGCAAAAATCCTCAGAAAATCTTCCCGCTTTTTACTTGACTTTTATTTGCAGGTCTTATAACTTACCTTTTTAAGGCCCGTATTTTCGCATGACGCGGACCTTATTTCATTCATGCGGAGTTATTATAACATAGATAGATTTATTTTTCAACCCGTTTTCGCAAAATGACAGAAATTGTCGAAAAATTTATTCTTTTCCTGTTTTGAGAGGAGCAAGCGCGGCTGCATGCCGCCGCACGCAGAGCAGGAAAATTCCGCGCGCAAATTCCCCGTCGGCTCAGCGTCGAAGAAGGGCAATACACTCGATTTCGGCGAGGACGTTTTTGGGGAGCGTTTTAACGGCCACGCACGAGCGGGCGGGACGGCCTGTGAAGTACTTCGCATAGACCTCGTTGAAAGCCGCAAAATCGCTCATATCTGCGAGAAAACAGGTCGTTTTGACGACGTGGGCAAGGTCTGTCCATGCCGCCTCGAGCACTGCCTGTAAATTTTTGCAGATCTGCTCCGTCTGCGCCGTAATGTCGCCCTCTACGACTTCTCCCGTCGCGGGGTCAATGGGAATCTGCCCCGAAGTGAAGATGAGCTCTCCTGTACTGACCGCCTGTGAGTAGGGCCCGATCGCCGCGGGCGCGTTGTCTGTGTGGATCTTTTGCATTGATGTCTCCTTTTTTTGAATTAAAAATGAAAAATTAAAAATTGCGGTGGGGGAATCGGAATGCGGCGGGGCGGTCGCTATTCTCCCTCAGAATGAGCGGGGGAAATCAACCGATCTTGAAGCCTTGTTCTTTGAGAACATGGCGGATATGGGCGATATGTTCGAAGTCGCGCGTCTCGAGGTCGATACGGATAAAACAGCCGATGACGCCCGTTTCGCTCGCATGTTCATGATGAACGCTCGTGACGTTCGCCCCGCACTCCGCAATGATCCCCGCGACCCTGACGAGCTGTCCGGGTTGGTCGAGCACTTCGATGTTGAGCGTGCATTTCCGCCCCGACATCAGAAGCCCGCGGTCGATGACGCGGGAGAGAATGGTGACGTCGATGTTTCCGCCCGAGACGATACAGCAGACGCGCTTTCCCCTGAGTTCGGGGAGTTTGCCTGCGAGAAGCGCCGCGACGGGCGCCGCGCCTGCGCCTTCGGAAATCATTTTCTCCTGTTCGAGAAGGGCGAGAATGGCGCGGGCGATCTCCTCGTCGGAGACGGAGACCACGCCGTTCACATATTTCTTGCAGTATTCGTATGTAAGATCTCCGGGGCGCTTCACGGCGATGCCGTCGGCAATCGTGGAAACGGAGGAAAGAGTCTCTTTTCTCCCGTCGCGCAAAGAATTGAGCATGGAGGGGGCGCCTGCGGACTGTACGCCGTATACTTTGACGTGCGGAGCGAGGGACTTCACCGCAAAGGCGACGCCGGAAATGAGCCCGCCGCCTCCCACGGGGACGACGACCGCGTCGACGTCTTCGAGCTGTTCGATGAGTTCGAGACCTACCGTCCCCTGTCCCGCGATGACGTCTTCATCGTCGAACGGATGAATGAACGTGTAGCCGCGTTCTCTCTGAAGTTCCAGCGCCCTTTGATAGGCGTCGTCGTATACTCCGGGGACGAGGCAGACGTCCGCGCCGTATTTTTTTGTCGCCTCCACTTTGGAAATGGGAGCGCCCGCGGGCAGACAAATGAGGGAACGGATGTTGTTTTTCGTCGCGGCGAGCGCAACGCCTTGGGCGTGGTTTCCCGCCGAACAGGCAATAACGCCCCGCGCTTTCTCCTCCTCTGTGAGACGGGACATCTTATAGTACGCGCCCCGTATCTTGAAAGAACCCGTCGTCTGCAAGTTTTCTGTCTTTAAAAACAGATCGTATTCGTCCGAGAGCTTGCCCGCGCGTATGACGTCCGTCCTGTGGGTCGCGTCTTTGAGGACGCGCTGCGCGTCTCTAAGCTTTTCGAGTGTCAGCATGAAAGTCTCCTTGATTTTGTCACTCTATTATAACTCCGTTTGACGGAGATGTCAAACGGAGAGTTATGCGCGCGGCCGATTTCATCTTGTGATTTATGTGATTTATGAGCGGGGTCAATCGTGTTTCCGCTTCCTGATGCAGAGGATGAGCACGGCGGGGAGAAGAATGGCTGCGGCGGTGACGGAAGCGGAGAGGCAGATCGTACCTGCGCAGCCACGCTTTTCGTTCCCGTCGTCCTGCGAGAAGCGGAAGGCGGGCGTATAGTACGTCATGTCTCCCGAGATATATTTCGCGATGACGTCGTAATAGCCGCCGTCACGGGGATCGTTGGAGACCTTGCCCTTTTCAACGAGGAAGACCTCGCCCGTCGCTTCCACAACGGTGCCGTCGTATTTCACTGCCTGTACGGGGATGCTTGCACCGACGGCAGGGGGCTCCATTCCGACCCTCCAATCTCCCAAAACGACGCGATATATGTCGTTTTTTGCGCCGAAGTAAGCCCCGACGTTGTTGGTGAGCCCCATGAGGCCCTTTTCGAAGGCGGCGTCGACGGCGCTCTCCGTCTGTTGCGTCCAATACCAGCCGATGATTCCTCTGTCGCGGAGATATTTTTCGTTGAATTCTTTTGTGGAAGAGCCGCTCGTAGAGATCGCGCAGCCGTATTTCCCGAGCGTGGGAAGTTTTTGGGCGAAATTGTTCTCACTGTAACTGTTGAGGTCGGCAGTGGGGACCTCTGGAAGCAGACGGCGCATCTCTTCGAGATTGGGGTAGTCGAAGGCGATGACAACAATGTGTTCGTAGAAATTTTCTTCGTCCAAAATTTCCTTTAACCGTGCAATAAGTGCGGTATTTTTGGTTTTGATCTCAAAGACGAGAACGGCGTCCGAATTTTCGAAGAGGGGAATGATCTCTCCGAGCGTGGGGATCTCCTCTTTGGGCGCATGCAGATCGAGAAGATGCGTCTTCGCCTCGGCAAGGCTCATCGATTCGATGTTTCCCGCTCCCTCGGCCGTCCGTTCGATATTGTCGTCGTGCATCATCACGATCTCTCCGTCCGTCGTGAGCTTCCCGTCGAGTTCCACATGGGTCGCGCCCGCTTCGATCGCTGCGCGTGTGCCGTTCACCGAATTTTCGTTGTGCGTAGAGGGGAGCCCGCGGTGGGCGACGTTAAAGGGCATTCTTGCGTGGACGGGGGAGGAAAAGCTCTTTATCGCGCTATATGTTGCGGAAAAATCTTCCGTGACAATGCCGTATGCCCCGCCTGTGATCGCTGCATAGTCGTCAAATTCGTCGAGAGAGATCACCCAGACGGACTTGAACCTCGCCTGAATATAGG
This sequence comes from uncultured Clostridia bacterium, assembly GCA_947623655.1. Lineage (GTDB taxonomy): Bacteria > Bacillota > Clostridia > Christensenellales > Borkfalkiaceae > Gallimonas. The sequence goes on along the minus strand of CANQHG010000022.1, from coordinate 24,557 downwards.
AGATCGTCTCATACGTCGCCGCTTCGGAGTCGAGCACGACGGTGCCCGCCCCGTTCAGAGAAGCCGTTTTTACACACATATAGGGGCTCATTCCGCGAAGACAGACGACGCCGCGGAGATAGTCGCATTCGCTCCTGACGTAGGCGACGAGCGCGGGGTCTTCGGAGAATACGGCGGCGTCGATGAGCGAGGGTTCCTCGTTGAAATAGGAGACGGCCGCCTCTGCCTCTTCGCGCGTGGAGACCGCGAGCACGGGGATGACAAAGGCGCGGATCGCCTGCACCGTCTCCCGAATCCCGCCGATGACGTTTCCGTCGCTGTCCACTACGTTTTTTTCGGCATTTATGTGCAGAATTGCGCTCCCCGGGCGCTCGCCCGTGAGGGAACTTTTTATCGTCTGCAACGTCTTTCCCGACCTGACGTCGGAGACCACCGTCGGCGGGTCAATGAGCGACGTTTCCGCCTGATACGTGTCGGAAAGAACGGGCGCGTCCAGAGCCATGGCCGTGTTGCGGTCGGCGGGAGACAAAAAAGCGCCGCCGAGGGCAAGGCTTGCCGCAAGCAACGCTGTAAGAAGAAGATTGACTCGTTTCATACGATCCTCACATTTTTTGTGATTATTGTACTATAAATGATAAAATCTGTCAATCCCTTTTGGCATTTTGTTCAATTTTAGTTTTGCGGAGACGGTAGAGCCAATTTCCGACGGCGGCCGAGATAATGACGGCATAGCCGATGAGGCTCATCGTTTTCGGGGTCTGCGAGAGGAAGAAGAAGCCGAGAAGAGCCGCGAAGAGCACCTGCGCATAGTCGAACACGGCGATCTCCTTTGCGGGCGCCTGACGGTAGGCGGCTGTGATGAAGAACTGTCCCGCCGTGGCGGCGACTCCCGCGAGCAACAGAAAGAGCCATTGGGAGGGGGTCATGGGCGTAAATCCCGCGATGAAAAAGGGCAGGGCGGCGGCCGTAGAAAAGGCGGAGAAGAAAAATACGGTCATCAGCCCGCGCTCACCCTTTGCGGCCAGAACGCGCACACATGTATAGGCAAATCCCGCGCATGCGCCGCTCAGAAATCCCGAGAGAGCGGGGAGAACGCGCATGTCGAATTTCGGTTCCACAACGCAAATTGCGCCCGCAAAGGCGACGAGAACAAAGATGAGTTCGGGAATGGACGGCCGCTCTTTTAAGAGGAGCACCGAAAAGAGGATCGCAAAGAAAGGGGAGAGCTTGTTTAAAATGGACGCGTCGGAGATGCTTCCGATGTTGTCGATGGCGTAGAAATTGAGGATGATCCCCAAAAAACCGAGCGCCGAGCGGAGAAAAAGCCACAAAAGGCTCTGTTTGCTCTTGATTCTGAATTTTTCTTTCTGAAAGAGAAGAATAAAGAACACGACGACGGTCGTGAGGGCGTTCCTGAAAAAAACTTTTTGCATGACGGGGAGGTCGCCCGCAAGGTTGACGAAGAGGTTCATGAGAGCGAAGGAGAGCGCCGCGCCCAATATAAACAGAACGCCCAGCCCCTTTTTCACGGCAATGTGCATATTTCCATTATATGCCCGCGCGCGGAAAAAGTCAAGCGTATGACCGGCGGGCGTAAGGCGGCCGACATTCTTAAAAATATTTTCTCTCAAAACTCTTTACACGGAAAAAAATTTGTTATATAATAAAGGGCAGAAGAGAGGAGAATATGGACGTCGTATTCGGAAATTGGAAATATATCTTCAAAAATCTCTGGTACGTGTTGCCGTTTGCGATCGTACCGGCGGTTTTGCTTGCCGTTTCCATCGACTACGAGGCGATCCGCTTTGTCACGCACGCTTTCTTTACGGGCGGCCTGCACGATATGGAGTTCGTCTATCTCTTCCGCGCTTTCTCCATTTTGCGCATCGACCATGTGTGGAGCGCTCTCATCTCCGCCGTCACGCTGATCGTATCGTGCGTGCTGTTTACGCTGATGCTCATTTTTGTGGAAAAGCATATGCGCATCGGGAAGAGGACGCTGAGCGGGTTGAAAAGGCAGTTTACATGGCTCATTCTTCCCGTGTTCTGCATGGGACTCTTCTATCTGGCGCTCTACGAAGTATTTGCGGTTGTCGTCTCGGCAGTCCTTTTCGCCGTCTGCCGCCTGCCTTCCACGGCGTTTTTATACCTGCTGTTCCTTGCGGTCATCGCCGTGTTCGCATTCCTGCTCCTGTATGTCGTGGCGCTCCTGTATCTCTTTTTGCCCTGCAAACAGGTGACGGGATTTAAGACATACGACGCATTTTTCTACTCCTACCGTCTCATGACGGGGGTGAGAGGAAAACTTCTTCTGTCTCTTTTCATCTCGATTGCGGGGAGCTTTGTGATCCTCACCGCGTCGTCTCTTCTTCCCATGTCCGCATTCGTCATCATCGCCTTTGTGGTGTGCGCGTTCTACTTTATGAGTTTCGGCGTGCGCATGGAGACGGTGTATTTCAAGACGGATAAGCTGGACAGGGAGGATCAACTCAAAAGTTATCGGGAGCTGATGCTATGAGATTTCGCCATGCCGTTTATATCGCGTCCGAAAATTTTTCGTCTGTTTTCAAACTTCTTCTCTATCGTCTGTTTTCGATCGCGATTTTCGGAAGCCTTGCCTATGTCATTCTGACGTTGGGGCTCTCCGCCATTACGGGGAGCCATGAAGTCATGGCGCTCAGAGAGCTTGTTAATACCTTTTTCCATGCGCTCATCACGGGGCAGGCAGACGTGTTGCAGTCGCTGCAGACTTCGTTTAAAGACGCATTCACGGATCTCGTCAAACTTATCGCTTTCAACACGCCCTCTATCATCGGGTGCGTTGCGGGACTCGTGTGCATATACCTTGTTTCCCGCTTTGTGAACGGCCTTGCCGTCTTCTCGGTCTCCAACGTCGTGAACGACAGAATGAGCACCTATTCCCGCACGAGTTTTTCGCAGTCGTATTTCAAGAGCATCGGAAAGGCGGCCCTGTATCAGGTCATCTATGTGCCGCTGTGCTTTGTGTACGACGCGCTGATGCTCGGCGCTTGCTGGTTTTTCTTTTTCTATGCGCCCTCGTACTTGCCCTCTTGGGGGTTTATCACGGTGCTGATTGCCGTGTCGCTGACGCTCACTGCGATCGTCGCGCTCGAGGCGCTGAAGATGACGCTTATTTCCGCATGGATCCCCGCGGCGGTCGCCGATAAAGATTCCATCACCCGCGCGCTCAGAAAGAGCGTACGGCAGAAAAAGAATTTCGGCGCACGGTACATCGCCTATGTCGCCGCGATCTATCTCATCATCGGCATCAACGTAGTCTTTGCGGTTGCTACCGTCGGCAGTGCGCTCCTCATCACGGTGCCCCTCAGCTACATCTTCCTTTTGAGTCTGCAATTCGTCAACTATTATCTCGATACGGGGAAGAAGTACTTTGTCACCAAAAACACCATTGCAGACGCTTCCGAAACACAGTTGCAATAAGACGGTAACGGGGTGCAAAAGCGCCCCGATTTTAATAGGAGGGATTATGGATTATCAGAAAAATTACCAAAAGTGGGTCACGGATCCCCGTCTTCCCGAGGAATGCAAAAAGAGTCTCCTCGCCATCGAAGGAGACGAAAAGGAATACCGCTTCGGCGGCGAGCTTGAGTTTGGTACGGCGGGCATGCGCGGCATCATCGGCTGCGGTATGAACATGATGAACTGCTTCACCGTCATGCGGGCGACGCAGGGGCTCTCCATGTACATTAAAACGCTTCCCGAAGAGGCGCTCACGCGCGGGGTCGTCATTTCCTACGATACGCGCAGAAACAGCAGGCTGTTTGCCGAAAAAGCCGCGTCTGTGCTCGCAAAGAACGGCATCAAGGCGTACCTTTTCGGCGACGTGCACCCCGTTCCCATGCTCTCCTATGCGGTGAGGTATCTTCATACGGTCGCGGGAATCATGATCACGGCCAGCCACAATCCCAAGGAATACAACGGCTATAAGGTGTACGGCGAAGACGGGGCGCAGATGTCGCCCGAGGCGACGGCCATCGTCGTCAAATACATCGGGGAGATCGACGACTACCTCTCCGTCACGGGCGATCCCGAGAGCCCGCTCATTGTCCCCGTTCCCAAGGAAGTGGACGAGACGTACATTTCGGAACTTTCCAAACTCACTCTTTCCAAAGAGGCCGTTTCGCAGTGCGGCAAAGATCTGAAACTCGTCTATACCCCCGTGCATGGGTCGGGCTATGTGCCTGTCATGACGATCCTGAAAAAACTCGGCATCAACGTCACTGTCGTCGAGGAACAGACGGTGAAGGATACGGAATTTTCCACCGTCAAGGTCCCCAATCCCGAGTTCAAAGAGACGCTCTCGATGGGCATTGCGCTTGCGGAGAAGATCAAGGCCGACGTCGTGTTCGGCACCGATCCCGATTCCGACAGGCTCGGCGTTGCCGTCAAGAACGACGAGGGCGAATTTGTCGCGCTCTCGGGCAATCAGGTCGGGATTCTTCTTCTCGACTATATCCTCACAAGGCTGAAAGAGGAGAATGCGCTCCCCGAAAATGCGGCCGTCGTCAAGTCGTTCGTCTCCACGGGGATGGCAAAGGCGATCTGCGAAGAATTCGGCGTCGCGCTCTTTGAGACGCCCGTCGGGTTCAAATTCATCGGCGAAAAGATCAAACAGTGGGAACAGGACGGTTCGCATACCTTTGTGTTCGGGTTTGAAGAGTCTTGCGGATATCTGCGCGGCACGCATGCGCGCGACAAAGACGCCGTTGTCGCTTCCATGCTCTGCGCCGAGATGGTTTGCTACTACACATACATCGGCAAGACGGTGTACGGCCGCCTTCTGGAGATCTATCGGAAATACGGCTATGTTCTCGATAAAAACATCTCCGTGCAGTATTCCGGCCTGAACGCGATGAAAGAAATGAATGCCGTTGTCAACGCGCTGAAGACGGTAAAGACCGAAAAGTTCGGCTCATTCGCCGTGGAAGCCGTGCGCGACTATTCCAACGACGTGCGCATCGCCCGCGACGGCACGAGAACGCCGCTCAATATTCCCAAGTGTAATTGTGTTTATTATGAACTCGAGGGCGGCAGCTTTGTGTGCGTGCGCCCCAGCGGCACAGAGCCCAAGCTCAAGATCTATTATTCGATCCGCGCCAAGGACGAGAGCACTGCCGCCGAGGAGATGAATGCCTGCAAAGAGGATGCCGAAAAACTCCTCGCATCGCTCAAATAAAATTTTTATAAGTTCATCGAAAAAAAGAGAGGGGACGCCTCTCTTTTTTGTATTGCAATCATGGGGCAGAGCGGCATGCGCATCAAACAAAAATTGTTTTTGAAAGCAGGCGTCGGACAATTTTTTGCGAAAGGGGGGATGATGGCGTATATAGAAAAAGCACCCTTTGGGTGCTTTTCACAAAAGAGCAATCGGAAGTTTAAGCGAAATCGTAGGGGTATGTTCGATCTCTTGCAAACATACCGTACGGATCAGGCTCTCCAGCCCAATTCCTTATAAATGCGTTTGATTTGAGTGATAAAGGCGTCATCTTTTCTTACGGAGTTGTTGATCGTGGCAGAGTCGGTGGTCGCCCAACGAAATATTTGCTCTATACTGCCATAACCGCGTTTAAAAGCGCGCGCCAAAAGCAGACAGTGTTCTTTGGTGGGGGCAAAGGATAAGATGACTTTTAATTCGTCATCCGTCCACGGCTTTCCTTTGTTGGATTGATCCCAATTCTCCTGCATTTGCTTTTCAATGACATAATCTTGCAGTAATTTTCTGTCTTCGCAAGAGACGGTATTGTCTAACAGTTCAAACAGTTCTTTTCTTTTCATTTTAAACTCCTTTTTGTATAATATAGCTCATTCGACAGAAAAAGTCAAGTTTTTTGGTACAATTACATGTTGGCACTTTGGCGCGCAGGTGTATTCTATAAAAATATACTATAAAAGTTGTTAGCGGACTTGATTTTTTTATAAAATATGTTATACTTTATACAGTTTGATTTTAACGCACCGATCGTTCGATAAGAGGTATATATGTCGATAGTTCCCAAAACTCAAAAATTATCACCGCTTCTGAAATATCCGGGCGGAAAAGAGAAAGAACTTTGTCATATCTTGCCCAATCTTCCACTGAATGCAGAAAACTACTATGAACCTTTTGTAGGTGGGGGTGCTGTATATTTTGCAGTAACGGCAGATAAGTATTTTATAAACGACAAATCTTTTGAGTTAATGGAACTTTACGATATGGTCAAAACGCAAAATGACGAATTTCTTTGCGCTTTGGAACAGATAGAACACAACTGGCAAATAATTTCGGAAGTGGTTTTCAATCATACTGAAGAGATATCAAATATTTACTGTTCGTATACGTTTTATCCGGAAAACTTTTCTGCGGATACTGCGGCACGCTCATGACTGCCGAGGACGGAACGAGTCATACAGGCAAGATCTATCACTACTACAAGTGTTTTAATCGCAAGAAGAACAAAGAGCAATGCAACAAGAGCAATATAACAAAAGAGAAGATCGAAAACATCGTCTTTGAAAATACGATTGAATACGTTTTGAAACCGCAAGTGATAGAAAAAATCGCCTCGGCGGTCGTAGAGAAATTCAATACCAGCATTACAAAGTCCGATTCGCTTACTCTGCTTGAAAAGGAGCAAAAACAAGTTCAGAAGTCCATTAACGGCTTTCTGAACGCCATTGCCGATGGAGTTGTTACGAAGTCTACAAAGGAAAGACTGCTTGCTTTGGAACAGCAAAATGACATTCTCGAAGAAAAGATCGCATTGGAAAAGGCAAGACAAATTCAACCGCTCGAATACGAAACGGTAAAGGCGTTCCTATCTTACTTTGCAAGGAAGAAATACCAAAACGACGAGGAGAAAAACGAATTTTTCAACTCGTTCATCTATCGCGTTGTCCTCTTTGATGACTGCGTGTATATCTTTTACAATACCTCGCCCGACGTGCCGACAAAGGTAAAACTCGACAAGGACGAACTTGACGAACTGAAAAGCCCCGAACATAAAAAAAGCACCCGACTTGAACCGCTTGGGTTCAAATTGGGTGCTGATGGCGGAGAGAGAGGGATTCGAACCCCCGGACGGTTGCCCGTCAACGGTTTTCAAGACCGCCGCAATCGGCCGCTCTGCCATCTCTCCATGAGATTTTATTTGATTTTTGCCAAAAATACCTTTGAGATCGTAAAGCGTCGCGCCCTCGGATCCGTCATGACTGTTTACAAGGGGTTTTGCATGATAAAACGAAAGAATTAATCCCGAGTCCGCTTTGCATTGTCCATAGAGTGCCGCGCAGGGCGAAAAGTTAAGGGCGGGGTTTTGTGAGGACGGTTTTATAGCCGTCACCGTGTCGCACGCATTTTGAGACACGGGAGAGGGTAGCGGAGGAGATATTCGTCTCCGCAATGATCTGTTCATACGTCTTTCCCGCAAGGAGCAGTTTGGCGGCGCGGATCCGTTGGCTCATGGACTCCGCCTCGTTATAGGTGAGAAGATCGGAGAAAAATGCACCGCATTCGTCGATCGACTCGAGAGAGAGAATTGCCTCGAACAGCTCCCGATTGTCTTCTATAAACTTGGGATCGGTCATTGTTCACCCCTGCGCCTTAAAAAAGCGCGTGTTTTTTCGCTCTTCGGGTCACCGAATACCTCTTCCGGCGTACCCTGTTCCTCGATCACGCCGTCCGCCATAAAGATCACTTTATCCGCAACTTCCCGCGCGAAAGCCATTTCATGCGTGACGACGATCATCGTCCGTCCCTTTAAACTCCTGATCGCGCGGAGTACTTCGTCCGTGAGCTCGGGGTCGAGGGCGGAAGTGGGCTCGTCGAAGCAAAGGACTTCAGGGTCGAGCATGAGAGCGCGTGCAATCGCTACTCTTTGCTGTTGGCCGCCCGAGAGCTCGTATGGATAGCTGTCTTTCTTTTCCGAAAGTCCGACTTTGCAGAGGAGCTCACCGGCGCGGAGGCGAATGTCTTCGAGCCGCTTCTTTAAAAACGCTTTCGCTTCGGCGCGGGCCGTTGTGCGGGCGCGGGGGACTTTTTGGGATAGAAGCTCTCTTTTGAGGTTGCGGCGGAAGTCTTTTGCCTCTTCCTTTGCCATGAGTTCCGCGGCGAGAGAGACATTTTTCTCCGCGCGGTAGTGGGGGAAAAGGTTAAAACTCTGAAAAACAAGCCCGAATTTCTTGCGTTTTTCGCGCAATTCGCGTTCTTTGTAGTGAGCGGACGCGTCGGCAAGCAGTTCGCCGTCAAGATAAATTTTTCCCGCGTCGGGCGTCTCCAAAAAGTTCAAACACCGTAAAAGCGTCGTCTTTCCGCTTCCCGACGCTCCTATTATAGCCAATATTTCGCCCTTTGGCAAGCAAAAATCCACACCTTTGAGGACTTCCGTGTCGTGAAATTTTTTTCGGAAGCCCTCGACGCGCAAACGTTCCATATCACACCTTGATAAAACTCATTTTTCGCTCGAGAAAGCGGAAGAGAAGCGTTAAGATCCCGACGAACAGCAGATAAAATACGCCCGTATAGAAGAGGGGCCAGATGAGCCCCGCGCGGGCAAAGTTCTGCGCGACCATGATGATCTCCACGATACTGATGACCCGCGCCAGCGACGTATCTTTGACGAGGGTGATGATCTCGTTGGACATCGGCGGAACGATGCGGCGGAGAAGCTGTAAAAAGATGACGCGGAAAAAGATCTGCGTCTTTGTCATGCCGAGCACCTGTCCCGCTTCAAACTGTCCTTTCGGAATACTTTCGATCCCGCCGCGGTAGATCTCCGAGAAATAGCAGGCATAGTTGATGACGAATGCCGCAATGACGGACGGTACCCGATCGAAGCCCGTGATGCCGAAGAGGAGGTATGGCCCGTAGAAGACGGCGATGATCTGCAGCATGAGCGGCGTGCCGCGGATCACCCAGACGATCGTGCGGACGACCGTGCGGAGAGGGGTGAATCGCGACATCGAACCGAACGCCAAAATGAGGCCGGCAGGCAACGAGAGAGCGAGCGTGATGAAAAAAATGTAACATGTCACGCCGAAACCCTTTAAAAGTTCCAGCGTGACCGATGCAAAGTCCGTCATACGAGGTACTTTGCGATGAGGGCGTCAAGCGTGCCGTCCGTCTTATATTGTGCGATCAGGCGGTTGATCTCTTCAAGAAGCGCGGTGTCCTCCTTGCGCATGCCTATGCCGTATTCTTCGCTTGCAAATCCCACGTCTATATAGGTGAGGTCGGTATAATCGGTCCCCGCGCCTGTCATCGCTTTCGCCATTGTAATGTCGATGATCGCAATCTCTGAGCGTTCCGTCTTGACTTCGAGAAGGCAGTCGGACTGCGCCGTCATCGGGGTATAATCCCACCCGTTGTCTTCGGCAACGCTCTGCCCCGCCGACCCGCTCTCCACGGCAATGGACGCAGTCGCCGCAACACTCGCAACGTCGGTGAATTTCGCGGCATTTTCCGACTTGGTAACGACGACTTGTTTGTTTTCGAGATAGGGGTCGCTGATCGCGATGCTCGCCTTGAGTTCGTCGGTGATCGTCATTCCGTTCCAGATGAGGTCGATCTTCTTTGTCTCGAGCTCTTCGATCTTATTGTCCCAATCGATGAGCTGGAATTTCGGCTGATAGCCGAGCGCCGCACAGACTGTTTCCGCAAATTCCGTATCGAAACCGATGAAATTGTTGTTTTCATCGTAATAATTCATAGGCGCGTACTCCGTGTAGCCGATGACAAGCGTGTTTTCGTTCTTTCCCGAACAGGCGGACGCTCCGAATGCCGCACACAGAGAGAGCATTACGCCTGCACCGATCGCTAAAAGTTTTTTCATAAGTTGTCTCCTCAATACTTTATTACTTTATCGAATTAAAGCACAAAAGTAATTATAACGGGCTTTGTTGCATTTGTAAAGCGTTTTGAGGGGGGATTTTGAAATATTTTCGGAAAAACAAAAAAATTTTAAAAAGCTCTGCTCATCGGGCGTGTTTGACCGTCATTCCGAACCGTGTATCACATTCCCCGTTGAAGAAGTTTTTGAGGGCGAGAGGTTTCCCGAGAAAAAAGGAGCGCTGAATAAACAATATAAAAAAGAACGGCTTCCCGCGGGAAGCCGTTCCTGTGCGTTCTGTTATTCTTTTCCTGCCATCTTCTTGTAACCTGCAAGACGCTGTTTGGAGCTCTCTTCCGTCTTCTGGAAGAGCTCTTCCGCAACGGCGGGCTGGGTCTTCTTGAGGGAAGCGTATCTCGTTTCGCCAAGGATGAAAGCCTGGTAGTCGCCCGTGGGATCCTTGCTGTCGAGCGAGAACGGGTTCTCTCCCTTTGCGGCGAGGTCGGGATTGTAGCGGTAGAGCTGCCAATAGCCGCACTCCACAGCGCTCTTTTCTTCGGCCTGCGATTTCATCATGTTGATGCCGTGGTTGATGCAGGGCGCATATGCGATGATGAGCGAGGGGCCTTTATAAGCTTCCGCTTCCTTGAGCGCCTTGACGAGCTGTGTCTTGTCGGCGCCCATGGCGACCTGTGCAACATACACATAGCCGTAAGAAGCCGCGATCATGCCGAGGTCCTTCTTCTTGACGCGTTTGCCGCTTGAAGCGAACTTCGCGACCGCGCCGATGGGGGTGGACTTACTTGCCTGGCCGCCCGTGTTGGAATAGACTTCGGTGTCGAGCACGAGCACGTTGACGTCTTCGCCCGACGCGAGCACGTGGTCGAGTCCGCCGTAGCCGATGTCATAAGCCCAGCCGTCGCCGCCGATGATCCAGAAAGAAGGCTTCACGAGGCAATCTTTTTCAGCCAGGATCTCATTGAGAAGGTCGAGCTCTTCGCCCTCACATTCGGCCTTGCAACCCTCGAGCTCCTTGACGAGCGCCGCGGCCGCCGTCTTGCTGCCCTCGGCGTCGTCCATGTTCTCGATCCAAGCGGTGAGAGGCTGTACGCATTCGGGATATTCGACCCACATTTCGGCAAGTTTCTTTACTTTATCGGCGAGAGCGCCGCGCCTTGCCTTGTAGGCGAGGTTCATGCCGTAGCCGAATTCCGCGTTGTCTTCAAAGAGGGAGTTTGCCCATGCAGGGCCGTGGCCCTGTTTGTTTGTGGTGTAGGGGCAAGTGGGGGAAGAGCCGCCGTAGATAGACGAGCAGCCCGTCGCATTGGCAACGATCATCCTGTCGCCGAAGAGCTGGGTGACGACCTTGACGTAAGGGGTCTCGCCGCAGCCTGCGCATGCGCCCGAGAATTCGAAGAGGGAAGGGGTGAACTGGCTCTTCTTGACGTCCGCCATCTTGACCTGAGACAGATCGACTTCGGGAAGGTCGACGGCATAGTTCCAATTTTTCGCCTCGACTTCCTCGAGCTCTGCGAACGGGGTCATGACGAGCGCCTTGTTGCCCTTCATGCCGGGGCAGACGTCCGCGCAGACGCCGCAACCCATACAGTCGAGAGCGGAGACTTGCATTCTGAACTCATAGCCGGGAACACCCGTCGCAGGCTTCGTTTCGAACGCCGCAGGTTTCTCGGCGCCCACCGCAACGAGGGCGGGACGGATGCAGGCGTGCGGGCAGACGAAAGAGCACTGGTTGCACTGGATGCAGTTTTCTTTGATCCACTTGGGGACCATGACGGCGACGCCGCGCTTTTCGAACTTGGTCGTGCCCGTGGGAACGGTGCCGTCTGCGTTGAATGCGGAAGAGGGAAGTTTATCGCCTTCGAGTGCGAGGATGGGCGCGACAACGGACCTGAAGTAGTCGTTGTCGGCAAGTTTCACCATCTCTGCGCCCTCGGTCGTGGTCGCCCACGCGGCGGGGATCTCTACTTTCACGAGGTGTTCCTTGGCGGAGTCGATCGCGTTGTAGTTCATCTGAACAACGGCGTCGCCCTTTCTCGCAAAGGATTTATATGCCATCTTCTTCATGAAGTCAACGGCGTCCGTATACGGCATGATCTGTTCGTTGATGAGGAAGAATGCCGATTGGAGAATGGTGTTCGTCCTGCCGCCGAGGCCGAGCTTTCTCGCGATGGAGATCGCGTCGATGACATAGAGGTTGGCTTTCTTCTGGGCGAGGAGGTTCTTCATCTTCGCGGGAAGATTCTTGTCGAGCTCTTCAACGGTCGTCCAAGGGGCGTTGAGGAGGAAGCTGCCGCCCTCTTTAAGGTCGGCCACCATGTCATAACGGATGACGTAAGAGGGGTTGTGGCAGGCGATGAAGTCGGCCGCATCGATGAGATATTCGCTCTGGATGGGCGTCTTGCCGAAACGGAGGTGGGAGACGGTGATGCCGCCCGACTTCTTCGAATCGTAGAAGAAGTATGCCTGCGCATACATGTCGGTGTGGTCGCCGATGATCTTGATGGAGTTCTTGTTCGCGCCGACCGTGCCGTCCGAGCCGAGGCCGTAGAACTTCGCCGAAGTCGAGCCCGCGGGAGCCGCGTCGAACTTCTCGGAGAAGTCGAGCGAGCTGTTCGTGATGTCTTCGAAGATACCCACGGTGAAGTGGTTCTTGGGCTCTGCCTGTTCGAGATTTTTATAGACGGAGAGCACCATGGAGGGGTTGAATTCCTTGGAGCCGAGACCGTATCTGCCGCCGACGACCTTGACCCCGCCGATGCCCTTTTCGAGAAGAGCGGTGCACACGTCGAGATAGAGGGGTTCGCCGAGGGACCCGGGTTCCTTCGTCCTGTCGAGGACGGCGATCTTCTTCACCGTCTTGGGAAGAGCCGCCACAAATGCGTCGGTCACGAAAGGACGATAGAGACGGACTTTCAAAAGACCGTATTTTTTGCCCTGTGCGTTGAGTTTATTGATCGACTCCTCCACCGTCTCGGCGCCGGAGCCCATAATGACGACGACTTCTTCGGCGTCGGGAGCGCCCACATAGTCGAAGAGATGATATTTTCTGCCCGTGAGTTCGCCCACGGCGTCCATCATTTCCTGCACGATGGCGGGAGTTGCCGCATAGTAGCCGTTTGCCGTCTCTCTGTTCTGGAAATAGGTGTCGCCGTTCTGCGCGGTGCCGCGTTGGACGGGGTGCTCGAAGTTGAGGGCGCGCGCCTTAAACTCCGCAACGTCTTTTGCAAGCCCTTTCTTGTCGAAGAGAGACTTGAGCTCGTCGTAGTCGATCGCGTCGATCTTGCTGACTTCATGCGACGTTCTGAACCCGTCGAAGAAAGAGAGGAAGGGAACGCGGGAGCAAAGAGTGGAGAGATGTGCGACGGTGGCGAGATCCATAACTTCCTGAACGGAGCAGGACGCGAGCATTGCAAAGCCCGTCTGGCGGCATGCCATGACGTCGGAATGGTCGCCGAAGATGTTGAGCGAGTGCGCTGCAAGGGCGCGGGCCGAAACGTGCATGACCATGGGAAGGAGTTCGCCCGAGATCTTATACATGTTGGGGATCATGAGGAGAAGTCCCTGCGAAGCCGTGTACGTCGTGGTGAGAGCGCCCGCGGTCAGCGACCCGTGCACGGCGCCTGCGGCGCCGCCTTCCGACTGCATCTCGGTGATGCGGAGCTTTTGCCCCCACATGTTCACCCTGCCCTGCGTGGCCCATTCGTCGGCGGACTCCGCCATGGGGGACGAAGGGGTGATCGGGTAGATCGCAGCCACTTCCGAGAAGGCGTAAGCGACATGCGAGGCGGCGGTATTGCCGTCGATTGTCATTTTCGTCATCGAAAAACCTCCATAAAATAAATTAAATGATTTTTGAATTTGTGCGGCAGAAAATGCGATTTCTGCCACCATTTGCTATTATAAATGGTTTGGTTGATAAAGTCAAGAATTAAATTCAAAATTAAAAATTAAAAATGAAAAATTGCGGGGCCGCGTGCGCCCTCCCGAGGAGGGGGCACGCGGCCCCGCTTTGTTCGGGATGAGGGCGGTGTGCGGCGTCATGCCGAGAAGGAAAGAAGTATGCAGTCTACGGCAGCTTACCCGAAGTATCTCGCCGCATGCTATACGTTATTGTTTCCCTACGCGCCCCGCGAAACTCTTCGGGCCAAGTCGTCTGACTTCGTTCTTACTTGCGTTCTCAGAATGACGCGGGGTCGCTTCCGTTGGTTTATGTGATCCGCTCGGCTTATGCCTCGGGATGAGGGCACCCAACTCGCATCCCTTTTTAGGGGGCAGCGCTCTGATCGTAGTTGAAGGGCGAAGGGGTTCAAATCCCTCGGTCACTGCGTGACAGCTCCCCTGAGAGAGGAGCCAAGGGGCTTTTTCTAATCTCCTCCCACATCAATTTTTCACCTTAAATTTTAATTTTTTAATTTGTTTTCATTGTAAATCGCACGGGATTTTGCTATAATGGAAAAAGTATGACGGCAATATCGTTTCGGGACGTCGCCTTTTCGTACGGAGAAGGCGGCTTCCGCATGAAAAATTTCGATCTCGACATCGAAGAGGGCGAGTTTCTCGCCGTTCTCGGGCACAACGGCAGCGGCAAATCGACGCTCGCCCGCCTGATGAACGGGCTCCTTCTTCCCGATAAGGGGACTGTTGAGGTATTCGGGACGGCGCTCACCGAAAAAAATCTCTATGACGTCCGCCGCAATGTCGGCGTTGTATTTCAAAATCCCGACAACCAGACCGTTTCCATGCTCGTAGAAGATGATGTTGCGTTCGGCGCCGAGAACGTCGGACTCACGCGCGAGGAGATCGGCGAGCGCATCGCCTTTGCTCTCTCCGCCGTCGGGATGGAAGAATACAGGCATGCGACCGTCGCACGGCTCTCGGGCGGACAGAAACAGCGCATCGCGATCGCGGGCGTTCTCGCTCTCAAACCACGGGTGCTCGTGCTCGACGAGTCCACGGCCATGCTCGACCCGCGCGGGCGGCGCGAGATCATGGACGTCGTGCTCCGTCTCAACAGAGAGGAGCACATCACCGTCGTGCTCATTACGCACTTTATGGAGGAAGCGCTTCTCTCGTCCCGCGCCGTCGTCATGAACAGGGGGGAGATCGTCATGCAGGGCGCCCCGTCCGACATTTTCGAGCGGCATGAAGAACTTCTCACCTACAATCTGACTCTGCCGCGCATCGGAGAGATCTGCAAAAAGCTACAGGCGGGCGGCATGAACGTTCCCGATACGCTCGACGTAGAAATTTTGGCGGAAGCCATCGCGGCCTCGCTCCGCTCATCCTGAGCGGCGGCGGTCTTTCGACAAGCTCAGATGACGTATCGGAATGGACCGTAGGACAACCCGCTTCGCCCGTTCGATGGAATTCTTAAACTATGACTATCACAGCCGAACATCTTTCATATGTATATCATCCGGGCTCGCCGTTTGCGGCGAAGGCGCTCGACGACGTTTCTCTCACCATTGAGGAGGGGGAATTTTTCGGCATTATCGGGCACACGGGGAGCGGAAAATCGACCTTTGTGAAGCATCTCAACGGCCTCATCCGCCTTCCCTCTTCCCAAAAACACTACAAAAAACCCAAGGCCAAAAAGGGGATGCCGTCGCCCGTCGTCCCTTCCCTGAAAGTGGGAGAATACGACCTCTCGAGCCGCAAGACGGATTTTTACGGCTTGAGGAAAAAAGTCGGCATGGTCTTTCAGTACCCGGAGGCACAGCTCTTCGCCGAGACTGTATTTGAAGACGTCGCATTCGGTCTCAAAAATTTTGAAAGAGACATGAAAGAAAAAGAGACGGAAGCCGCGGTGAAAGCCGCGATCGAAGTTGTCGGGCTCGACTATGCGGCGGTGAAAGATGTCTCCCCGTTCGACCTCTCGGGCGGGCAGAAGCGGCGCGTTGCCATTGCCGGCGTCATCGTCACAAAGCCGGAGATCCTCGTCCTCGACGAACCCGCCGCGGGTCTCGATCCGCTCGGGAAAAAGGAGATCATGGCGCTTTTGCACCGTCTCCACGGGGATTGGTGCAAAACGGTCGTCATCGTCTCGCACGACATGGACGAGATCGCCGAAAACTGTACCCGTGCGGCCGTCTTTTCTGAGGGAAAAATCGTCTACGCGCTTCCGCCCAAAGAACTTTTTCTGAAAGCGGACGAACTGTTCGCCCTCGGGCTCGATATCCCTCTCACGGCCAAGCTCCGTCTCGCGCTTCTGAAACGGGGCATTGAGACGGACTGCGATTTCACGGTAGACAGTTTCGTGGACGCCGTGCTCAAAAAAAGGGGGGGTGCGTCGTGAAAGAAGTCACTTTCGGGCAGTACTATCCCGTAGAGTCGTTTGTCCACAAAGTGGATCCGCGCCTCAAGATCGTATTTCTCATTGCCTATATCACGGCGATCTTCCTTGCGAAGAATTTCTACGGCCTCGCCGCCTGCGCGTTTGTACTCGTGCTTACCGTCGCTTTTTCGCGCGTTCCCATCTTAAAAGTTCTGCGCGCCTTGAGGGGCATTGCCGTTCTCATTCTCTTTACGTCTGTCCTCAACGTCTTTTTCTATCGCGGCGAAGGGGATCCCTACTTTGAATGGACGGTGTTCGCAGTCTATCGCGAGGGGCTGATCTTCTCGGCGTTCCTCGTCTGCCGCCTCGTGCTTCTCGCCATGCTGTCGTCTATGCTGACGTACACGACGACTCCCGTGGCGCTATGCGACGGGATCGAGAGTCTTCTTACTCCGCTGAAGTGGATCCGTTTTCCCGTGCACGCAGTTTCCCTCATCATGAGTCAGGCGTTGAGCATGATCCCCATTTTGTCAGACGAGACCGACCGCATCAAGAGCGCGCAGATGGCGCGCGGCGCCGACTTCGAGAGCGGAAATCCCGTGAAGCGCGTGAAGGCGATGATCCCCATTCTGATCCCGCTTCTCATCTCCGCGTTCCGCCGTGCAGAGGAACTCGGCGAGGCGATGGAAGCCCGTTGCTACATGGGGGACAAAAAACGTACGAAGTATAAAAAACTCACTTTTACATGGAGGGACCTCATTGTATTCTTACTGATCGCGGGGCTCGTTACGGGCGTGGTGCTGCTCCGCGTCTACTGCGGAGGCGTGATATGAGATACGCGCTTCTTCTCGGCTACGACGGGACGTCCTTTTCGGGCTGGCAACGGCAGAAAAAGGGGGAACGCACCGTGCAGGGCGAACTCGAGCGGGCGGCGGAAAACGTCTTCGGCTCTCCCGTGCGCGTCACGGCTTCGGGCAGGACGGACGCGGGCGTGCACGCCCTGGGACAGGTCGCGACGTTCGACGCGGAGAGCACGTTTCCGCCCGAAAAGATCTGTATTTTGCTCAATGCGGTTTTACCGCCCGATATTCGGGTATATAAGAGCTGTACCGTTCCCGATACGTTCGACTGCACGCGGAGCGCGAAGCGCAAGACGTATCGCTACAATTTTTACACGGCGGAGACGGAGATCCCCGTTCTCAACCGTTATGCAGTAAAAATTTTGGGGGTACCATGTCTTGATCTGATGAGATCTGCTGCGGACATGGTGGTTGGAAAACATGATTTTAAGGCCTTTTGCGCGGCAGGTTCTTCCGCAAAGACGACCGAACGGACGATCTATTCGATAGAAATTGCCGCCGAGACGGAAAAACTGTATACCATGTACGGGATCACCGTCACGGGAAACGGTTTTTTATACAACATGGTGCGCATCCTTGCGGGCGAACTCATTGCGATCGGGCTCGGCAGGGAGAGTGGAAATCTGGAGGCGGCGCTTCGGACGGGAGAACGTTCTCTCCTTTCGCGAACGATGCCGCCGCGGGGGCTCATGCTCATTGATGTGGATTACGGCGTGCCGCTCTTCGGCACGCGGGAGGTATAAATGGAATTTTTCGACTGGATGGCGATACCGGAAACGATCTTGAGTTTCTTCAACTTCAGCGTCGACGAAACCGTGGAGTCCATCATGCGCGTACAGCTTCAGACGCTCATCATCACGCTCTATGTCACGGCGGGGCTGTATCTGCTCGGACATCTGTTCGGCGGTTTCGGACTCTATAAAATGGCGAAACGTGCGGGAGACAAGTGTGCGTGGATGGCGTTTCTGCCCTTTCTCAATACCTATCTTTCGGGCAGGCTCGCGGGCGAGACCAACGTCTTCGGCACGAAAGTCAAGCGCATGGGGCTGTATGCAGCGCTCCTCGAATTCGTGTATGTGGCGATCAACATCTTCACGCTCTTTCTCTCCATGTTCATGATGAGGCCGGAGTGGTATAAACTCACCTATACGGAGACGGCGGCGGGGACATTTCTCGGCACCGAACTTGCCGCCGATAACATGCCCGTGGGGCTCAGATGGATGCCTACGACGCTCAACGTTATGAACATTGTCGGGATCGTATGGTATTTCGTCACGCTGTTCGCGTTTATCGTGCTCTATGCGGCTTTCTTCAGAAAGTATTTTGCGAGAAGCCCTTATATGATGGCGTTTTTGTGCTCGTTCTTCCCCGTCAGAGGCTATGTGTTCTTTGCGGTGCGCAACAATAAGCCCGTTGATTATAACGAATGGTTGCAGGAACGGATACGCAGGATGCAGCAATCGCAGAACTTATACGGCTATCCCCCGCGGCCGCAGAACGGCGCGCCCTCTGCGGGCGAACCCTTTGCGGATACGTCGGGTACGGACGCCTCCGCCGCGGGCGGTACGGAAAGCGGAGATCCCGCGGGCACGGCTTCTCCCGGGAGCGACGAGCCTTTCTCCGATTTCTGATCCGCAAGGGGGAGATTTTCGGATTTTTCATTTTCAGCGCGCGCCATCGCGGTTTTATCATGGCGAAAATTAAAAAAATCAGAGCCCCTCGCGTCGGGGCTCTTTTTTGTTCAAAACATAGTGTTTCGGGATTGAAGATTTTTACCCAAAAACGCTTTACAAATTTAAAAACCCCTGCTATAATATAAAGATAATTTATAGTAAACAGAATTTATTCTTTCCGAATATGCTGTTTCAATTATAATGGAGCAGATATGGAGCTGATATCGGCAATCGCAACGCCCACGGGAAAGGGCGGGGTCGCGGTCATTCGCGTCAGCGGCGAAGGGGCGGAAGCGCTCGCGCGGGCCATGACGGGCAGAGACCATTTTGAGCCCAACCGCATGTATGCAGGCGAGATCGACTGCGGTGCCTTCAAAGACTATGGCCTCACCGTGTTTTTCCGCGCCCCCAAGTCGTTTACGGGGGAAGACGTCGTTGAGTTTCATTGCCACGGCGGAATGGAGATCGCCCGCGGGGTGTTTGCGCATACCGTCGAACTCGGCGCCCGTCCCGCCGAAAGGGGGGAATTTACCCGCCGCGCCTTTCTCAACGGCAAGCTTTCTCTCACGGCCGTCGAGGGCATGGGGGAGATGATCGACGCCGAATCGCGCGCCCATGTGCGGGCGGGGTACTCGCTCTATACCGAAAAATTGCTCTCGGAAGCAAAGTCATTGCAGGAAAAGATCGTTCGCTGTCTTGCGGGGATCGACGCCGACGTCGACTATCCCGAAGAAGATCTCACTGCCGACTCGCGCAAGGAGATCGGAGAGGCGCTGAGCGAGGTGATCGACGGTTTGTCGGCTCTCTATAGCCGCTATGGAACGGGGAGAAAGATCAAAACGGGCATCAGCGCCGTGCTGTGCGGCAAACCGAACGCGGGCAAGAGCTCCCTTCTGAACGCGCTTCTCGGCTACGACAGGGCGATCGTCTCATCCGAGGCGGGGACGACCCGCGATACCGTGGAGGGGACGATCGAGATAGAGGGCGTGCTCTTTCGCCTCACCGATACGGCGGGGCTGAGGGAAGGGCAGAGCGTTGCGGAAAACGAGGGGATCCGCCGTGCCGAACGGGCGATCGCCGAGGCGGACGTCATCGTCTGGCTGCAGGAAGAGGAGAAGATCCCCGAAAACATTCCCGAAAATACCCCCCTCATCGTCGTGGGCGCGAAGAGCGATCTCGTGCGGCGCGAAAATTGCGACGTGCTAGTCTCTTCCGTCACGGGCGAGGGGATCGGGGAACTCAGGCGGCTTCTCTTTACAAGGGGAGTGGGCGAGGTCTCCGACGGCGTATATCTTTTGACCGAACGTCAGGCTGCGGCGGTGCGAGAGGCGCTGAATGCCGCCTACCGTGCGCAGGACGCCGTTTCGGCAGGCAGCCCCGCCGAACTCTATGCGCAAGATCTTTCGGAATGTAACGCTGCGATCAGTAAGCTCACGGGCGAAAACGCGGCAGAGGAGGTCATCGGCGAGATCTTCTCGAAATTTTGCGTCGGGAAATAAAGAAAGGAGGATATTATGGTAAATCTCGAACTATACAAAGTTTTTTACACGGTTGCGCGGTGCGGAAGTCTCACAAAGGCGGCGGAAGAGCTCTATATTTCTCAGCCTGCCGTTTCGCAGGCGATCAAGCAGCTCGAGAACCAGCTCGGCACTCCTCTTTTCAAGAGACTTCACAAGGGCATGGAACTCACGGCGCAGGGCGGAGAGGTCATTATAGGCGACGTCGACAAGGCGCTCAGTCTCCTCGGGGGCGTGGAAGACAAACTTGCGGAACTGCGCGGCTCTCCCGCAGGATCTCTTCGGATCGGCGCCTCGGAGACTATTTTTCAATACATTCTCTCCGACAGGATCGTGGAGTACCACAGGATGTATCCGCAGGTGAAGATAGAACTCATCGAAGACATCACGCCCCGCATCGTCGACGCGCTTCGGAGCGATCGGTGCGACGTGGGATTTTTAAATCTTCCCATCGCGCTCGACAGCGATATCAGTCTTCTCGACTCTATACAGCTTCTCGACGATGTGTTCGTTGCGGGGAAAGAGTATGAGGCATTGAAAGGGAAAGAACTTTCCGTTTGGGATCTGCAAAAATACCCGCTCATCCTCCTCGACCAGACAACGGTGTCGCGCGCGTCTATCCTTCATTTCGGCGAAAGCCTCGGAGTGGACTTCTCGCCTGCAATAGAAGTCGATAGTTGGGGATTTATGAAACAGCTCGTCGAGCGCGGCATGGGGATCGGTTGCATTCCCCGCCAATACGCCGAGCGGCGGCTGAGAGAGGGGACGCTCTTCGAATTGAAAGTGTCGCCGTCTCTTCCTCCCCGCTCCGTCGGTATGGCGGTACTCAAAAACGCCAGCTTGCCGTTTGCGCTCAAACTCTTCATGAAGCAGTTCGGATCCATTCCCATTGCCGAGACGGAGGAACAATAAAAAAACAAGGCGCCCATTTGCATGGGCGCCCATAATTTTGGGCTAAAAAATAACATGTGTTATATAACATATGTTATTTTTATACTGATTTTACTCAATTTTGTTCAAAGAAATCCTCTTCTTCGCGCAGAGGATAGGACGTGAGCACGGAAGCGTTGAGATCTGTCTTGTGCATGTCGATCTTATTGATGCGGCGGTTGGTATAGGTCGTGTAATAGTAGACGCCTTTGTCGGCGTTGCAACAAGAGGTGTACACGGTGATCTCGGCCCCGCCCTTGAGCCGCACGCAACCGCGTTGCTGTTCCACTGCGCCTAAAATGTGGAAGAACTGTCCCACTTCTTCCTGTTCGCCCTTGCCGCAGCGGGAGTGCTCTTTCGTGAATACCGCCTTCACAAAGCGGGAGGGGGAAGAGAGGTCGCCGGGGAGCCCCATTCCGCCCATGCCGCGGCTATATGCCGTGAGGGGAAACGCAAATCTGTTTTCGGGCGGATCGGGCGAGAGGGACATATAGTTTGCAAGGTGCAGCATCATGCTGTTGAACGGGGGCTCATTTGTCATAACGCCCGTGGGGTTGTCGTAAACTTTCAACCCCTCCGTCGTCGGTTCGACGACGATCGAGCCGTTTCTGTCGGAAATGATCCAATGAAGCGGGGAAAGCGGAAGTTGTTCGCTGAAAGGAATGGCGGCAAGATGCATGTTTCCGAGCGTTTTTTTTGCTTCGGCAACGCTTGAACAGCCGCTCAGGATATAGGGGATAAATTCAAACGGCGCGACGTTTTCTTTCCCTTCGACGGGCGGAAAATATTGCGCGCTGACGGGGAAATTGAGCCCCGCCATGCCGACTCCCTTTTCGTTGACCGCCTCATAGTAGAGGGGGTATCCGTTTTGCACATATGCCATACCGATGATGGAAAGGTGGCGCTCTCTTGTCGGAAGCATGCGGAAAGGCAGCGGGAAATTGCGGGGGACGATCGTCACCGTTTCATGGTATGAAAACTCGAGGTCGAGCGTCCGTCCGAAGTAAAAATTTTCTTTCAGAAAGGATAAAGCAGTACACATATCGTTATTTTCCTCCTAAAAACGAATTTAATGTGCGGGATCGATGAGGAGGGGGAAGTCACGAAGCGTCGTCTGCCCGTCTTCATCTTTCACATACACGCGGAGAAGAAAGTATCCCGCCTCTTCGGGCCGTCCGCAGATCTCCCCCGAACGACCGATCGCAAGCCCTTTCGGCAGTGTGCTCTCATCGGCGGAAAAGGCGTATTTCCCCCGTCCGCCGGCGGCGCCGAGACGGAAAATATAGTCGCGCCCCACCTGACCCGACGCAACGGCGGGATCTGTAAAACAGAGGGGAATGCGTGAGCGTTGCGCCCGATAGATTTCCCCTGTCTTTGTGAGCGCGTCGTCGTCTCCGAAAAGATAGGTGTATTCAGCCTCGTCCGCGCGTTTTTCCGCGGGGGATCCCGTGTTGTCGATAAACCAGGCGTATCGCTCTACAAACCCCAGATTTTCGAGCATATCCGTCACTTTTTGGGTATAGGAAAGGGCGGCTTCCTCCGTACAGGCGGGATTTTTGCCGCCTCCCCATACAGTGATGTCGATGGCAGCGAACTCGGTGATCCAGATGGGAAGATCATATTTCAGATAGATCTCGGTGAGTTCTTGTCTGAGTTTTTCGGGCGCTTCGGGGTCCGAAAAATCCTGATAGCAATGGAGCGCGATAAAGTCGACGCGATATCCGCGGTCGAGCGCGCCTTCCATGAACGCGTCGAGCCAACCCGTTCCGTAGTATGTGGGGGCGGGGGAAGAGAGCGGGACGTTGAGGGCTTCGAGTTGCGGCCAGAGTTCGAGCGCCTTCTCTACCGAGACGCCCGAAGAGATGCCGGGTGTGGCGGCGTCGGGCTCGTTAAAGGTCAAAAGATGCGCATATGTGCCGTTTTTCACGCCCTCACGCAACCCGGAGAGCGTATTTTCGTTTACGCTTCCCGCCCCCCAGATCATGGGGACATATTCTGCGTCGATCTTGTCCGTGGGCTTTTCGGCGCCCCAATTATAGTACCAGCTCACGCCGAGGGAATTTAAATTTGCGGCACCCATGTCTGAATTGTCGTCGTATCGGGACACACATACGCCCTTTTTGGGGGTACCATGTCCGAGATCTACGTGTTCGGCGTATTCATCGGAGGGAATGGGCGGGTCGCCGTTTGTATTGGCTCCGCAACCGCACAGAAGAAGTGCCAGAGCGGCGATAAAGATGTTGAAACGTCTCATGAGAGGATTGTAACACATTTCTCCGCCGATTGCAAGAGTTTTTGTCTGTTCGGAATGTTGCGCTTCCCTACCCCGCTCATCCTGAGCCATAGGCGAAGGATCTCATAAACCTACGGAGCGCAGCCCCGCGTTATTTTGAGAAACGAATGCGAAACGAAGTCGGAAGAATTGACTCGAAGAATCTCGCGGGGCAACCATACTCTATGCGGCGAGATGCTTCGTGCAAGCCGCCGTAGACTTCGTACAACTTTCTTTCTCACCATGACGCCGCATCCACGAACTTCGTATGAGGGGATCCTTCGGTCGCCGGCGCTCCCTCGGGATGAGCGCGTGCGGCAACAAAAAAACAGCTCCCGCGGGAGCTGTTTCTGCAACATATGTGCGATCATTTGTCGAAATGGACGATGGTGGCGAAGTCCTCCGCCTTCAGCGATGCGCCGCCGATGAGCCCGCCGTCGATCTCGGGCTGCGCCATGAGTTCCTTGGCGTTTTTGGCGTTCATCGAGCCGCCGTACTGGATGCGCATGCGGCCCGCGTTGCTGTGCGCGTAGAGCTTCTTCACCCGCTTTCTGATATAGGCGATGGCGTCGTTGGCCTGCTGGGCCGTCGCCGTCTTGCCCGTGCCGATCGCCCAGATGGGCTCATATGCGATGACGAGTTTGGAAAAGTCTTCGATCCCTTTGAACCCGTCGCGCAACTGCCTGTCGAGCACTTTTTCGGTGAGTCCGTTCTCCCGTTCTTCGAGCGTTTCGCCGATGCAGACGATGGGGGTGAGGCCTGCCGCAAGCGCCGCAAGCGTGCGCTTATTGACGGTTTCGTCTGTCTCGCCGAAGTATTGGCGGCGTTCGCTGTGGCCGATGATGACATACTTCACGCCGTATTCGAGGAGCATCTTTGCGGAAATTTCGCCCGTATATGCGCCTTTTTCGGCGAAGTGGACGTTTTGCGCGCCGAGCTTTATGGACGAACCGTGGATCGCCTTTTTGACGGCGGGGATGTCGATGGCGGGAACGCAAACGACGACTTCGCACTTCGCGCCCGCAACGAGGGGCTTGAGCGCCTTGACGAGCGCGACGCCCTCTTCGGCGGTGTTATTCATTTTCCAGTTACCTGCGATGATGGGTTTTCTCATAATTTTCTCCTTTTTTTGTTCTGAATGGGGGAACGTCACCCCCCTCAGTCA
>CANQHG010000021.1 GCA_947623655.1 uncultured Clostridia bacterium | reverse complement strand
TGTCCGCCGCGACGATGCAGGTTGAACGCAGAAAAAAAGAGCGCGTCATGACGATCGCTTTGGTCGGATACACAAATACAGGGAAATCCACGCTCTTAAATCATATGACGGGCGCCGACGTGTTCGTCAAAAATGCCCTTTTCGCCACGCTTGATCCCACGGCAAGAGGCTTTGAAATTGACGGAGTTCCCTTTTTGCTTGTCGATACCGTCGGATTTTTGCAAAGTCTCCCCCATAATCTGATTGAAGCCTTTCAATCGACGCTCGAAAGCGCTCTGAACTGCGACCTTGCGCTCATTGTCTGTGATGCGGTCGGCGCATACGAAATGCAGCTTGAAACGACGCTTTCAACGCTCAAAGACTTGGGATTTTCTTCCCCCTATCTCGTTGTCATGAATAAATGCGACCTTGCGGAAAATATGGAAGCCTTTCCCAAAGACGCCATATGCATTTCTGCCGCAAAAGAGCAGGGTCTCGAAGCTCTGAAAAGGAAGATCTTCGAGACCCTTCAGGATCGCTTTGTGCAGGCAACGCTCAACGTCCCATATGAAAAAATGGCGCAGTATGGCGCCATTCGGTCCTATCTCACAGAGCGGAATGTAGAATTTACAGACGACGGTACAGAAATAAAAGCCGTCATTCCCGCCGTCTATGCCGGCAAATTCAAACCTTTTTTCCGTAGTTCGGATCGGTGATGATCTTATCGATCTTGATCGTTGCATAGTCTTTGATATCAAGACATTTGCCGCAATTATCGCAAGGTTTGGAGGGATCGAGGTCACAGACCATGCACTCCATGCACCCGTCGCATTCTTTTTCGTCGTCAAGGACGCACATCTTTGTTTCCATACAGGTAGTATAACACTCCATATCAAAAAAAGCAACAAATTTTTTTCAAATACTTGGAACATTTGTTTGCTTTATGCTTTGAACTGTGCTATAATGCAAATACGAGGTGAAAAATGATCAAACAGGATAAACTGATGGATGTTCTCGACTATATCCGCCGCTACATCGATGAAAACGGGTTCCCCCCCTCCGTGCGAGACATTTGCAGGGATCTTAAGATCAAATCTACGGCGACCGTCTACGACTACATCAACAAATTGCGCGAACAGGGTTATCTTGAAAAAGCGAGTAAAAAGAACAGAGCTGTGGTCGTGCGGGGGAATTCTTCCGTCAGCGTGCCCTTACTCGGCGTCGTCAATGCGGGCCAGCCCATTCTCGCCGTCGAAAATAACGAAGGTTACTATGCTCTTCCCGAGGCAGAATTCAAAGGCGAAGACCTCTTTCTCTTGCGCGTTCACGGCGATTCGATGATCGACGCCGGGATCTATAACAACGATAAAATCATTGTGAAGCGAACCGAGACGGCGGAAAACGGCGAGATCGTCGTCGCCATGTTCGATGAGGGCACTGAAGGCGGCGCAACCGTCAAACGGTTCTACAGAAGAGACGGGAAAATTATTCTTCACCCCGAAAACAACACGATGGAAGATATTGTTCCTGAAAATCAGGGCAGTGTGCGCATTTTGGGCAAGGTCATCGGTCTGATGAGAAGCTTTCGGTAAAATATTTGAACTGTACGGGACAAAACATCTCTCTTATTCGTTGTAAAGACACGGAGGTCATCTATGAAAAAGATTTTTTGTCCTGTATTTTGTTTTTTTACGCTTTTTCTCGTCGGTTGCACCCCCTCCACAGAATTTGATGAAAAAGCTGTGACTGAGATCATAGTGGAAACAACGGAAGGAATGGCCGATGTCTTCTATCGCAATACGCGTACATTTGATTTTTTGGCGGGGACTGTCACAGACGATTGTGTTACCGACGTCAAATCCTTGGTAGATGAATTTCGGTTGAACTACGAACGCTACATAGATCCGTTTCAATCATCCGTCCCCTGTTGCAGAATTTACCGAAGAACAGAGCGCGATCTTGCTTGAAAAAGTCATCTCAGACAGCATTTATACGTGGGATGTCATCATAAAATGGCCCGCCAAACGGCGGGTCTTTCTTTACAGATTTTTCAAATAAAAGATCTCTTCTTGCGAAAGACGGCGGCAAGCGCCGCGGTCGAGCCCCGAAAGAGTCAGATCGCCGAGTTTGATCCGCTTCAGAAAATCTATCGGTTTTCCAACGACTTCAAACATTTTACGGATCTCTCGGTTTTTCCCCTCCGTCAGCGTGACGTGGAGCTTAGTATAGCTCTTGTTCGTTTCAACGACATTAACGCGGCATTTTTTCGTAACGACTCCCCTTTCGATCTCCACGCCGCTTCTGAGACGGTTGAGCTGAACGGGAGTAACGCTCCCTTGCACTTTCACAAGATAAATTTTCGGAATCTCATTCTGCGGCGCGGTCAAACGATAGGCAAGTTCACCGTCGTTCGTCAGGATGAGAAGCCCTTCGGTATCGTAGTCGAGCCGCCCCACGGGAAATACTCTTCCAGCGCCCTTGGGCAGAAAATCCATCACGGTCTTCCTCGGCCGCTCGGTTTTTTCATCGTTTGCCGTGCAAACGCATCCTTTGGGCTTATTCAAAATATAGTATTCGTATTTCACTTTGTGGGAAAGCAACTTGCCGTCCAGCGCAACGTCGTCGGCAGCTCCGACATCGTCTCCCGCCTTCGCGACTTTCCCGTTGATTGTTACCCTTCCCTCGGCTATGATCCCATCTGCACCGCGCCTTGAGGCGACGCCCTGTTCGGCAAGAAATTTATTGATTCTCATCTGTATTGCAGAAATTTTCTGCGCTCCTACTCTTTTCTGCCTATATGATATACAAATTTTGAGAAAAAAGCAAGTCGTTTTGCAGGTAGATGTGCATTTGTCCCGCAACTTCTCCGCGTTGCTCGGGCAAAGGGTCTATAAGCGTATGGTCGAAGCGCAATAAGCGAAGTTCCGTTTTCTTCAATGGATAGTCGAAATCATACTTGACCGAAAACCCTTCCCACGGCATCAGGCTATCGCAAAGACGGTATATCCGATATTCCTCAAAACAACCGTTCAACAGCTCCTCTGTCCGCTCGTACATTTCTGGACAATTTAAAACGACACTTACAATATCCATGCCGTTTCGTTCGGCGCAAGTGACGAGGCACCTCCCCGCGGCTGTCGTAAATCCCGTTTTCACGCCGATAGCCCCGTCGTAATTGTAGAGCATCTTATTCTTATTTTGCCAGTTTCTGGGCTCATAATATTTACAGGAGACGATCTCACGGAAAATCGGATTTTCCATGGCGTAAGCGGAGATCAGTGCCAGATCGCGGGCGGTCGTATGATGTCTGCCGTCCGGAAGACCGTGCGGATTAACAAAAAAACTGCCCTGTGCCCCCAAAAGCGCCGCTTTTTCATTCATTTTTTCTGAAAAATCCTCAATGGAACCGCTGTGATGAAGCGCAAGCGTCACGGCGCAATCGTTTCCGGATCGCAACATAAGTCCATAAAGCAATTCGCGCACAGTATAAGCGTCTCCCGCATGCAAATAAACGCTGGAACCTTCCACCCCTTCGGCGGCTTTCGGGATAACGACCGTTTCATCGATATCGCAGTCGTCTAGAATGAGGATCGCCGTCAAGACTTTTGTCGTACTCGCCATCGGAAGTGGCGCCGAAGCGTCCTTTTCGTGCAAGATCCTCCGCGACGAGACCTCAACGACGCATTCCCCCCTACCGACAGCCGCCGCAAGTGCCGATAAAGGCTTCGCCGCAAAGAACAAAAACAGCGTAGCCGCCAAAAGAAGCGTCAAAAGAATATTATTCCTTTTCATCGTCCTCGCTTCCGACTTTATCCACGATCTTGTTCAAAATTTCACCCGCTTTTTCAATGAGCCCGTCGATCGGGTCGTTCGTCAGCCGTACGACCTTACATTCAATGCCATCGTCAATGATAAAGCCTGCAGGTTTCAGATTGATGACTGTGCCTGCTCCGCCCGCAAAGGGATACGTTTCATCAAGTTTTACGGCCTTGACTTCGCCGTATTCGCCCCCGCCCGAAAGATAACCCATTGTCACTTTGGTGAACGGAATGACCTGCGCGCCGCTTGCAGTGACCACAGGCTTGCCGATTACGGTATTGACGTCGATGAGACTCGTCAACTGTTCAGCTGTTTTTTCAAGGAT
The DNA here is from genome assembly GCA_947623655.1 of uncultured Clostridia bacterium. Taxonomy (GTDB): domain Bacteria; phylum Bacillota; class Clostridia; order Christensenellales; family Borkfalkiaceae; genus Gallimonas. The sequence goes on along the minus strand of CANQHG010000021.1, from coordinate 24,783 downwards.
GCTGTCGATCTTTTTTTTCTTATCCAATTTATCAATGCCTCCAATGCTTTTTTTATGATTGCCGTTCCGAGAACAAAGCCGTTAAAAACGGTCGCCGTCTCGATTGAAAATTTCAGACACGCATTCTCTGCGAGTAAAGTATCGTTTTTGAGAGTCAGAAAAGGGTGCTTTGTTCGCAAGTATGCAAATGTACCCCCGCCGAGCGACTGCAAAAATGCAGCGATAAAGATGCCGTATACGGCGTCCGCACCGCCCGTTTCCACTGTTTGGCAAAATCGCCACAGTTGAAAACCCTTTGTGATCTCAAATTTTTTTCTCGTATCAGCCATCTTATCGAACGGGATAAATACGGCTTTTTTCTTCGTCAGATGCACGGCGATCCCCTCTCTGTCAAGCTGACCGTATCCGCCGAAAAGTTTTAAATAGCGATATGCGGAGAGAGAAAACCATGCGCGATTTTTCGGGATATCCACATAAGCGTCCAGCCATAGAAAAATGGGCATAAAGGTAAAAAAGAACCCCGCAAATGTGGACCATACAAAAAATTCGCCCATAACCGTAATATGAGCGAATTGCAAAAAATTATTTGGTTTCAGCGGCAAAATCTTTCAGCCGATCTTTACGAGGTCGCTGTCATCGAGCCCGCGCAGGAAATCGGGAATTTCGTATCCGTCGCGCACCTCTTCTCTTCCCTTATCCGTTTTCGTCTCACGGTCGGGAAGATTTTCTCCGCCCGCCGTTCCGGAATCCCCATCGGCGCCCTCCGAGCCGTCCGTTCCGTCGTCTGAATCGTCGCCCGTATACTCTTCCCGGGCATAGAGATAGCTGTCTCTGTCGTCGATACTCGCGTTTTTGATCGCATCCATGAGTTGATCGTAATCGGGCAGATCTTCAAGCGTATTCAACTTGAAACGTTTCAAGAATTCATCTGTCGTCGCGAAGAGAATGGGATGGCCGATGGCGTCTTTTCTGCCACAAGGATATATCAACTTTAAATCGAGAAGCACGTTCACGGCATAGTCGGAATTGAGGCCGCGCAACATTTCGATTTCGCTCCTCGTAATGGGTTGTTTATAGGCAATAATGGCGGCGCATTCGAGGACGGTACGCGTAAGCTCTTTTTCTCTGATGGGATTGAGCACCGCGGAGATTTGATCTTTAAAGATGGGATTGGTTGCAAGCTGTGCCTTCTTATTGAATTCGAGAAGCTGGATTCCCTCTCCTTCCCCGAATTTTAGTTTTAATTCCTTGAGCGCCTGCTTGACTTCGCCGTCCGTAACGCCGAGTTTTTCCGCGATATCGGCGAGCGGTACAGGCTTGCCCGAGGCGAAAAGAACAGCCTCAATTATAGTCGTCAATTGTTCCAAAAGGTTCTTCCTCCTTTCTGTCGGGATTGAGTGAGATAATGATCTGTCCGAACGCTTCTTCCTGTTTTACACGCAAAAACTGCATTTTCAGAAGCTCGAGCATGGCCTGAAAGGTCGTTACGATTTCAGCTTTCGTATAATCTTCCGTAAAGAGATCTTCAAAGTTGACAGATTTGTTTTCCTCGATACTCTCCATGATGAAAGTCGCTTTCTGCTCGACCGTAAATTCATCGCGCGGGATCTCGCGTACTTCACCCTCCGCCCTCTTACTCTCACGTTGCAACATGAGTGCCGAAAAGGCGGAGACAAGTCCATCGAGCGTCAAAGAATCGAGGTTGAAAACCGTCTTCGTCTCCCCCACATCCTTATCGGGTTCTTTGAAGAAATAGCCGATGGTCTCAAGTTCTTTGAGCTTGGCCATCTCTTCCTTAATGAGCTTGTACTCTTCGAGCGCCTGAATGAGACGGTCTTTTTCGTCTTCGATCTCCTCTTCGTAATAGGGCTCGTCTTCGACATTGGGCACAAGATACTGCGCTTTGATCTTGATAATGGAGGCAGCGATATTGAGATAGTCGCTCACCTTGTCAACATCGAGATATGGCAACCCTTTCATATAGTCGAGGAACTGCTCTGTGACCTGCGAAACAAAGACATCTTTGATCTCGATCTCCTCTTTATTGATCAGGAAAAGAAGAAGGTCAAGCGGGCCTTCAAAATTGTTCAGGACGGTCGTATAATCGACGACCGATTCGAATTTTTCACGGTCTACCATAAGAGTGTTCTCCAAATTTGGTCAAAAGGAACGCCGAACGCGGGACCCCATGCCGCAAGAATGGGAAACCCGAAGATCTTCTGCGCAAACTGCATGATCCAACCCAAGATGTCGAACCAATCCATGAAACCGATGCCGAAGTTGACGAGCGTACGGCATAAAAAGCTTTCGACGATGAGAAAGAGCAAAATGTAATATCCGTATTGCCGCAAAAAGCGATAAATACGGCCGCGGCGCCTGTTGAGCGCGTCGACAATGCGGAACCCGTCGAGCGGGTAAAAAGGCAAGAGGTTGAAAATGCAGAAACTCAAACTATACACATACATGAGATACAGAAAATAAGTCAAAAAACTCGTTAAAAATGCAATCTCAGGCATGAAATTGAGGACAACGAGAAAGAGCGGATAGAAGAAAAACGCCATGAGATAGTTCAAGACGATGCCAGCGCTCGCCGTCAGTCCAAGTCCCAACCGATAGCGCTTGAAGTTATTCGGATCGATAGGCACGGGTTTTGCCCATCCGAAGCCGACAAAGGTGAAGCAAATAAGCCCCAAAATGTCGAAATGCTTCAAGGGATTGAGAGATAAGCGTCCGTACAGCTTTGCCGTGGAATCGCCGCATTTATAGGCAACATAGGCATGTGCAAATTCATGGCATGTCAGGACGATCACGACCGCAAGAAAACTTGCCAAAAGTTCGATGAGTCTATCGACGTTTATCATATAAATCAATTATATCAATTCTATCTGAAAAAAGCAAGAAAAAAGCGGACATTTTGTGAAAATCCGCTCTTTTCATCAAGATATTGTGTTTTTATTTCTTCAGATATTCGGGAACAGCGTCAAAGCGCACCAGATCCTCGTAGTGCTGAGGCTTTACAATGTATTCTGCTCGTCCGTTGTTTACGAGAACGGCGGGCGGAATCAAGTTACGGTTGTAGTTGCTCGCCATAGAATAATTATAAGCCCCCGTGGAAAGAACAGCCAGAATGTCTCCCGTATGCGCCTCGGGAAGCGGCATGTTCACGCCGATCAAATCACCGCTCTCACAGCATTTTCCCGCAACAGAGACAAGCTCCGTGGGCTTTTCCGCCGCTCTGTTAGCAAGAACCGCAGTATACTTTGACTGATACAGGCAATAGCGGGGATTATCAAACATGCCGCCATCGATCGCGACATATTTTTTCAGCCCCGGGATCTCCTTGATCGCGCCGACCGTATAGAGCGTAATGCCCGCTTCTCCCACGATAGAACGGCCCGGTTCGATCATGATACGGGGAAAGCGGAGACCGTGTGCGGCGCACTCCGCTTTGACTGCGCCGATCAAGGACGAGAGATAGTCCCGATACCCGCCCGCGGAGATCTTACTGTCTTCATCGGTGTACCAAATACCAAAACCGCCCCCCATATTGACCGTTTGCGGCTCAAAACAGTATTTCTGCTTGATATCTGCCGCAAAATCCAAAACTTTTTTGACCGCAAGCACAAAAGATTGCTTTTCAAAGATTTGCGAACCGATATGCGAATGATACCCGAGAAGACGCAAATGCTTTTTTTGAAGCAAACTTTCAACCATCTTTTCCGCCGTTCCGTTGTGAATGGAAAAGCCGAACTTGCTGTCGGGCGTCGCTGTCTGCACAAAAGCGTGTGTGTGCGCTTCAACACCCGGATTTATACGCACGAGAACGTCTTGCACGATTCCGCGCTTACCCGCTTCCTCATCGAGAAAATCCGCCTCAGACGACGCGTCGACAACAAAACAGCCGACGCCGCAGTCAAGAGCGTACATAATCTCGCTTTTGAGCTTATTGTTGCCATGAAAGCAGATCTTTTCGGCGGGAAAACCTGCCCGCATCGCCGTATATAGCTCACCGCCCGACACCACGTCCGCTCCCAGGCCCTCCTGCCGTGCGATCGCATACATCGCCTCGCACGAAAAAGCCTTTGATGCATATAAAACCAGCCCGTTTCCGTTGTATTCTTCTTCGATCGTGTTGCGGTAGACGCGCATCATATTTCTGATGTATGCCTCGTCGAACACATAGAGCGGCGTACCGAAATCAGCGGCAAGTTCAATACAATCGGCGCCGCCGATTTCAAGGTGGCCCCTTGGGTTGACTTTCAAAGTTTCTCTTTCGTTCATCTTTTTCTCCTGTACAAAAGATTATAACACATACAAAATTTTTTTACAAGAAAAAAAGGCACAATAACAAAATCTTTGCTATTATGCCAGACATAGTACTATGCAAAATCGTTAATTCCAATTTTTCGACATCTCTCTGAAAGCGTCCCACCATGAGTATGCGGGAGCTTCATCCGCGGACACAAGGTCTGTTCGTCCGATTTCAACGCCGCCGCGGTATAAAACAGCTTTCCCCACACTCTCTCCTTTCTGAACGGGCGCTTTGAGCTCGTTCAGTTCGATTTCTATGTTTAAGTTTTCGCTTTCTCCTCTTTTCCCAAAGGCAGAAAGGTCGGTTTTGGGACAAAGTCCGATCTCCTTTACCTTGCTACCGCTTACAGCAGCTTTGTTTTCGAGCAGTTCGCCTGCTTTCAGTACCGTACGAGTTTCATATCCGTTGAACGCTTCATCAAAGAGCGATGAAACGATTGCATTTCTGCTCTTGGAATTTTGCGCGCCGATGACAACGCTGATAACACGCATGCCATCCCTCTTTGCCGTTGCCGCGAGACAGGATCCTGCCTCATTTGTAAATCCCGTCTTTCCGCCGTCGCAGCCGTTATAATAGCGAATGAGTTTATTTGTGTTTGTCATCTGGATCGTTCTTCCGTCCGGGTGAGAGAAATCTTCAAGCCAAACCTTTGTTAATTCAAAGTATCTTTCATGTTTCAAGAGTTCTTTGAGCATGACGGCAACATCCTTTGCACATGAATATTGCGGTTCTTTGGGAAGTCCCGTACAATTCGCAAAGAGCGTATTTTCGGCGCCGAGTTCCTTCGCTCGCGCGTTCATTTTATCGATAAATGCGCTCTCGCTCCCCGCTACTCTCTCTGCCATGGCGACGCATGAATCATTTGCCGAACATACCGCGATCGACTTCAAGAGCGCTTCCGCAGGATATGAAAGACCCGCCGCAAGAAACACTTGTGAACCGCCCATGCTCGCCGCATTTTCACTCACCGTAATCATCTCATCGTAAGTCAGATTTCCGCTGTCTACCGCCTCGAAAGACAGAAGCAACGTCATGATCTTACACATACTCGCAATCGGCAAACGTTTATTTTCTTCTTTGGCATAGATAACGGTGCCCGTCTCGTAATCGCAAGAGTATGCAGCCTTGCAATCCGGTTCTGTTTCGAGCGCATAGGCGCTGACGCCGCCCGTTCCCATCATGATTCCCGCCGCAAGCAGTGCGGCGCCGCACAACAATTTCTTCATGCTCTCAGTTTGTGAAGCGTACAGAAAAATACACTTACAAAATTTTTCCTATCGGGTGAAAGAGAGCCAAAAGCAACAACATCTCCGCGAGATATACGAGAACGACGAGGAGCAGAAGCGTGAGGAAATCCCACAGGAGTCCGAGAAAGTCTGACAGCGTAAAACAAAAGCAAAACGCTCTTCCGAACGCAACCGCCGCAGCGCATATGAGCAAGGCATCGCTTAAAAGATGAATCGGAAGATACAGCACAAAGACGACCATAGCGCCGGACATGCCGTAGTAGTCAAAAAAGACGTATAAGCTACCGCCGAACGTGAAAGCCCTGTAAATGAGAACGGCCAACGGCAGAATGAGCGCAACGGGGTGCAGACAGCCGACCAAAATCAGTACGACGAGCAACAAACATCCGCCCGCACGTTCCAAAAAAATGAAGAAGACGTTCGTATCCGAGTAACAGATATCGAGAAGAAATCCGTCGCATACGGAAAGATGATACGCATAGACGGCCGGCGAAGAGATGAAACACATGCCGAGGATCGTGAACAGGAGCATGAGAACGCAGAAAAAAATAAGTGTTTTTTTGCGTTCAAACACTTTTCCGAAAAAATTTTTCAAAAAAAACAGGTCCATACACTATGATATGAACCCGAATTCGATACAATTCACTCTATTTTTGCAGCATATTTTCGATGCCGATGCCATATCCCCGCGTCGGGTCGTTCAAAAAGACATGAGTGACTGCGCCAATCAACTTGCCGTTCTGTACAATGGGACTTCCGCTCATACCCTGCACAATGCCTCCGGTTTCCTCAATGAGTTTATCGTCCGTCACCTTGATCACAAAATTTTTGTGTTCCTTGTTGTCCGTGTCCACTTTAACGATGCTGATCTCGTACCTCTGTGGGCAAATACCGTCGATCGTGGAATAGATCACCGCTTTTCCGATCGTCGCCTCCGCAAGGGGTGCGATCTCCACCGTCTCACTGTGCGAAAAATCATATCCTTTTTCAAATGTTCCGTATAATCCCGTCTCTCCGACGGTTTCCGCCTTTGCGATCGTTTTGTCGTTTAAAAACAAACCTCTGAGTTCTCCCGCCTTGCCTCTTTTGCCCTTATTGACGCCGATAACGCTGCAAAGATACACTTTCGGATCGGAAATTTCAAGGAATTGATCGTTTTCGTCGCAAACGGCATGGCCGAGAGAACCGAACTGAAGCGAGTCCTTTTTTATATACGTAACAGTGCCGATCCCTGTAAGCGTGTCGCGAATCAGCACACCGATCTTATATTTCCCGCTTTTTTTATCCTTAACGGGCGTAATTCCGACTTCAGCTGTATCCCCGTCTCGCTTGACGGTAAATTTTATCTCTTTACTCCCGTATTTTTCAAGTGCGCGGTTGAGATCTTCGATCGTTTTGATCCGTATACCGTCCGCCGCGCAAATCAAATCTCCAACCTTGATCCCGACTTCCTCGGCTGGCCTGTGGATCCCGTCTTCCGCAGCGACTTCCGAAAGACCTATTACTTCGGTCCCCCCTGCGGAAAGAGAAAAGCCCGCCGTCATTCCGCCGAGATAATATTCATCAGAAGCGGCCTCCGCCCTCAACGCCGTCCCGCCAAGGACGGCGGTTATCATAATGAGCGCAAAAGCCGCGAAAAAAAATTTCAGCTTACGCATGAAAACCTCCGTTTGGAAATTATTTTGCGTAAGCCGAATTGTTCTATTCAATTCGTTCCGATTTCGTTACAGGGATTTTTTGTAAGTTTCCGCTTCGCGGATGAGTTCTTCCGCATGACGCATGGATATCTCCCCCGCGTCTCCGCCGATCAAACGCGCGATCTCTCCCTTTCGTTTCTCACCCTCGAGACGGTGAATATGGGTACATGTTCTCCCGCCTTCCTCGATCTTTTCAATAAGAAAATTGCTATCGGCAAAAGCGGCGATACGGGCAAGGTGGGATACGGCAATAATTTGCGTTTTTTTTGAAATATTACAGAACTTTTCTCCGACAGCTCTTGCAGTTTTCCCGCCGATACCGGCGTCGATCTCGTCAAAGATATATGTCCCGGGACCGCCGACATTCGCCATTTGTGCCTTGACGGCCAACATAAATCGGCTCATCTCGCCGCCGCTGATGATTTTCCCGAGCTCTTTCAGGGGCTCCCCGGCATTGGCTGAGAACATGAATTTTACCCCACCGAGCCCTTCTGCGGTCGCTTTTCCGACTTCATCGCGCGAAAAACCGTTAAAATCGATCTGAAATCTCGCCGACCCGATATTGAGCGTAGCAAGTTCGCCCGTCACTCTCCTGCAAAATCCTTCGGCGGCTTTTTTTCTCTCTTCAGCCAACTCAACGCACGCGGCATACAGATCGTCTTCGACTTTCTTCAGTCGATCGGACAGCATTTCATACCGCTCGGCGCTGTTCTCGAGCAATTCACATTCTTGCTTGGCGTTGCAAAGATATTCTATGGCAGAGGAGACCGTCCCGCCATACTTTTTTTTGAGAGTTTTCAGCTCATCAAGACGGCTTTCTACGCGCTCAGCTTCCTGCTCATCGACGTCGAGAGCTTCGAGCTCGCTCTCCGTCTCTCCGCCGATATCCTCGATCTCCGCCGCAGAGTTTTCCAGTCTGTCGGCAAGCGTTGCATAAGCATCCGAATAACGGGATACGGCCCGAAGGGCATGCGCCGCGCCTCTGAGACAATCGGCGCAACCGCCATCGGAAAGAAGATATTCTTTTGCCTCCGAAAGGCCCTGCTTGATTTTTTCGGCGTTGCGGAACTTTTCACGCGCAGCCGTAAGAGTTTCTTCCTCCCCCTCTTTCAAGTCCGCCCGTTCCAGTTCATCGATCTGAAAGCGGAGAATGTCGAGCCGACGGCTTCTTTCCCCCTCGTCGCCGCCAAGCATTTTTAAATCGCTTAAGATCTGCTTTCTTTCACAGAGATAGCGTCCGACCAATTCTTTTGCCGCCGATACGGGCTCTCCCGCGATGGCGTCGAGAAGATGAAGCTGGTTGCTTTCTTTCAATAAATAGAAATGCTCGCTCTGTCCATGGACGTCGACAAGGAGCGAGGTGATACGCCTGAGCATGCCCGCCGTAACGGGACAGCCATTGAGTTTTAACGATCCTTTTCCGTCAGAATGTAGCTTGCGCGTAACAACAAGCTCATCTTCGGCTTCGAGATCCATCTCCCGCAAGAGCGCAGAAACGGTGCTGTCGCTTGTGGAAAATTCAGCACGGACAAGGCATTCGTCCGCACCGTACCTCACCATTCCCTTATCTGCCTTCGCGCCCAATACAAAATCGATACAATCAAGAATGACAGACTTTCCAGCACCCGTCTCTCCCGAAAGGACGTTCAAGCCTTCTGAAAACTCGAGATCGGCGCTTTCGATAAGCGCAACATTGCGAATCGAGAGACTTTTCAACATATCCGTTTACGCCTTGAGGATCGCATTCAACCGTTCTGTCACGATCCTCGTCTCTTCGTTGTTTTCGCAAATAATGACGACGGTATCGTCTCCCGAAATACAGCCGACGACTTCCCGGTATTCGAGGCGGTCGATCACAACGCCCGCATTGGCGCCGTTGCCGTTCAACGTCTTAACGACAATGAGATTGCCGACCGCACGAACGCTCAGCACGCAAGTCTGGAAAAGCGAACGCATTTTTTCCGAAAGTCCGCTCTCCTTCTCCGTCATAGAAGCATAACGGAAACGCTTCGTTATTCCCTTTACCTTAAAGAGATGAAGTTCTTTGATGTCGCGCGAAACGGTGGCTTGCGTCACAGAAAAGTTGCGGGCGGCAAGCTGTTCACAAAGCTCTTCCTGTGTTTCGATCTCCATCTGCTCAATAATTTCGAGAATTTTAGTGTGTCTTGCGTTTCTAAGCATTGTGCTTTCCTCTTAACTGATTTTTTCGGTAATTCTGAGAAAATAGTTCTTTTTGTTTCTCGTCAAAAACGTAACCGACCGTGCGGCACGTTTGATCAAAACGGCGTCGGAAGCGCGCACTTCCCCCAAATATCTCCCGTCGCCGTACAAGAGTAGACTTTTCCCCTCGGGGACGGCAAGAGAGAGCGTTGCTGTTTCCGAATAAACGATGGGGCGGCTCTTCATAGACAGCGGGCAAATGGGCGTAAACATAAAAGTTTTACATGCGGGAGTCATAATACAACCGCCCGCGGAGAGCGAATACGCCGTGGAACCCGTGGGCGTGGCGACAACAACGCCGTCCGCAACGATCTCCCCCGCATCGGTTCCATCTATGCGCACGCCGATTTTCACGACAGAATACTCGCCCCGCGGCGTAACGCTTCGCATGAGCGAACAATCGTTGAGACAGAATGTCTTGTTCCCGTTGAGGTCGACTTCAAGCATGGAGCGTTCGATACAGTCACAATTGGAAAGCGCAAAGGAGACGGCCTCTTCCGTTTCATCCCTCTCGAATTCGGTCAGAAAACCTGTATGGCCATAATTGATGCCAAAGAGCGGAATATTCTCTTCCGCAGCGCGACGCGCGGCACGCAGAACTGTTCCATCTCCTCCCAAAACGATAAGCCTGTCGAACCCGACGATCGCCTCTTCATCGAAAAAAGCTTCCGCATCTGCACCCTCACGGCGCAATGCCTCGCATATACCGTATGCGGCCGCCTCACCAACCTGTATTTTGTTAAAGAAGACGCCTATTCTCATACCGTTTGTTATTATATAACCTTAAACGTATAATTGCAAGCATTTTATGAATAAATGCAAAAAAATTTTCAAAGTATTTTCTAAGGAACACGCTCAAAATCGGCCGAACGGGATATAAAATCCCATTCGGAGATCGACGCGCCCCCCTTTTTTAAAGAAAGTACATATTCCACATTTTTCTTCGGGCGGAGCGGCGCATTGACGATATCTTCAATCGAAAGTCCCATTTCGACGGAGAAAGTATAAAACTCCTTTAACAATTTTGCATGATTGCGAAGAGGTAAAATTCCACTCTTCCCGAGTCCTTTTCCACCGCATTCAAACTGCGGTTTAAAGAGAACGAACGCCCTGCCTCCATCCGCCAAAATCGATGATACGGACGGCATGATCAGTTTAAGAGAAATAAAACTCAAATCGGCGGTCACGACGTCGATCTGCTCGGGAAAACTCTCCGAAGAGAGAAAGCGGGCATTTGTTTCGTCCATCACAACAACGCGCGGATCGCGGAAAAGCTTTTCGTCGAGTTGGCTCATTCCGACATCTACACAATAAACTTTCTTCGCACCGCGGCGAAGAAGACAGTCGCAAAAACCGCCCGTGCTTGCCCCAAGATCGGCCGCCACCGCGCCCTCAATGCTCGTATGAAAACACGCAAGGCCGCGCTCGAGCTTATAGCCGCCATTGGAGACAAAATAGAGCTCCTCAGTCAAAAATTCAAACACTTCGTCTCCGTCAATGTCATCCTTGGGAGATAAAACCTTGCCATAACACAAAACAAGCCCTCGCGAAAGGGCCTGCTGCGCCTTTGTGCGGGAGCCGAATTTTGCGGAAAAAAACTTATCTGCTCGCATGTTTTATAATTTCCTCGAGAATATACTCTTGTCCAAGCCCATACTTCTCCATCAGTGAAGCAACCTCTCCGTGCGGTAAGAATTTGTCCATATACCCGAACGTGAGCACTTTTTTACAGCTGTTTCGGTAGAAATCGGCGATCGCAGAACCGAGTCCTCCAACCCTTACATTATCTTCGAGCGTAACAACGAGCTTTTCGCGGCGGGAGATGAGAAGCCCTTGGTCAAGAGGCTTTAAAAAACGTGCATTTACGATACTTACATCTTTTCCGTAGCGCTCAGAAAGTTTCTCTTTTAATGAAAAAGCCAAATTCAAGCATCGCTCACCCGCGGCAAAGATTACTATGTCTGACATAGTACTATGTAAAACTTCAAATTTTCCAATTTCAAAAGGCTCAGTGTCACCCTCTGTGCCCTCTCTCGGATAACGAATCGCAAGCGGATGCATATAGTTGGCACTCAACCGAAGCATTTCGCGGAATTCCGAAATGTTTTTGGGTACGGCAATTGTCAAATTCGGGATAAATGACAAATAAGAAAGATCAAAAACGCCTTGGTGCGTCTCTCCGTCTGCGCCCGTCGCACCGCCTCTGTCCACACAGAATGTGACGGGTAGATCTTGCCCGCAAATGTCGTGTATGATTTCGTCAAACGCTCTTTGAAGAAATGTGGAATAGATCGCATAATAGGGTTTGAGCCCCTGCGTTGCAAGGGCGGCGCAGAGAACGGAAGCATGTTCTTCGCAGATCCCGACGTCAAATGAGCGAGTCGGATATCTCTCAAAAAACGTTCTCAATCCCAAACTATCGGTCATCGCCGCTGTTACAGCAACGATTTTTTCGTTTTTTTCGGCCAGCAAAGAGAGTTCTTCTCCCAAAGCAGACGAGTATTCCTTATTTTTAACTTTCGGTCCGACGCTGTGCGTCTGCATGGGCGCATTTTCCGAAAAAGGATACCCTTGCCCCTTTTTTGTGACGACATGCAAAAGAACCGTCTCACTTTTCAACCGTTCCTTTGCCTCTTCGAGCGCGGGGAGAAGCTCTTCGAAATCATTTCCATTCACGATCCCCATATATTTGAGTCCAAAGCGCTCAAATAGTGCGATATCTTCGAGCGGTTTCTGTTCTCCCTTGAGTTCCTGAAGCACTTCATGCGCCCCTCCGACGGTCGGAGAGATCGACATGCCGTTATCGTTCAGAATAATGAGTATATTTGTATTTAAAATTTTAAGGCTGTTCAACGCCTCATAGATGAGTCCGTTCTGGAAAGAACCATCGCCGATGAGCGCGATGACGTTAAAATCCTCTTTCTTGAGATCTCTTGCCTTCCCGATTCCGAGCGCGGCGGAAAGAGCCGTGCCCGCATGCCCCGTATCGTAACAATCGTAGACGCTTTCTTCCCGTTTCGGAAAGCCGGACAGCCCCCCTTCCTTGCGCAAGGTGTGAAACTTATCCGCACGCCCCGTGAGGAGTTTGTGCGTATAGCATTGATGCCCTACATCGAAAATGATCTTATCGTTGGGAAAGTGAAAGACGCGATGAAGCGCAACGGTCAATTCTACGGCGCCCAAATTGGAGGAAAGGTGTCCGCCGCAAGCCGAAACCGTTTGATAGATATCACTCCTCAGATTTTCACAAATTGTCTTTAACTGTTCAACGGACGCCTCTTTCAGCTCCGCTACCGAATATTTATTCATATATCAGTGGTCTCTCTGTCTTACAAGCGAGACGATGTTTTTAAAAAACTCCCCGTTTATGGCAAATCTTTGCACGCACTCGAGACATTTGTCCGCATATTCATCAGCAAGCCGTTCCGACCTCTCCATGCCGAAAACACGGATACACGTCAATTTATCTTCTATTTTATCTTTTCCGAGCGTTTTTCCCACGCGGCCGTCGTTTCCCTTTTCGTCGAGAATGTCATCCGTAAGCTGGAACAGAATGCCAAGATCCCCTCCGAACTCCGCCGCTTTCTCAACATTTCCGTCGCCGAGAATCGCCGCCATTTCAAGAGGCGCCGTAAGAAGACGTCCCGTCTTGTTTTCATAGATAAAGAATAACTCTTCCTCGCCGCCCTGTTTCCCCGACCAAAGAAGATCTGCCGACTGTCCTGCGATCATACCTTGCGCACCCGCCGCAAAGGAAAGCTTGCGCGACGCTAAAAGATGCTTTTTATCTTTTTCGGACGCTTTCAACATGAGGTCAAAGGCATAACTCAGGAGCGCATCGCCCGCAAGAATCGCATTTGCTTCGCCAAAAACCATGTGATTGGACAATTTTCCCCTGCGGTAAGCGTCGTTGTCCATTGCGGGAAGGTCGTCGTGAACAAGAGAATAGGTGTGAATACACTCAAGAGCCACCGCAAGGTCGCTTTCCGCCCTGTAATCTTTTCCGAAGACATCGAGCCCCGCATAAAAAAGAACAGGACGTATCCTTTTCCCGCCCGCAAGCAGCGAATAGCGCATGCTTTCGCTCAGCACAGTCGGTTCAAACCGCATGCCTTTCGCATATACAGCGATCGCCTCTTCCACGGCCGTCAAATACGCTTTATATTGTTCCGTAAAATTCATAGTAAAGTGCGCTCCGCCGCATCAACGGCATTGGAAAGCAACATGGCAATCGTCATCGGGCCCACGCCTCCGGGAACGGGGGTTATCATAGAGACCTTTCCCTTAACTTTCTCAAAATCCACATCGCCACAAAGCTTTCCGTTTTCTTGTCTGTTGGTGCCGACGTCGATGACAACGGCGCCCTCTTTTATCATATCCGCCTGTATGAAGCGCGGTTTTCCAACCGCCACGACCAGAATATCGGCCGCCGCGCAAATTCCTTTGAGATCTTTCGTGTGCGAATGGCATACGGTGACGGTTGCATCTGCATTCAGTAAAAGAAGCGCCATCGGACGCCCGACAATGTTGCTTCTGCCCACGACAACGGCATTTTTTCCCCTCGTCTCCACGTGATAACGCTTCAGGAGTTCCATAACACCCAGCGGCGTGCAGGCGACCGTGCCCTTTCGTCCAAGCGCCAACAACCCGATGTTCTCTTCCGAAAAACCGTCGACATCCTTATTGGTAGGGATCTTTGCGAGGATCTTCTTTTCGTCAAGATGCGGAGGAAGCGGGAGTTGAACCAATATCCCATGGATCGAAGCGTCCGCGGCAAGCTCCTCCACCGTGCATTCCGCCTCATCCTGCGTCGTTTGAGCGGGCAGACGGCGGACAATGGAAGAAATTCCTATTTCCTCCGAAGCCTTGATCTTGTTGCGCACATACACTTCTGAAGCGGGATCGTCTCCGATCAATACGACTGCAAGCCCAACTTTTATACCGCTCTTCGCTTCAAAAGCTTCGGCACGGCGCTTGAGCTCACGCCTGATCTCCGCAGCCGTTCCTTTTCCGTCGATGAGCGTCATGCGTTGATGATCCCTCCCAAGACGCCATTTACAAAATCGGTCGACGTCTCTGTTGAATACTTACGCGCAAGACCCGTCGCCTCATTTACGGAAACAACGGGCGGGATATCGTCGAAATATCTGATCTCCGCGAGCGCGACAAGCATGACCGCGCGGTCAGCCGCATAAATGCGATGTTCGGGATAGCGGGTCGTCTTTTCGGCGATCAGCGCAGAAAGTTCCGCTTTATGCTCTCTTACACATGTGATGAGTGCGTTTGCAAAAGCGATGTCCTGTTCTTTCAATTTACCATGCTTAAAGACAGAACGGATGAACGTTTCGTCGCACTCGTTGAAAAGGTCCGCAAATATGATCTTAAAGGCCGCTTCTCTGGCGTCACTTCTCATGTATCTCTCCCATAGTAAGATTTCCCCCTGCCGCTATGAGGGGGAAACCGTCAGTTATTTTTCTTGTCCGCGTCCTCGGAAACCGCCTCGTGTTCTGAAGACGTCTCGTGCTGCGCGGGCTCCGGAAATACGACGCTCTGCACATGCACGTCGACTTTTGCGATCTTGTATTTCGTCATGGACTCGACCATCTGTTTGATATTCTGCTGTATACGATAGGCGAGCTCGGGAACCTTATATCCATAATGGGCTATGACGGAGATATCCACAAAGATCCCCTCTTTTTCGAAGCAAAGCTTGATCCCCTTGCTCTTGGAGGGGACGAGTTCGATACCCTCCGTCTCCTGAAGGCTCAGCACGACGATTCCGCTTACAATATCTGAATTATAGGTGATTTTGCCTTTTTGTCCGTTCGGATTATATTTGATGCTTGCCATAACAACTCCTTTGGAGTCTATTATAGCACATCATTCCGAAATTTACCACTGTTTTTTCTTAACTTTCTGCGTAAACGGGCATAATAATTACATTTCCGTTGCGGACATTATATTCGATCTCGAGCGCATAGAAAATCTTGGTGATATTATCCTCGGTGAGTTCGTTGGAATTGACGAAGACATTGATATTGTTGGCGTCGGTAATAGTGATCGCCGCATCCGAGAAACCAATGGCTTTAACAATGGACTCGAGAACGAGTTCGTCTTCCATGAGAGAAACAAGCTCCTGCTTCCTCGTGACTGCATTCGCATACTCCTCGGTGTCCTTTGCGTACGTCTCGATAATGCTGTCGAGCTGGACAAATTCTTCGCTTCTCGTCGAGTTCCGTGTATCGCGGTAGGTCGTAAAATAGGTTGCCTTTACGCTGGCATTGCCATCGACAGTGGCGTTTTGCGTGCCTGCAAGCACAAAGTTGACGACGGCAACGGCGGCAAGCAGAAGGACGAGGGTGGACATGATCGCGATTTTTTTGGTGTTGGACATGGTTTTATCTCCTTATTACAATAAATTCTTATTTGTTGGCGGGATAGACAAGGATATCCCTCGTTTTGAGAGCAAGCGCACTCGCAGCGACTTCCATGAGCCGCGTTCTCACCAAAATGCCGTCGTCGCCCTCAAAAATCACGACCGCACTCACGGGGGCCCCCTCTTTTTCGGTGATCATGACGGTTGCCGATTTAACGCCCTCGATCTCGCCGAGAAGCACGCTCAGGCGCTTTTCCTGTTCGGTAGCGGAATAGCCCGACGGGCTATCCTGTCTGAAAAAAACCAACCAGACCGCGAGAAGAAGCAACAGTGCGGCGCCGCCGATGAGGATAATACGCACCGTCTTGTTTTTCAAGAGCTCTTTCACGTTCATCTCGTTGTAACCTCAGCCTTGCAAGCGTACTTCGTTTCGATCGACTCCTCGATCGCAGACATTATATCTATATGAGTTTGGTTTTCGTTTATTCCGAAATCGGTGACGAGGACAGTGATTTTTTCATAGGAAAAATCGTCGAAAGAACGCGAGACAGAGATCTCCGTCTTTATCCCGTACTTCTCCTCGAGAAAGGCGGAAAGTTCTTTTTCATCAGAGCGGGCAAGCATTTCTGTATATGTTCTGAGATAATCTTCATCCGTGCCGACCTGTGCGGTCGGAAGAAAATTTTCGGGATCTTTGGCAAACCGTACAAAGGGCGTAATCAGGACGACAAAAATAAAGAGCCGCGATATTCCCTTGACGAATTTTCCCATCTTTCCGTTCGGCGCAATGATGGAGATGACTGCCGAAATCAGAATGGCGCCCGCAATGGCGAGAATATACCCTTTCATCAGAAAAATACCCCCGTCGAGCAAACCAACAAAAGAATGGACAAAAAATATAAAAAGGCGACGCTTAAAAGACCTGCGATGAAATATCCGCAGTCGCCGGCAAGCCTGGACAAAAAGGCGGAGATCTTTCCCCCGACGGGCTCCGTAGCCGCCGCGGAAACACGCAAAAAAAGCTGAAAAACAGCAAAAAGCAGAACGGGACGCAGGATCGTTCCGAAAAGAAGAAATACAGAAAAGGATCCGAGCGCATTTTTGATCAATGAACTGCCGGCAACGACGAGCTCCACACCGCCCGACAAAAATCCGCCCACGATCGGAATAGAACCCGAGAGCACATACTGTGCTGCTTTAAGCGAGATCCCGTCGTACTGCGACGCGGCGATTCCCTGCACCGTAAGAAGTACCGAAAAAATGCCGAGCGACAAGCCGATCAGCCATTTATTGATGCTCTTGAAGAGCTCTCCAAGCTTCTCGGTCCGCACATCTTCCGATAAATTCCCCACAAACGCGAGAATGATGACAACGACGGAAGTCGGCAAAACGATAGAAGTGAAGAGTTCGCAGACGCCTGCACTCATAAAGGCGACGGCAGGGCGGAAAATGCCGACGGAAACAGCGCCCCCGCTTGCTGCCATCAACGTCAAAAGCAATGGATAAATAATTTCCATCTGTTTTTGCATCGAGGAAATGGCAGAAAATCCTGCATCCAATACGCTTACAAGACAAGCAAGCACCGTTGCGCCAACGGAAATGTATCCGACAAAGTGTATTATGTCTGACATAGTACTCTGCAAAAACTCACTTTTTGCAGAATTAAGTATTCCACAGAGCAACGTCACAGCCAAAATGACGACAAAAGCGGGAAGCATGATCTTCCCCTCTTCCCATACAAGTGAAAAGACCGCTCCCGCAAGACTACTATAATCAAGTGAAAAATCGCCCGTAATGACGCTCAGCAGTTTATCCTTGACCGAAATTCCCCGAAAAGTCGAGAGCCCGTCGAGATAGTTTTGCAGTTCTTCCGTATCAAGAGAGCCGATGAGTTCTTTGATATTCTCATTCAGCTCATCGTATACGGTCTGCTCTTCGCTTGTACCCGCATGCGCCTCTATCCCCGCTCCGCAACAAATAAACAACAATAAACAGCACCCGAAGAGCACGAGTAACAACGCAACCTTTCTTTTTGTCATGCGATATACCCCAAAAGTTGCTTGATAAGCGTTAAAACGCTTTCCAGAATGGGGATCGCAAGCACGAGAATGATGACTTTCCCGCAAAAAACGAGCTTGTCCGCCACGGAATTTTGGCCGAAATCGTTTAAGATCCCCGCACTGAATTCCACCAAATACCCGATACCAACCATTTTCAATAAGATCTTTACGAGCGATGAGTCTATCCCCGCCTCCCCGGCAATCTCGCCGAAGATAGAGATACTGCCGCGGAACATTTCAAAAACAAAGAGCAACAAGATGATCGAGCCCGCGATCGTGACTGCGAAAGCAAGCTCAGGCTTTGTCCCTTTCAGAATAAGCGCCGCCACTGCCGTGACGAACGCTATGCCGACAAGCTGGAAGATCTGCATGTCAGTATACCCCGAAAATACTTTGAATCGTGTCGAAGAGATCGCCTATCATCGTAACCGCCACGGTAAGCGCTATCACGAGCCCTACGATGGAGACAACAGTGGAGATATCGTCCCTGTCAGACTTTTTCAGTACCTGACAGACAACGGTTATGATGATGCCGATCGCGGCCAGCTTGAAAATGATCGAAATATCCATAGTTATACGATGAGAATGACGAATGCCAGCCCTGCGAGAAGCCCAAGTTTGAGATATAGCCCGCCGCGCTCGGCCGCAACTTTCTCGCTCTCCGCCTTTTTGCTTTCAAGCGCTTGTTTTTTTGCAGAGAAATAGTTTTTCTGCGAGAAAGAATCTCCTGCCCCGAGCATTTTGAAATAATCCGCGCACTCTTTTTTCTCCTCAGCGGATAGGTATTGCAACCTTATTTCCGGTCCGTCCTTTCTTCGTTGCAACACATCGAAAAAATCTCCGCTTTCCCGCGTTTCCGCGATCAATTCCTTGAGCGTGCGCCGCGAATATGTAAGTTCATTAAGATACAGATCGTTAAATGCGGTCATTTGAGCGAAAAACTTCTTCCGTGCCCTGTATTTGCCCGCCGCAAGATATCCGAGAAAGGTACAAAAAATAACGAGTCCGACGGAAATCAGAAGTTTAAGCCACATCTTCTCCGCCTTGCGCGAGGATTTTTTCCACTTTGCCCAAACCGTTGAGGAGAACATATCGGGAAAAGAGCTTTTCGGGAACATCTTCATACCGCTTCAGATGCGCTGAAGCCAACACATAAATTCCGCTTTCAACGGCACGTTTTACCGCCCTGTAATCCTCGGGCAGAAGCTCGTCCGTCACGATAACGTCAGGTCGCATTGCCCTTATTCCCGCCGTGAACGCCGTCAACTTGTCCGCATAGCGGATTATATCTGCCGTTTGCCCCAAATCTCCTGCAGAGAGTTCTCCCCTTTCGTCGCTGACAAGCACGTTTTCCATGGTTCTTTCACAGATCAAACGGCACAAGTCTCTTAAAACCGTCGTTTTTCCCTCTCCCGGCGGAGAAAGGATGAGAACAGAACATAGTCCGTCTGCAAAACAGCGCCGATAGATGTCCGAGGCGCAATCTTTCACGGCATGCGGAATCCGAATACAAAGGGACGTGATCTGATTAACGGATAAAACTTTTTCTCCCTCATAGACAAAGGAACCCGCAATTCCGATGCGTTCGCCCCCGCTTCCCGTAACAAAACCCTGCCTGATCTGGTTTTCTACGGCATAAACGGAATACTCGCTTGCGGCAAGCAGGATCCCGCGTACCTCGTCCGACGTCGGAATAAGGGCTTCCCCTGCACTGCAGACACCGTTTTCACTCAAAAAAACAAAATTCCCGCCGATATTGGCCCGCAACGGCTTGTCCGCCCTGACGCGCAATTCATACAGAAAATTCAGATTGATATGCCGCAAAGCAAACATGAGCCGCGGCGGAAAGAAATCCAACATCTGTATATGATATGACCGAATTTTTTCGAATATGAAAAAAGACCCCCGAAGGGGTCTTGGGGTTTTTAGAAGTTATTCAATGACGAAAACGCAGACGCTATTCTTCTTTACAGTCGTTTGCAGAACGTTGTTCGAGACGGAAAGTTCGCTTTCCACAGGCTCAATGTTGTGTTTTTTGCCCGCCTTGACGTTAATCTCGTTGATGACGGTAACATCATCGTCCCAAAGTGTGGTGACGTGAGCCTTCGTCTTTTGGCTGAAATTCCTAAGCTCGGCCGTGAGCTCTTCGTCTTTATCGGAAACATTTACGATCTTGAGATAGATCTTGCCATCGTCGCCTATGGTCGCCGATTGGAACACCCGCTCGTTGACTTTCCAAATATGTTTGAACAGCACTTCGTGCCATTCGCCATCCTTATGGATATAAGCAGTAAAAGTGTTTTTTGTATAGATGAGCTTTAAGATATTTCCTTCGGGTGAATAGCCGAGGAATTTATCTTTCCCCATCATTTCACACACAGTCCGCATGAAATCGACGCGTTTATCAAACGATACATCGTAGCCCTTGTGGTTTTTTCCGTATTGGCAGCAGATCGAAAATCCCGCGCTATCCATTGTTCCGATATCCCGCACGTCCTCTACGCCGACGCCGCCGATGAAGCTCTGTTCACCTGAGAGACGGCGGAACGAGATCTCCACTTCGCAGTTGCCGAAGCGCTGTGCGTCGTAGTAGAACCCATTGAACGCTTCACTTTCTTCAATGATGAGCTCGCCGTTCTCGATGTGCCCCCCACAGCAGTTGGGATAAACTTTCCAATCTCCCATTCCGTCTTTAAAATCATGTTCATAGAGAAGTTTTCCCGTGCCGATCTCGCGGACGACAACCTTGGAGACGGCGCTCGCTGTGCGATGACCGCCGATGAGAAGCCCGCCTGCGTTGTCATCGTTTGTCTTTGCAACATCCGTCAAAGTATACTGGCCGACATTCCCCGCAAACATTTGCTGCACATAATAATTGGGCGTAAGCATCACATCGCGGGCGTTAAACCAAATCATATTCGGCGTCCAGCGGTAATGATAGGTAGATGCGAACAGCGGCGCATAGCAAGTCATCTTCACCACATCCGAATTGCGCTCGCAACCCGTGAGGAAAGCGGCCTCGGAGAGCGCCGATTTGAGATTATTGTCGCCGTTGAGGCGCCCTCTGCCGTCGGACATCGTGTGCATGGCGTACTCGCCCATGAAAACCTTCGCCCCGCTACGGTCGTAACAGTCATACCGCTTTGTGTTGTCGATAAACCACTGATAGGAATTGTAGACATGCTCGTCTACGATCATATCGCGATACTTTTCATTGATGAGTTTCCACGATTCGTTGCTGTCTTGCGGACGGATATCCACACCTGCGCTCGTCACAACGGTAATGTTAAAGAGCTTGAGAAGGTCGGTGAGCCTCCCCTTATACATATATTGGCGTACGCCGAGAAGGCAAGATGCGAAATTATCGAAATATTCGTAGCCCCAATTCTCGTTTCCGATACCGATATACTGCAAATCAAATGGCGCAGAGTGCCCCATGTCGGCGCGGACTTTCGCCCAATGAGCCTCATTTTTATCGCTCGAGGAGATATCTCCTTTGGCAAAAAAGATAAGATCGGCCACATTGTCGATGACTTCTTTCTGAAATTGCTCCGTCCCGGGAACAATACGTTGATACCCCGTCTTGCGCTGTTCCCCCATACGGATCTGGCACAGCACGCCGCAGTGAAGAACGGGAAGCGGCGCCATGTTGAGATCTTCGCACAGCGCAAAGTATTCGTAAAAGCCGACCCCGTAAGACTGCATATAGCGCCAGACGTTGGGAATCTGACGGCGCTGTTCGAGCGGCCCGACTGTCTCTCTCCATTTATATTGATAGTCAAAACTCACATCGCCCTCTACGACGCAACCGCCCGGGAAGCGCAAGAAAGAAGGATGGCAATTCTTCATCGCCTCGACGATACGGGGAGAAAGTTTTCCGTTTTTGTATTTTGCGGGATCCCCCCAAACGGTCGCGGGAAGCAGAGAAACATAATCGATACCTATTCTTCCGTTACCCTCCAAGGCAATGCACAGTCTTCCCATCGTGTCTTTTTCGGCTACGATGGAACAGGAAACTTTGATCCAATCGCCATCCGTTCCTTCGGGGATCCTGATCGTTCCGATCGTTGTATGTCTTCCGTGGGCTCCCTTGATATAGACTTTGGCGACGCCCTTAAAACCGAGCCGTTTCACCCACATGGAAAAATGATAGGTCTCCTTGTTGACGACGGGCATGCCGTAAATATCGTATCCGCCGTTGGTATAAAACCCCGGGTTTTCGAGATGATAGATGCCTCCGACGTCGAGCAGAAGATAAGACGGATTGTTCGCGTTCATTCCGCCTTTTGTCGTTATCTTACGGGGCCCCGCCCCGTATATATCCCAATAATAACTCTTATTTTTACGGGCTTCAACACGGCTTTCGCAGTTATAATCATCGTATGTAAAATACTCGTATTCAAACGAGTTATTGATGACCATTTCGGCGTTCAGTCCGCCGTCTGCCGCTTGATTGATATCCTCGAAAAATAGCCCGTAAAGATGTTTTGAAATATCAACGCCCCTCTTTTCGGCATCGAGCGTATAATGTAACATGAACCCACTCCTTATAACGGTTTTATCTCGGTTTTTCACCTTGATTTTGTTATCCGTATTATAGCAGACAGCGCTGATTTCGTCAATATTTTTCTGAAATATTTTATCTTGAAATAAAACATTTCAATTTTCATGCCGAATTGAAAATTGATAACAAAAACGGACGCCGCGCAGCGTCCGCATGTCTATCACAGTCCGTCGTGGAAATTGGTATGCGCTCCCCGTTCTCTTTCGGGAAGACCGTATTTTTGCTTGCCGAGCGCGATCGCCTTGACGAGGAAAGCCATATTCCGCCCGAGGTTACGCATCGTCTGGAGGCCCTCTTTGTCCTTTTCGACATCCTCTTTCGTGTAGCCGTGTACTTCATTCCAATAAGTCGAAGAAACGATCGGCATGCCGCAAATGGTGTAGTATTTATTGATCTCGTCGTAAGCGGACGTGCTCCCTGCTCTCCGTGAGGAGAGGACACAAGCACCGACTTTCATCGTCTTTTCAAAAGAAGTGCTGTAGAACAGCCGATCGAGGAGAGCAAGCACGCTTCCGTTCGCCCCGGCATAGTAGACGGGAGAACCGACGACGATCCCGTCCGCTTCTCTGAACGTTTCGGCGATCTCGTTGACGACATCATCAAAGACGCATTTGCCGTTCTTTTTGCAGTAGCCGCAAGCAATACAGCCCTTTACTGCGGGATTGCCGACAAAGACGGTCTCCGTTTCGATCCCCTCTCTCTGCAACGTCTCTTCCACTTCTTTCAATGCCCTTGCAGTGCAACCGTCCGCATGCGGACTGCCGTTCAAAAGTAAGACTTTCATAAAATTTCCTCTATTTTATTTGATATTTGATAATACTCCGTCACGCATAGGATAACGCTTCCTCTTTGTTTGCCCTTTGAATGGCTCAAAGATCGAAAATATCGTCGTCCTTTCTGGATTTTTCGGCCTTTTTTTCCTTTTCCGCAGCAATGGCCTCTCTAATCGCAAACACATACCACATCATCCCCGTAACGGGCGAGGCGAGAAGACAGAGCGCAAACAGTCCCCCAAATCCGATCACGCCGATGAATACCCCGATCCGAAACGCTTCCTCCGGCGATTTTCGTAAAAAATACCGTTTCCCCTCCGCTATGGCAAACAGCACCGAGGGAAGGATGAAAAACGCCCAAAGGGTTGCGATGATCATGGACGTCAGCCTGTAAAAGTCGGCGACAAACGTCGGATCGAGGAAATAGGCGCCCACAACAATTCCCGCGAGAGTACATCCGATCGGCAAAACGATGAAAAGCTGTTTCCCTTTCCGCATTGTATTCTTCTTCCTCTTCTTGCCCTATTATACCACACGCACGAAAGAATTGCAAGCCCGAATTCGGGAAAGATAGCTATTACACCTGCCTGAAAACGAGGTTAAACCTCTGCGGAGGCTTCTATCCCACAGGGTGCACGGAACTTATGGAGCGTAGCGCAATATGTATAGTGTGCCTTATTATATATAGGATGCCTGTCTTCCGTGCGGCAAAACTAAAATTTATTCTTTCGGGTACTTCATAAATGCAAAAATAATCTGTACGATACCTGTAACAATCAGAATAACTGCAAGAACAGCTGCAAGCGGAATCGATATTGAGTAATAATTATCCAAATCGTAAATGAATGCAACGACACAGATAAGTAAAATTCCGATAATTGCTTCAATGCTCCCCATAAGATAGAGCAGTTTTTTCATCTTATTCTCCTTATAAATTGAAATTTAGTTTTAATCTTCTTCCTCAAATTCTACAATCTCTTTCAACTGTTTCGGTGTTTCTACTGTATCTGTGAGCGGGAAATCACCATACGGTGTATGTAATATTTTTCCACCGCATTTGTAAATAAAAAATACTACCCGACACGGGTTCACAGGCGGAGAGGGTTCTTCATAAAGTTCACAAAGCTTTGCTTTTCCGTCCAAAGTCAGATATTGTTCAAGATATGGAGCCTGCCAATTCATAGGCGAAACACCGTCCTCCGGAACGTTCATTTGGAGCCAGTCGATTTCATCAGAACCGATAGTGAGCGTCATATCAACAAGATACAAGTCGCCATTGTAATTATAACAATGATAATTTACTGTTCCCATATTTTTATCTCTTTCATAAATTCTTGTTTATCGTTATAATTATACCATAAAAATAGGGAAAACGCAAGTAGCAGGCGACACTCATAAATAAAAAGTAAATCCGAACCAGTCACTCGTTACGAGTATTTGGTTCGGATTATACTGACTTGGTGCACCGTCTGAAAACAAGGTTGAACTTTCAAGTTCTTCAAGCGATACAATTTCTTCTTTTCCGTTTCCGTTA
>CANQHG010000020.1 GCA_947623655.1 uncultured Clostridia bacterium | reverse complement strand
CTGTGAGATGGCAAGCGCGGGCATTCGCAAGCGGTTCAGCGGCGATGCCCGCGCCCCTCACAGTCTTTCTTCCGCTTGTCGTTTTGTTCGGTTAAGGCGTGTGCCTGTCTCGCGCCGCGCAGCGGCGCGCTTGTTTTCAAGACAGGCACACGCCTAAAAACCAGTTGGAAGAAAATCAGGGTTAGATGTCACCGATGTAAAGCAAATTTTTTTGAAATTTTATTGTTTTGCTACAATCCGCAACGCTTACCGGTTTTTCCTCGTAAAATTTTGTCGAAATGGCATAAATGCCCTTTGAAAGTTGCCGAGAATGTGCTATAATGAATGTGTATATCCTTTTACGGACGGGCGATGAAGAACATTGTTTGGATTGAAAACGGATGTATGACATACGAAATGGACGGCGTTCAAGTCGCTGTTGGGAGACAAGAAGAATGGCTATCTTGGATGAACTCATTATACAGATCGAAAACCCCGAACTGCGCGCGCGGATCGCGGCGGAGGCGGACAAACTCGCAAAACAGAAAAAGTTCGGGCTTGTCTTTGAGGAGCATCTGCCCGAGTGTACACCGCTTTGGGATATTCCCGTAAAAAAGGGTTCGAAGGTAGCGTTGAAATCGGGGCAAGTCAGCGATTTTTATACCGTACTCAAAATCGAGGACGGCGTGGCAACGTGCCTCAATAAAGACAAGAGCGCGACGGCGGAGTTTAAGGTAGAAGAGCTTGTCTCCATTGCGGAATTCGGCGAGGCGATCTATCCCTATTTGAAGCCTATGGATAGCGTTTGCAATGCGCCCGACAGCGATTTGTGGCACACGCTCATCGAGGCGGACAATTATCATGCCCTGCAACTCCTCGAATACCTCTATGCGGGGAAAGTAGACTGTATCTATATCGATCCGCCCTACAATACAGGTGCGCGTGATTGGAAATATAACAACGATTATGTGGACGGGAGCGACCAATACCGTCATAGTAAATGGCTTTCTATGATGCAAAAGCGTTTGCGCTTGGCGAAAAAACTACTTAATCCCAAAGACTCTGTTTTGATTGTTACGATTGATGAAAAGGAATATCTGCATCTTGGTTGTTTGCTTGAAGAGATGTTCCCCGAGACAAGAATGCAGATGATTACATGTGTAATAAGTAGCCAAGCCTCCGTAAGAGATAACATGTTTTCAAGAGCGGATGAGTATATTTTTTTCTTGTTCATGGGGGAAGCCGAGGTCTTTAAGTCTGACGATGATATGTTAAATGAAGGCTTATCGGCTACAAAGAGTCAACTTTGGTTTCAATTTGTTAGAACTGGGAAAGGGAATCTTCGAGAAGAATCAAAAAATCTTTTTTACCCCATATTTGCCAACCCTATAACGGGAAAAATTATTTCAATTGGTGAATCCGTTCCAATCGGAGTGCCGCGCGAAACCATAGCGATTCCCAACAATCAAATTGCCATTTGGCCAATAACTGCTGATGGGCGTGAGGCGAGATGGCGCACTGGAACCGAAGTGGCACGGCGAAGATTGAACAAAGGACTTCTCAGACTCGGTAAAACAAGCAAAAAGGACAATGGATGGTCCGTATTGACTGTAAATGAAGGTACAGAAAAAAGGATAGAAAGCGGAGAAGTTTCAATTAAAGGCTACGATGAAAACGGTGCTGCTATTTTAGTTGAAGAATCCGGGTCGCAATTAAGGGTTCCCAAAACAGTATGGAATAAGGTATCACATAATGCGGGATGGCATGGTTCAAAATTGCTTGCCAAAATTTTAGTTGACAGGAAATTCCCTTATCCAAAATCGCTATATTCCGTCATGGATGCAATAAATGTGGTTTGTAGGAAGCCTAACGCCCTTATTGTTGACTTCTTTGCGGGATCGGGGACGACGCTTCATGCGGTCAACCTTCTCAACGCAGAGGACGGCGGACATAGACGCTGTATCATGGTGACGAATAACGAGGTCTCCGATGCCGAGGCGAAAGAACTATCCGCAAAGGGCTATCACCCCGGGGATGAGGAATGGGAAAAACTCGGAATTGCGCGCTATGTGAATTGGCCGCGCACCGTCTGCTCCATTGAAGGGCATGACGTGAACGGCAATCCGCTTAAAGGAAGCTATCTCGGAAGCGACATTCCCATGGCGGACGGGTTCAAAGCAAATGCCGTCTACTTCAAACTCGGGTTCCTCGATAAAAATGCCGTCGCGCTCGGGAGGCAATTCCAAGAAATGCTCCCTACGCTTTGGATGAAAGCAGGAGCAATCGGTAAATGCCCCGTCATCGATGAGCATACACCCGATATGTTGATTTTGCCCGAGAACCGTTTTGCGGTGCTAACAGACGAAAAGCAGTACACAGAATTTGCCGATAAACTGAAAGAACATCCCGAGATCGATACGGTGTTTATCGTTACCGATTCGGAAGCGGGCTATCGGGATATGATCGCGGGGCTGAAAGTCAAGGAAAGTTATCAGCTCTACCGCGACTATCTTGATAATTTCCGCATCAATACCGTCAGGAGGTGAGAAGATGAACGTCGAATTGTTTCCTTTTCAAAAGATAGCGCTTGCCAATTTAAGGCAGAAAACCGCCGAAGCGCTTGGCGGCTATTATCGCACGCATACGCCGCAAGTCGTTTCCTATACTGCTCCCACGGGCGCGGGGAAAACAATCGTCATGTCGGCGCTCATCGAGGCGATCTACTATGGCGACGAACGCTATCCCGATCAGAACGATGCGATTTTTGTTTGGCTTTCGGATTCTCCCCAACTCAATGAGCAATCTCGCCTAAAAATCGATTTGAAAGCAGATAAAATTCGGCTCAATCAATGCGTCACCATCAAGGAAGATGACTTTGATATGGAGCTGTTGGAAGATGGGCACATATACTTCCTTAACACGCAAAAGCTCTCCAAATCAAGCAATCTTACCAAACATTCCGACGGACGGCAACATACCATTTGGGAAACTCTTTCAAATACCGTGCGGGAGAAATCGGATCGTCTGTATTTCATCATCGACGAGGCGCACCGCGGCGCGCAGAAACCGAGCGATCTCACCAAGAACACGACGATTATGCAGAAGTTCTTGAAGGGTTCGGAAGCGGATCGGCTGCCGCCCATGCCCGTGGTCATCGGCATGACTGCCACGCCGCAGAGGTTCAATCGCTTGGCAGAGGGCATTCAATCTACCACGCATTATGTGACGACTACGCCAAGCGAGGTGCGCGCTTCGGGACTGTTGAAAGACAAAATCGTCATTACATATCCCGAACATGCAGGCAACGACATGGCGGTCTTGCAGGCGGCGACGGACGAATGGAAAGAGAAATGGGATCATTGGTATCAGTATTGCTATGAACAGCACTATACGCAGGTCAACCCCATTTTCGTCATTCAGGTTCAAAACGGCACAAGTCATCAAATCTCTGCAACGGATCTCGATGAATGTCTGCGTACCATAGAGGAAAGGCTTGGAAACCGTTTTTCGGCGGGACAAGTTGTTCATGCTTTCGGAGAGGGAACGTCTGCAATCCAAATCAACGGCTTGGATGTCCCCTATTGCGAACCTTCGCGCATTGCGGACGATAAACGCATCAGAGTGGTTTTCTTTAAGGAAACGCTTTCGACGGGCTGGGATTGTCCGCGCGCGGAGACGATGATGTCTTTCCGCCGCGCGGTTGATTACACCTATATTGCTCAATTGCTTGGGCGAATGGTGCGTACTCCGCTCCAACAGCATATCAAAGTGGACGAAACGCTCAACGACGTTCATCTGTTTTTGCCGCAGTTCAATGAAACTACTGTGTGCGATGTGGTGAACGCCTTGCAAAACGAGGAAGGCGCGACGATACCTACCGATATCGAGGCGGAAGCGCTTGGGAATGATAGTTACAGCACGTTATCTCTTCGCCCTTCAAGTCAAAGTTCTGATGGAAACGTGTCGCAGGTGGCAGAGGGACAGATTCCCGCTCCCGCCGGACTCCACGCAAATGTATCGGACGATGTACAGCCCGTTGTCCCCGCTACTCCTTTGGAAGAATACGCTCAAGGCCAAGCGGACACCACACAGCCCGGCGAAGCCGATCATATTTTCTCTCCCGTTGTTGTCCCTCGTTCAAACGAAGCACCTATACAAGAAACGAGTCGGGAAAACACCTCACCATCTCCCGATCTTGACCGTGAGGCTATTGTGCGCGCAATAAACGATATGGGACTTTTGACTTATGATGTTCGCACGACACGCATCACCGATTACTTGAAATCTCTGTATGCGCTTGCCCGCCTTTTGACACAAACGCATATTGATATCGACGCAAAAGAGCGCGTAATCTCCGACATCACCGAGATGATCCACAAGCATATCGAAACGCTGAAAGAACAGGGAGCTTACGACGCGCTTGCCGAAAAAGTGTCGCAGTTTAAGTTGACAGCGCAGATTTTTGATGTATTCGGAAATTCGATAGACAATTATGCTACTTACGACTTGTTTTCTACGACGGATACGGACATCGAGCGTCAATGCCGACTTGCGGAAATTCGTCTTGGAAGCGAGGGCGTTGCTAATGCGTATGTGAATCGATATTTTAACGACGAAGAATTGATCGATCTCAAAATACACGTCATTATCTTTGTCGCTAATGCAGGCTGCATGGATGCGCTCAATGAATACGCGAAGAACCGCTTTCATGAGCTGAACGATACTTACCGGCGGCGCACGGTTTCTCTTTCGGAACAATTCAAAAAACGTTATGATGACATAGTTTCCAACGGCGATGTAATTAGTAAGCATAATTTCAGATTG
Organism: uncultured Clostridia bacterium; assembly: GCA_947623655.1. Classification (GTDB taxonomy): domain Bacteria; phylum Bacillota; class Clostridia; order Christensenellales; family Borkfalkiaceae; genus Gallimonas. Next base: position 24,263 of record CANQHG010000020.1, on the reverse strand, counting down.
CCGGAAACAATTCGTGTCCCGCGGGATACTGCCGGGAAAGCATATAGCAATCATCTTTTTGTAGATGATTCGGGGACTGCGCACATCAAGCTGAATAGTTGGGAAAGTGCTGTTATATCCGAAGAAGAAAATCAAGATGATTTTGTATGTTGGTTGCGCAATTATGACAGAAAGTCTTGGGCGCTCTGCATTCCCTATGAAATCAACGGGGAAATGAAACCGACATATCCCGATTTCCTGATTGTTCGCCGCGAAGGCACCGATTATGTTGTGGATATACTCGAACCGCACGATCCGTCAAGGGCAGATAATCTCGGCAAGGCGAAAGGCTTTGCGGAATATGCAAGGCAAAACCCGGGAGTGGGGCGCATTCAGCTTATCAGATTGGAAAAAGATTCTGTCGGAAAAGAAAAAGCATTCCGTTTGGATATGTCAAGAAGTTCTATCCGCGAAAAGGTTGCTCGCTGTATGAGCAATGATGAACTGACTCATATTTTCGAAACGGACGGATTTTTCCAATGCTAAAAGGACAAAAGTATGAACGATTATTTAGAGGTCTTTGAAAAGTTCAAAGATGTAAAAGAAATTTTTGACCTTTGTGACGACGTGCAAAAACTGCGCGGATATTTTCACGCTGGGCAGTTCCAAAAGATGCAGGAACATATAAGATCGTTAATGATAAAATATTCTCTTGAAACTCTTGTGTGGAACGCTGTCAATACGCAACCGCCCCTTACGTGCGAGCAATCATATATCAACGCCGAAAATTTTTTGCGCGCTCAAGGCGCAAAGATTATTACCGAAAAAATATTTGGGTATCAATACCGCCTCACCCCCGACGAAATCTCCTTCATCGAGGCTGTAAAACCTATGGAGTAAAAGGACGGTGAAATTCTAATGCCACGCGGAAAAAATCGATTGAAAATCTTGCTCGACTCATCGCAAGCGGCGCTATTTGCCGGAATAGAAATACATAACAAACCGTTAATGCAATATAGATATCAAACATCTATAATGCTGATTATAAACGCATGGGAACTTATATTAAAAGCATATATTTATAAATACATTGGGAAAAGAAAAATTTATGAAAAAGGGAGTTTACACACCATAACATTCTCAAAGGCACTTACGGATGTAAAAATTGATATCAATACAAAAAAGGGAAATTCAAATTTTGAGGCCGTGGCAAGTAATCTCTATTTGCTATCAGATTATCGCAATGACTTGGCTCACTTTGGGAACAATGATTTAGACGAAGCCGCTTTTATGCTAATCAACAAAGCTGTTTTGAACTATGACAGTTTTATAAAAGAACACTTCAAAAAGGACATCACAAAACAGGAGAATTTGATATTATTGCCAATAGGTTTACGTTCTCCGATTGACCCAGTTGAGTTTTTGCGCAAACGCGGTGTCAAATCAAACAATGATTTTATAAAGTCAATTATAGATGCTACAAATGCTTTACATGATAAAGGTATTACTGACGCAGTAATTGTCGGCTTTGACTTTCATATGATAAGTGTAAAAAAAGCCAGTAATGCGGACATTATTGCTGCTATCGCCCAGGAGAATCCTGATGTTTTGGTCGCCCGTGAATATAGAATTACAGATAATCCACATGCACCAGAAGTAAGGATAAGCCAGTTACCGCCACTAACTTACAAGGCTTTGCAGAAGAAATTAAAAGAGCAATATCCAACGATAATCTTTGGCAAAGATTTTAATTTAATTATGCGTGAAATCAACAATGACGAATCATTATGCAAAATAAATTTTCTCGATCCTCAAAAGCCATCTGGCACAAAGAAGAGATTTTATAAAACGGACGCTGTGAAAATTATTATAGAGAAATACAAAGCATGTTTAGCGAGCAAAGGGACGCATAATTGATTAAGAATGAAGGATAAAATGATAGAACAGTCAGTTACCGTCTTCAAAACAAAATAGTATCCATAAAGATGTGTTAGTGTCTTGACAAGCGCGCCGGGTCTGACAAATGTCCTCTTCTTGCTTTTTCCCAAAAAAGCATACCGTATTATCATTAGAAACGAGTCTCTTCATTGCTTCCAGGGTATACATTGACGGAGGTTGCACGGCAGGGATGCGCCATCAGTGACTATACTCCTAAAAAATCGCCCGACGGCAAAGCGAGCGCTCGTCGGGCAGACAAAAGCGGCGGGACGAACCTCGCCGCATTCATCATGATAAAATTGTCGCTTGAAACTTTCTCCGCGGACAATTATTTTTTCTTTTTGCGGACGAGAAGAATGACGACCGCAACGGCCGCGACGGCAACCACGGGAATGACGATGCCGAGGATGAGTCCGAGGTTCGGCCCGCCGTCGAGAAGTACGCTCTCGAAGAGAAGCTCGTAGTTCTCCGCCGAAAGCCCGCCGGGAGTCGCCATGCGCTTGCCGTTTTCCTCCGAGTAAGTCACAGTAAGTTCGCCCGAAAGAACGCTCTCGTCCTCTCCCGCGACAAAACCGTCGAAAACGGGATTTTCGTCGCTGTCGAGGGTAACTTTGAGCTTCGCCTTTTCGATCGTAACGGTGACGGACGCCTGCTGCCCCTCTTCCGCAAGAACATACTCGCCGTTTCCGCCCCCGAGCGTAAATTCGATGGCGGCGATATGGACGCCCGCATTCTTTTCGGAGAGAGAAACCGTGATATTGAGCGTGAAGTTTGCGCTGTAGGCGGGATCGATCTCAAATCCCGTTTCGGCGTTGCGATAGACGATGTTAGAAAGGTCGAGCGCGACGTCCGTTGTGCCGTCGTACGTCCTGTTCACGGCCGTAATGCCGCTGACGACAACTTTGACGGCAATGCCCGTTTCTTTCTGAGCCGCTTCGCGGATATTTTCCATTGCCTGCAAGAACGAGCCGACCGCCGCCTCGACGTCCTCTTTTGCCGCCGCCTGCGCGGCTCTTTCCTGTGCGGCGCTCACTGCCTGTTCGAGTGCGCTGAGATGGTTCGCCTTTTCCTCTTCAGAAAGCGTCATGGCGCCAAGTTCCGCCCCGAAGACGTCGGCCTTTCTGCGGATCTCCGCTTGCGCGTCATTTTTGGCGGCAAGAAGATCCGCCCGTTCGCCGATCTCCCCGAGCACCTTGCGGAAGCGTTCCAGCGCCTCCTCCATCCCGTCTGCGGACGTCTGACCGTCGATCTCGGCGAGCACGGCCCCGAGGGCGACATTGATCTCCGTAACGAACGAGGCCTGATCGTTGTCCGAAATATTGAAATCGGGCGCGCTCACTTTTGCGATCAACGCATTTGCGGCCTCTTCCGCCGCCTGTTTCTTTTCGAGGCGCAAAAGGGCAAGGGCGAGAGCCGCCTCATCGTCGGAATCGGGGTCGGCCGCAGGAGCTTTCTCTCTCCCCTCGATGTAGACGAGCATGTTGATCGTGATATCTTCGGTCACGACAAGTTCTTCGCCGATCTGCATGTTCATCTCCTGCGACGTCCTGCCCGACATGACGTCTTGCGCAGGATCTGAAGTCACGATCTGGAAGCTGTTGAAAGAATAATTCGTTCCCTCCCCGATCGCGTCTTTCAAAATGGTGTCCGTGGGGTCTTCGAGCAGGAGTTTATCGCCGTATTTCATCGTCCTGCTCTCGAGGAATTCGCCGTTGAGTTGATAGGTGACGTTGTAGGCGTTCTTTTCGATCTCGGCGTTGATGATCACAAAGTGCGCGTCCGTGAGGTCGATCTCGAGCCCGCTCTCCCCGCCCCCGTCGTAAGGCACATTGTCGACGGAGATCATATAGGAGATGACGTGATAGCCCGTGGGAACGGCGAGGTGGGAGATCGTGTACATACTGCCGACGGGCGCGAAAACAGTGACCGTTTCACCGTAGAAATCGATCCCCTCCGTGAAAGAATACATGATATAGACGGAGATCTCCACGACATCGGCAACAAGCGTGAGGTCGGTCTGCACCGTGTAGGTGTCGAAGTCGATGAGGTCGGATGATACGGCGCCGTCTCCGATTTTGGAGAAGAAACCGTTGATATAGCCGCCCGACGGGACGAGCGCGGTGTCTTTACAGGTGACAAAAGCAGGTTTGGAACCGAAGGCGTAGTAGCGCGTCTCGTAGACCGTGAGAGCATTGTTTTTGTCGACTGCGTAATTGACGACGAGTTTTTTGGTAAGTTTGGCCGTGTAGACGCGGTTCTCCTGCGCCGCCGCCGTGTCGTACGCCGCAAAGACCGTGCCGCCGTACTCCCAACCGTTGAAGACAAATTTAAGGGGATCGACGCGGGGAAGAGAGAAATTTTCGTCCGGCATGACGTAGTAGACGATATCCTCCGTATCCGCTTCGGCGTTTCCGATCGAAAACCGAACCATATATTTTTCCGCAACGACCGCCGTCAGGGTCATATCCCGCCCAACGGTGAGCGCTTCTCCCGCGGGGTAAACGACGTCTGCCTCGTCTTTCCATTCCTTGACATATGTCGTCTTACCGTAATCGCCGCTGTACGCGTCCAACAACAGAATATGACCGGGAAGATAGTGGAACTCCTCTTCCCTGTCGCCGATGACGAGTTTTACGGTGTATGACTCCATCTCGAGCCAGATCTCATTCCCGTTTCTGAGGACCGCATTGCCGCGCTCGGTGCGGAAATCCGACTCATCCCCGTCCGAAAGGGGAAATCCCGCCGTGAAGAGAAGAACGCTCGTCTCGGAAGAGTTTGTGAGGACAAAGAGTTTTCCGTCCACAGCCTCGGGAAGAGAATTTTCAATCGTGACGGGCGTGGAGGCATCTTTGAAGACGGTGCCGCCGATCGCGCCGCCCGCAAGTTTTACCGAATGCCCGCCAAGATAAAGCGCGTAGAGCGCGTCGTTATCGTAAATTTCCGCCGTGAAGAGCGCCGTTTCGCCGCAAAGATAGACCGCCGCCCCCTTTTCACAGGTGTTTGCGTAGATCTGCGGCAACTTGTTTTCATACTCTTTGAAGTAGAGCGGACGGGCGCCTGTCGACGTACGGTTGTAGCAGATCGCCGCGCCCTCCTCCGAGGCCATGTTTCCCGTGAGGACGCCGCCGCAGAAGTCCACTCTGCCGTCCGCGTAAATTGCGCCGCCGCGCTGCGCGGAATTATTTCGAAGCGTGCAGTTTTCAAGGGTCGCAACGCCGCCCTGCATGTTCGCAAGCGCGCCGCCGACCGTATCCGCCCCGTTTCCGCCGAATGTGCAGCCCGTGAAAGTCACAGTACCCCTGTTGTAGAACGCTCCCCCTTCCGCCGCTCTGTTGCCTGAGAACGTGCAATCCGAAAAGGCCACGTCGCCCTCGCCCGTCGCGGAGAGAAAGACTGCCCCGCCGAGACGTGCCGCATTGTTTGCGAAATGCGTATCCGACGCGCGCAGGAATGTCCCCTCTGCGCGCAAAGCGCCGCCCATAGCGCCGTTTGCGGTCTTGAGGATGTTGTTTTGCAAAACGCAGAATTTCAGCGTGAGCGCGCCGCCCTTCGCCAAAATGAGTGGATTGTTCGTCTCGATGGCGCCGCCGTCAAGCGTGAGAAGCGCGCCGTCCGCCCCCTCGAGGGTGAGCGAGCCGCCCGTCTCCGTTCCGTCTTCGTTCTTTTGGGAAATGATCGTAAAGATCGGCTTGGGTCCGCCCTTTGTAACGGTATGCGCCCCCTCGGCTCTTACCGTAATATTCTTGTCGATGACGATGCCCGTCTCGGACGTATCTTTGAGAAGGATGATGACGTCTCCGTCATGCGCGGCCGTAACAGCTTCGTAGAGGGAACCGTATTTCACTGTTCCAATCGCGCAGACGCCCTCCGCGCTCGTTGCAGGGCTCTTTACGGCGCTCTCTTTGGATGTTTGCAGAGCGCGGTCGTAGGCAATGACGCGATATTTCGGCGTAACGCTCCTGCGGTCGGCGCTGTCAAGGAACATTTTGTCGTAGGTAAAGCCGATGACTTTCCACACGCCCGAAGAACCTTCCTGGATTTCGAAGCCGAGATGGGCTGGGCTGTCAGCTCCCTCAACGTCCATGATGAGGTTATAGCCGTCTGCACTCTTCGTCACCGTCTTGATCAGAGGCGTCTCCGTGCCCTTGTAGAGCTCGCTCTGCTCCTTTTCGGGATAGCGTTTCCACCACTCGGCGGCGTCGAGATACCAGAGCTTTCGCACAGTCCCCGTCCGGATGCGGCCGCCGTCTTTTGCCTTTTGCATGACTGCCTTGAAGGCGTTTGACGTATTCGCGCCGTTTGCCTCGAAGATGTAGTCGTCCGTTCTGAGATTGTATCCCCAACGCTCGAAGTAGTAAGAAAGATCTTCTCCGACGACGAGAGAGGAAAGATAGACTTGCTTTTCCGTGGCGTTCATGGATCCGAGCTGTTTCTTCTCCTCTTCCGTGAAGCCCGCAAACACGTCTTCATAGCGGTATAGATTTTCGAGCCGCGCCCAATACCCCGGCCAATAGCTCTCGATGAGCCACCAGAAGATGAAATTGCCGCGGTTTGTGTTCCAATACGAAGCAATGTGATCGTCGGGCGCAAGCGCGTTTGTCGTCTTTTCGAAGTCGCCGCGGCTTGCGGTCTTCTCGATGACCGTCTCATGGTATTTTGAAACCATGTTGTTGCTGCATTCCGAGACCGTTCTCTCGCCGATATCGAGCATGTGCCCGAGTTCATGGGTATAGCCCCAACCGAACCCCGGGCCGCCCGTAAGCGCGGTTCCTTCCCAACTGACCTGAATGCCTACATGCTCGACGTGGGCGTATGCGGCGCCGTACGGCTGCATGAGACGAATGTTACAGTTGAGCCATTGGTTTCTGACGTCGTATTTCGCTCCCACGTCTTTGAGCTTGGTTTCGTTGTTTTCGAGTACGATGCCGTCGAATTGCAGAATGCCGTCTACATAGGTATCCCAATTTTTCGTGGCGGTCTGCGGGCTGAAGCCGCGCTCATTGTAATACTCGTTCGCCATGGTGGCCTCTGCCGTGACGATGATCCTGTCGCTCACGATCTCGGTGACGTCAACGACCTTATAGGACTTTGTGTCCGCGTTCTCCTCTCTGTCGCGCTTTACGCTGTCGGCATAGTCGGCGAGAAGTTTTTTATAGGCGGTCTCGTCGCCGTCTTCACGGAAGACGGGGAACAGATCTCCCCCTTCGAGATAGACTTTTACATTTTCCGACTGGCCGTCTTCAGTATAGGGATTGACGATATAGACGGGTCCCCCGTTTGCGAGAGCGTCGCCCGTGTTGGTCGTATAGCCGTCTTGCAGATAGTTCTGAACTTTGATGACGTTTTTGCCGAGGCGGAGCTTATATTCCCCGCTTCTCCAGCTTCTCCAACTCCCCCAATGCTGCGATGTGACAACGGACGGAAGCGGGTCGCCCTCGTCGCCCGTGACGTATACGATCAGCTCGTCGCCCGCGGAGACGCTCACGCCCGTCGCCTGACGGTTGGTCCCGAACCAAGCGAACTTCAGCGTGTTTCTCGCATAGCCCGCAACGTCGCCGTGGCGGGTCATGAGATTGGCGGAGGCGGGAGATGTGCCCATTTCGCGACGGGCATCGTAATAGACGGTGCCGTCGAGAACTTGCTCTGCGCGGTTCAGGAGATAACTCAGCTCGGTGTCGTAGGAAGCGTAGGAACTGACCTTTTCGCGCAGCGCCGCCACGTCTTCTTTGCTGCGTATTTTAGTGCTGTCGAGATGAAGTTGGGCGTAATCGGTAAACATGCTCTGTACGTTCTCCACGTCTGCGCTCTGAGGCTGGAGGAAGATGATCTCGCTCGCCGCCGCGACTGTGCGGTGGTTCGTGGGGACCTTGGTCCATTCAAGCGTGATCTCTTTTACCATCGCGGGCGCTTTCAGCGTAACGAGAACAATTTCGCTCGTCTGGGGGCTCTCGAGCGCTTCGCATGCGACAACTTCATTGCGTTCGTTTTTATAGGAGAGCGTAAGCGTGTTGAAGTAGCCGCGGTCGTACCAACTGCTGTCCGCTTGATAGACGATCCTGTCGATCTTCGTGGGCGTGTTGAAAGTGACGGTGACGTTGTTGATCGTCGAAGCGTCTTTTGTCTGCATCTTCGAACGCCAGACCGAGTTGAAATTTCTGTCGAAGGCGTAGGAGAGCGGGGCGCCGTCTTCCGCGTCGCCGTTGTTTTTATATGTAAATTTAGAAGTCGGGACGCCGTAGCGGTCGAGGTACCCGTTGTTGAGTTCCTCGCTCCTGTCGCTGAGCGCCTCCACTTTGATATCGTTGTTCTCCGCAGGCTCCGCGTTCGCAAAAAGTCTGACGCCAAAGGCCAATAAAAGCCCCCAAACAAGACAAATTCCCATGGCGGCGATCAGAACCGCGGCGATCGGCTTACGTTTCGTCATAATTTGTTCTCCAAAAAAATTTTTGCGCCGAAAGGCACAGTGAATTGTATCATATTTTACGCCGATGCGCAACAATTCGGCAAAAAATGAACGAATGAAAAATTTTATCGCTTTTTTCGCACTATATCGCCTTTCGGCGCACAAAAAAACCGCCCGTTCGGGCGGCCGTTCAATTATCTGTGTTTTCCCATGAAGAAGAGAGCAAGCGTGCCCGCGCCCGAGTGGGTGCCGATGACGCTGCCGATCTCATTGATAAAGATCTCTCGCTCGCTTCTCTCATTTATTCTTACCTCTTATATTTTGTCGGTGAAATGAAACTTAATATCTGAAGCGTTCCCCCCAAAAATTGAATATAATCTTGCCTTATATGCAGACGAGATCGTAACTTCTTGCAATTTATCGCATTGTTTGAATGCTCCATCTCCGATCACGACAACGCTGTCGGGGATCTTTACGCTTGTCAGATTACAACCGCAAAAAGCCTCCTCTCCGATTTCGTGAACGCTATTCCCGAATTCCACACTTTTTAGTGAGGCACAGTACGCAAAACCATGTGCGGGAACATTTGTGGTAAACACCGCAGACTCGAACAGTGACTCACCAATATATAGCTCATATCTGCTCTCATTACCTTCTCTGCGTCGGTATGAACAAGGAACATAAAAAATATTCTTTGTTAACCAAACGGACAAAGACGGAACATATAGCGTCATCCAACCGGCAACTAAATAAAGTGAGTCAAAAGCTGTATCACCGATTTTACTCAGATCGCCAAATAAATGTACTTCCTTTAAATGAGAGCCAACTGAACTTTTTACGCAAACTCCAGAACCTTTTATCGTTACTGATCGCAGATTATCGCATTCAGAAAACGCCCACCAATCGATCAAGGAAACAGTTCGAGGAATTTCGATTTTTTGTAGACTCACGCAGTGTTCAAAGGATTTTTCCCCAATATAAGAAAGGCCTTCGGAAAACTTGATGTCAGAAAGCATCTCACAGTGGCTAAAAGCCAAATCTTCAATTCTCCTGACGCTTTCGGGAATAAATACGCTTCTGATACGCTGATTCGAAGCAAATGCACCCTCTCCGATACCCACTACTCCCAATGGGATATTGACATTCAAATATTGGCCACGATAACTTTTTAAAATTCCGTTTGAGATCTCAAAAATATTACGATCATACATGATTTGCGGCCGTTGCGGTTGTGTCGGTGTAGCTTTTGAGGATGAGGAGCGAACGGCATTTCTCTTTCGAAAGCATATCACAACGACTGTAATTATAATTGCAATGATACAGATAAATAAGATAATAAGGAACATGAAAATTGACCTCCATGGAAATTATATCATACCGTTTGGTATTATGTCAATGATTTAATACCAATCGGTATAAAATAATTTCATGACATACATGGAAAAATTCGCGGAAAATTTGAGAGAATTGCTTACGGAACATGGGTTTTCCGTTTGCCAATTTGCAAAGGCGATAGATATCCCACAACCGACGATAACGCGCTATTTACTTTGCCAACGCGAGATAACACTGCAAAACCTTTGTAAAATTGCCGATTTTTTTCATGAAGATATTGACTTTTTGCTTGGAAGAAAAATTTATTGATCGGAATATAACGGACAATGTTCGCTACCAAAATCAGTACCCACTTGACTCGGTAAAACAATACCACTTTCCTCTTTAAAAAGGGGAGAGCATTGACTTCGTTCGAGAAGCTTCTTCCCCTCAAACAAGCTCAGGGTCAGAATAAGCGAGGAATATTGAAAAGGCGGCTGCTCCCCAGAAAGAGGAGCAGCCGCTTTTTTATTGTTTTATTATCTGTGTTTACCCATGAAGAAGAGAGCGAGCGTGCCCGCGCCCGAGTGGGTGCCGATGACGCTGCCGATCTCATTGATAAAGATCTCCCGCTCGCCGAATTTCTTTTTGACGAGAGAGACCAAAAATTCGACGTCCTTCGGACAGTCGCCGTGCGAGATAAAGATGGGGTCGCCATCGCCGATGACGGAGAGCTCTGCCATTTTATCGACAAGCGCGGAGATGGACTTTTTCCTCCCCATGCTCTTGCCGATGGGAATGAGGTGCCCCGCGTCATCCACGTGCAAAACGGGCTTGATATTGAGAAGAGTGCCCATGATCGCGGTGCCCGTACTCACTCTGCCGCCTCTCTTGAGGTGAAAGAGATCTTCCACCGTGAAAATATGGCAAATATGCAGACGGATCTCTTCGGCATACGCCTTTGTCTCTTCCAGACTCGCACCGCTGTCGGCCTTTTTAACGATATAGTCGACAAACAGCCCCTGCCCCAACGAGGCGCAGAGAGAGTCTACAACGGCGATCTTCCGCGCGGGATATTTTTCCGAAACTCTCTTCGCCGCCGCAAAATAGCTCTCGCAGGTGCCCGAGAGGCCCGAGGAAAAGGCGAGTGCAAGAATGTCTTTCCCCTCTTCGGCAAGCGCCGTCATGCTCTTTTCCACTTGATCGGGCGTCGCCTGAAAGGTCGTCGGCATAGAACCGCCCCGCAGGCGCGTATAAAACTCTTTTACGTCGAGACTTGCGCCGTCTTCGCCCTCATAGGAAACGCCGTCCATCGTAAAGCCGAGGCGCACGGCCGTAACATCGTGTTCTTTCAGGTAGCTTTCGGGGAGATCGCTGGCCGTATCGGTCATAATAGCAAATTTTCTCATGGCAAAAAAACCTCTTGAAAAATTGACAGGCGCTCTCCCCCGCCCGTTCTCAGTATATTATAGCATTGCCGGGTCACAATGTCAACAAATTCCATCATTTTATTGAAGTAAAATTTTTCACACGGTCGGCTCTGAAGCGAAACGTCACGTCGAACCCGCGCTTCTCCTTTATAACGGTGAACTGCGGTTCTCCCGAAAGCTCAAAAAACTCCTGTGCAACATGCAAAAAATCTTTTAACGCCTCGTCTCTGCTCTCGGGGTTCAACCCCTCTCTGTCTTGCTCTATGAGCTGTGAAAGCCGCTTTCTGTCCTCTTCTTTCATGCCTTTTTCCTTTTATTTTCCCGAAAGGGAAGTTCTTCAACGAGTTCCGCGAGCGCGCGGTAGGTGCGCGATTTCGGATTGACGTTATCAAGATAAAATTTATCGTCCTCGGGAATGCTTGCATACAGGGGCACGGCGAGAACTTTTGCGATCTCCTCGGGGCTCAGCACTTCTCCGCGGCGGATCAGATCTTTGCGCGTGCGGTTGACGGCAAGCCCAACGCGGTCGAAACGGTAACTTTTGAGAATGCCTGCCACTCTGTCGGCGTCGCGCATCGCGGAAAGATGCGGCGTGGTGACGAGGATCGCCTCGCCTGCACAGGCGGCGGCACGGTGAAAGCCGTCTTCGATCCCCGCGGGGGAGTCGATGATGATAAAGTCGAACTGCGGCGAGAGAGAATCGAGAATGAGGCGAACGGCCTGCGGGGAGACGTAACGCTCGCTCACACGGTTGCTGGATAGCGCGAAGAGCGTCGGGAAGCGGGGATGGCGGACGAGGGTCTGGCGCGGACGGCAACGCCCCTCTACGGCGTCGGTAACGTCGTAGAGGCCGAGATGTTCGATGCCGAGCACAACGTCCACATTGTTGAGACCGAAGTCGAGATCGCAGACGATCACGCGCTTCCCCCTCTGCGCAAGGTGGACGGCAAGATTGCAGGACACGGTCGTCTTCCCGACGCCGCCCTTCCCCGATGTCACAACGATTTTTCTTGCCATGAAAGTCCCCCTTGTGTAACTTCATTGATTTTATCACGGAAAGAACAGAGATCGGTGCCCCATTCTGCCGATTTTTGCAAAAATTTAGCGTATATGCCTGTGCCCGCCCGCCCCTCTTTCGAGGGGCGGGCGGGCACAGAAAAAGGCGCCTGCCGCAAAGATCGCGGCGGGCGCCATGAAATCAAGGATTTAGTTTTGCTTTTTGCGAAGCGTGACAACGAGGGCCGCGGCCGTGAGAATGAGCGCCGCCGCACCGACGGACAAGAGAACGATCAGAACAGTGTTCCCCGCCTCGGATGTTGCTACGGGCGCCGCTACGACGCCGCTCACATAGACGATGTTGTAGTTTTCGCTCGTGAGACCGCTCGGGGTCACCGTCATCGTCCCGTCGCCGTTATCGACGCGCTCAAGGATAAGTTCGCCGCCGAGAACGCTCTCGTTCTCGCCGCCGACAAACCCGTCGTAGACGACCTCTCCGTTTTGGTTGACGCTGACAGTCAACATCGCCGCCTGCACTTCAAGCTCGATAAACGTCTGGTTGCCTGTAATAAGGATGTTGAATTCTTTCGGATCCGCGCCTTCGACGGTGTACGACGTAATGAGCGCGATATGTTTGCCGACATTGTAGTCGGATTCCCTAAGAGTGACCTTAACGGTAATTTCACCGTAAAGGTCGGCGTCAACAGGGTTGCCGAATGTATCGAAGAGCGTAAAAGATGTGACTGTCAGCTCAGGCGTATTGTCGGCCGCATACGTGATCGTACCCGCGAGTCCGCCGATCGTTACATCGACCACAAGCTCTGCCTTGGCGCTGTAACCGCCCTCACCGCTGCTTTCTTTGATCTCATCGGTGATGTCGTTGCGCTCGCCGTCGACAACTTCGTAGAATTTGAGATACTCCTCTTTCTTTTGCGTTTGGAAAGAACCCTTTTGGACGCCGTCCTCTTCCGTGACGTTGCCCGTGATCTCGACCACGGTCTGGCTCTTGGGGCCGCGTCCCTCTCCGACGACCTGATAAATATCGAGATCGGTCTGCTCGCCCTTGATCGTAACGGTGCTGTTCGCACCGCCCGCATAGGTCGTACCGATGAGAGAATCGTTGGGCTCTAATATCGTGCAATTCTCGATCGTGTTATTGCTTCCGTTCGCATGGCCGATAAGTGCGCCCTCAAAGAACCCGCCCCCTTCAAGGATCAGGCCGTTCGGGTTCCCGTCTGTGCCCACTTCAATATCCGCTTTCTTGATATAGAAGTTGCCTTCGAGATATCCGACCACGCCGCCCTTCTTCCAAGAAGAACTGACGGTCGTTGCATTTTGGAATTTCAATCCGTCGATAGAAATGCTCCCCCAAGAGTGGCCGACAAGACCGCCGTTAAAGCTCGTGGAATACCCCTCGTCGTAGCCGACTTTGACATTGTTGAGCGTGATATTGCCGCTCCATTGATCGTCGTTTTGCCCTGCATCGAGATGCCCCTCGCCGATGATCGCGCCACCCGCAAGGGTCGCATTCGTGTTCATCGCGTCAAGGGTGCCTTTGCCGACGAGGAAACTGGAATCTTTCACCGTGAGATTCATTACGCGCACATAGGAACCGTAAGCCGTCGCGCCGAATAGACCGACATTGAGTTCCTGTGCATAAATTCCGCTCATGGTATGGTTTTGACCGTCAAAACTTCCTGCAAAGCGGTGTGCATTGGTACCTGCGGGAAGGAAATTGGGCTCGGTTGCCGTTGAAGCAAGGCGAGCTGTTTGCAGCTCCTGATCAAATTTGAGGTCTGCCCCGAGTTTGATCATTTTACCGCTGAATACATCTGCGCCGCTCGAAACAAAGAGCGCGAAGTTGTTCCAAGCGGTTACGTTGTTGATGATATAGCCACCTGAGACAAAAGACGTGTACCAATTCCGCGCCGCGGCATTCGGAGCAACCTGCACAGGATAGAGCTGATCATCGACAAACGTTTCATTCGCCAACTTGAACATGCCGTAATACTTAAGTGTGTTTTTTTCGACGGTAGATACCTGGCTGCCCTTGAACGAGCCGCCGGAGATGGAAAACGCTGCGCCGTCTTCTACTGTGATATTGCCGTTATAGGTGCCTTCCGCGATCTCAAGCTCGGCAGTGCTCTTCACATTGAGCTCACCCGTCATTTCGAAGTTTTCGAAGGAGGCGGAACCTTGTACGACTACATTGCCCTGAATGGCGCCGTTCTTGACGACCGCGCCTCCCGTAAGCGTGACGGTCGGAGCGACGAGCGTGAAATTCTGATAAGGGTTGAGGTCGAGCGTAACGCCGTCGAGCGTGATCCCCTCCGTCAGAGTGTCGGGAGCGACCATGAGAATGGTATGATCTGTATTTTCCTTGGCAGCCCTAATGGCATCTGCTAAAGTATTGCAGGAAGTCGTTCCGACCAAATATTTTTCTTCTCCGACGCGGGAAACATAATAAATATTTGTGTTCGTATCTTTTACACACTTATAGTTATCGGGGAGAAGCGGACTGACATTCCACGAGTATCTATACCCCATACCGACAGTTTCCTCGTCGGTGTAACTCAACTGAAGATAGGGCTTAATAAACTCAGCGTAAGTTTCCAAATTAAAATATTCCGCATCTTTAAAGTTATCTTGCGAAGTAGAGATAAGGTGTCCATTATCTCCTTCTAGTTCGGACAAGATATTCCCTCCCTTAATGGTGACCAGCGTCTCCGTAGAGCTGTCTATAGATGCAAGATAAAATATCGATCTTTGATTCTGCGATGTAGAACCCCATCCATCAGGCGATTCATAGAAACCACCTCCCGTTCGCGTAATCGTTCCGCTTTCAAGAACAAATTTCAATTTTGGACTAATGGAGATGCCGCCGTTACTGACATCTTTCAAATAGACAAGGTTGAATGTACCGTCCTGTTTCTCCGAAGTATCGCGAACAACGAGTGTCCTCACACCCACAGAATCTTCCCCGACATTGTTCTCACGAATATGCGTATTGTACATACTATCTTGCGTCACTTTCAGCTCATGTCCATTCAAATCAATGGTGATACGAATGTCGCCCGAGGCTTGCTCAAATAACAAAGATTGACTTTCAACGTCTTTCAACAACGTCAAAATTACGCTCTGCCCCGTTTGAGCACGCGTCTGCACAGCATTCCATGCTCCATCAAAAGTATCAAAATATCCACTCAGCGTAGGCTTTTCGCCATCCAACTCTATTTTCGCTACTGCATACTCTTGGATATAATCGTCCTCAAGAGGAATAACACTATAGAAGCCATCGTCCCCCTTTTTCATCCTATGTGCAGCGTCGGTATATACGGAGAGATCCATCGGAAAGACGCCGCCGGAAACGGCAATCGAACAGCTCTCGCCCTCTATGGATGCATCGTATTTGTAATCCTTATTCCATTGACCGCTGGCATCCATGTAGAGCAATTCCTTAGACAACTTTTCATTTCCGAAATCGCCATCGGTGATTGTGATATCTATGTGACGATACTCTTTGATTTGCGCTTCGATTTCAGGCGTTTGTTGTTCAAGGCTGATCAATTCAGCCAAGAACCCATCAAAATACGCACTATTATAAAAGGGACTTGAGTAACTGAATGTACCGCCATTGACAGTCAAATCTGCTTCGCTGAGCAAGAAGAAATGATTCATCGTATAATATATGCCCAATGCGTTCCCCAACAATTTGTTGTATGCCAAATCATAAACACCACCATCGACCGTGAGGGATGCGCGGGTCACAGTTTGATCTTCTTCGTATGACGTGATATCAATCTGATTCCGAACCAAATAAGATTTTGCCTCATAAGTGCGCTCACCTTTCCATGATCCAACAAAATAATAAGCGTTCGTGTTGAATGAATCATTAGAGCCGCCCGATTGAGGGATTTGTATGCTCAGTTTTGCATCCAAAGTTAAGTCGCCGTAGTTATTGACAACAGCTTTTGAGGGCCACCAATATATCTCGCCATCTTTAGATTCTTCAAAAGCATTCGTATTGCTTACATAGCCATTTGAAATGACTGCTCCTTGATAATCTTCCGAGGTGTCAACAACGGAAAGAGTGCCCTTATTGACAATGACATATCCCTCGCTATTATTTTTTGCGGGGACAGAGAGCGTCTTACCGTTCAAATCGAGCTTGATCGCTTGCCCTCTGCCGACTACAAGCTCATATCCGCTGCCTGTTTCTTCATTCAGCGTTTTCATCTCGATATTTTCCCCAAGTTGAATCACCATAGGGGTTTCATCCGCTTGAGCCACTTGAGCTTTTAAATCCTGCTCGGTTGAGACCGTTATCATTGCTGCGTTCGCGAAAACGTCCTCATCGGCTGCCTCCGCGACGGCACCATGAGCGGGGAACGCAAATACAACGCCGAGTGTGAGCGTTGCAATCAGCGCCGCAAGCATTACAAGCGTCAACCACTGTTTTTTGAGTGCTTTCATACTTCCTCCTATTCTTTCCTTATAACAGTTTTTTAAGTTTGTCATAACATGACAAACTGCCCCCATGGGGGCACAATCCCTGTTCTGAGTTGGATTTATCATACCATGATACATTCACAATGTCAAGGATTTCATTCAAAAAAAGTCCGGAAAAAATTGGTTTTTCCCCTATTTTATAAAGACCCCCGTAAAAACGGAGGTCTTTATCGCTTAAATTTTCAATTTATTGCCTATCAGTTTTGCTTTTTGCGAAGCGTGACAACGAGGGCCGCGGCCGTGAGAATGAGCGCCGCCGCACCGACGGACAAGAGAACGATCAGAACGGTGTTCCCCGCCTCGGATGTTGCTTCGGGAGCCGCTACGACGCCGCTCACATAGACGATGTTGTAGTTCTCGCTCGTGAGACCGCTCGGAGTCACCGTCATCGTCCCGTTGCCGTTATCGACGCGCTCAAGGATAAGTTCGCCGCCGAGGACGCTCTCGTTTTCGCCGCCGACAAACCCGTCGTAGACGACCTCTCCGTTTTGGTTGACGCTGACGGTCAACATCGCCGCCTGCACTTCAAGCTCGATGAACGTTGCATTCCCCACCAATGCGAGCGTGTAGTTATCGTTGCCCGTCATTTGGATCGCGACGATGAGCGCGAATTGCTTGCCGACGTTGTAGTTCGACTTCAGGAGCGTAACTTTCACCGTAACGTCATCCAACTCCACGACATTCCCCTCAAGATCCTTGAGGGTGTACTCCGTAACCGTGAGGGTGAGAGCGCCGTCGGCCGAATAGGTGATCGAGTCCTGAATGTCGGTGATGACGAGTTCTTTCTGATTTACCTCAAACGAAACGTTCGCCGTCACACCGCCGAGCGTGATGCTTGCAGTGTATTTGCCCACTCCGACGATCTCGGGCACAACGTCGCCGTTTGCATTCTTATAAGTGATTGCGGGAACTTCCGCAACAAGGCCTTCGGGAGCAACGATTTTAACCGTCGCCTCGATCTTTTCGCCGCTGAACGTCGTGTTCTCGGGCGCAACAAGCGTCACCGTGCCGAGCGTCTTATGGCAAATATCGCAGGAGAGAGTGATAACGTTGTCCTCTGCAGTGTATACGGTCTCTCCGTGAGAAGTTACAAGTTCGAGCTTTGTTACAAGATCCCCTGTCTTCGTTTCACGGACGCAGGCATTTTCATCTACGCTGTACGTGCCCGTGACAACCGCAGCTGCCGCCGTGGAGTTGTCGACGGTAAGGCCGTGTTCGCCCGTCATAAGCGTGAGTGTGCCGTTGTTTGTGATCGAACCCGCCACCGTGCCGTTTTGAAGCGTGAGCGTGCCGCTGTTTTCGAGCGTGCCTGTGAGGGTGTAGTTGCTGAGGTCGAGCGTGATGTTCTTATCCGCGCCGATCGTGACGTTTTCCGTAACACCGCCCATGAGGACGACCGTATTTCCGTTTTGAGCGCCTTCAAGCGCTTTTTCAAGCGTATGATATCCGGCGATGTTGCCGTCTTCCGCATGGACCATAGCCAAGACAGCTGTGCCGCCATCGGTCTGATACGCGTCGTTCGGGATCTCCTCTTCTTTGAAATCCAAAGAGAAGCCGCCTTCTTGAGTGCTTTCCTCTTCGGTCGTGGGAACGGTGACCGTAAGATTTGCCTCGTGAGCCCCATGCGTCGTGCCTGTTGTTCCCGCGGTGCCTTTTGCCGCGATATCCGTCCCTACGCCCTTAATATTGATATCTTTCTTCGTACCACCGGCGTCTGCACCGCCGATAAGATAGCTATCGGAGGTTTGAACATTGCAACTATCAAGCGTTAACCCATCGCCGACCAACTGTCCCATAACGGAGCCGACATAACTGCTGCCGCTCTCATCCTTGAAGTTGGTAACGGATCCGTTGGTGATCACGACGCTCGCCTCGGTGAAGCCGACGATACCGCCCAACTTCCAATTTCCGCGAAGAGTAATGCCGTTAACCTCAATGTTGTTGATGTAAGTGTCGCTCCAGGTCTGACCGATATAGCCGCCGCCCATAATGTTGGCGTTGTCGCCGCTCTGCGCGATGGTAATATTGTTGAGTTTGATATTCTCGGCGGGGGTGGCTTCGCCGTTGCCGTGGTTGCCCTGCGCGATGATACCGCCCGCAAATACCCAGCCTTTTTCGGTGTTGAATTCGTCGAAGTAGCCGACGTCGGTGCCGCCTGTGAACACGGAATTCTCAACAGTGACATTTTTGATCCTTGCCGGACCGTCCGTTCCGCCGAAGAGGCCCGCGTTGATCTCTGTTACATTGATACCCGTGATCTTATAGTTGTTGTTATTGCCGCCGTCGAACGTACCTATGAATTTATAGGTCTGGTTGCCTGCAGGGAAGAAAGTCAAAGGTTTCGACGCTACCGAAGCACCATTGACGGGGGGAACATAACCGAAGTCAAGAGTCGTCGTCAATGTGACGGTTTTACCGCTGAAACTGTCCACGCCGCTCGAGACATAAATTGCAAAGTAGTTCCATTCATCCGTCGAGGCAATCTCAAATTTCGTTCCCTGCCCATTGTTGTAATACTTATTATACCATTCCTGCGCGTTCATGTTGGGGGCGATCTTCACCTCGTATATATCCTCGTCGCCATATTCCTGTCCCGCCGTGATATATGCGCCGTGCGCTGTGGTAAAGTATTGGTCGAGCTTTTCTTTAATTTCCTTTCCTTTGAAAGAGCCGCCCGAGATGACCGCTTTAGCGCCTTCTTCAAACGTGAACGTCCCCTGATAGGTGCCGCTCGGAATGGTGAGCGTGCCGCTCTCTACCGTAACATTGCCCGTGACGGTCACGCCTTGCAACGTCGCATTTCCGTTGACTGTGATGTCGCCTTCGACCACACCGTTACTGATCGCCGCGCCCTTGCCGAGGGTAAGGGAACCGCTTTCGCCAACCGTGATGTGGTATCCGAGATAAGCATCGAGATCGAGCGTAACGTCTTCAAGTTTGAGCGCTGTATTGATGTTTATACTACACAAGAGACCGACAACGCCGTCCGCATTCTTTGCCGCGGCGATCGCTTGATCGAGTTCTGCCTCTTTATATCTTCTGCCGTTTACAAGGAAGGCGTCGCCTTCTTCGAGGTCTGTGAGCGCAAATCTGTTTTCGCCCAACGTGACGTAGGTAAGGCCCTCGAATGTTTCGCCGAGGTCTCCCCAGTATTTGTCATCCGTCTTTTTCAAATCCCACGAGAACACGCTCGTGTGCCCCTGCTCCTTGATGAAATTATTGAGATCAAATACAAATCTCTGATTTTTGTTGGGGAAGCTGTAACCGTATGGGTCATCTTCCTTGACCTGGAAGTTCACGTTTTTGTTGTCACTGCCGCTGCCGTCGTTCCATGTTACAAAAATCTGCGACGATGTGAGTGCGCCGTGACTTTCTTCCGTGCCGAAATAGATTTCGGAGAGAATACTGCCGCCCTTGATCGTGACGATCTCATAATCGACAGTTCGAAGACCTTCTCCGATATGGAAGATCGCCATTGCTTGATTTTGCGATCCATTTCCACCCTCGGGATCGGTATAGGTGCTCTCATCGGGGAAGTAGCCCGTCTGACGGATGATGCCGCTTTCTAAAATAAATTTTTGATTTTTAGCGGTAATTTGGATACCAGAGTCATATGAGGGCGCCGTCCCGCTCGGCATATGGAATTCAAGCACGCCGTTTTGTTCTCTTGTTCCATCTTTTACGGTCAACGTGATACTGTTCGCGGAAGAAGCGTTCATGCAAATAGCGGAATCCACATCATAATCGATCGTGAGTGTATTTCCGTTGAGATCGAGCGTCACGTTCCCGGCAAGAGCGTCTTCCATTTCCACCGGAGAAGATTTCACGTCTGATTGCACCTGTATCGTGCGATTTCCGCTCAAAGTCATCGCATAAGTCCAAGCGGCCTCAAAGTTGGTAAATTTTTGCTCAGAGATGCCATCTGCGATAACAGAAGCCGCAACGGCATCCGAGTTTATCTTGTCAACAACATAATAGTCCCCTGCGGGGCCCGCATCCACATTAAAATCGACAGGCCTCATCCATTTTCCGTCGGGGCAGTAGGTGGAAAGATCCAAACCCCAAAAACCGCCTTCAATGGAGACGTTATGAGTGCAGGTCTCTTCCATATCAAAATCAAGGAAACCAACAGATGCCCCGGGTATCGAACATTTGATTTTATTGTCGAGCATGATGTTTTCGGACTTTTCTTGCGACCCGATAAAGTTCCCGTCCTTTATGACCACATTGCATCCACGGTAATCCTTATAGACGTCCAAACATTTCCCGATTTCAGCTTTTATATTTTGCAAAAAAGTCTCTCTGTTTTCTGGAGTGTTATAAAGGTGGTCCGGATTCGCTCCCTTTGACTCCCAAATATAGGTACTCGCACTGAAAATCGAGCGGGTATCATGGTAATCCTCATCCCGCAAAAACGTACCGCCGTTAATAGTGAGGTTGGCGTCGATCAGTTCGATAAATGATGCGTTTTGACCTCCAAGAAATTCGCCGCCCTGAATGGTGACGGAAGGTTTTTTCCACCACGTCGTATAACTGCCATCATCCACATCATCTTTATACACATCCATCAAACTTTTGATCATGGCATAGTTGTTTGCGGTGTAATAATTGGGATGATAGGTCTTATTCGTCATGTTCACGTTCGTGATCAGCTTGCCGTAATTGTAAATAAGAACATCGTGCGGCACATCGTTGGTAATCAAACCCGTCTTGCCCTCGGAAGTATCGATGAGCTCAAGCTTGCCGTTGATATTGGAAACGTTAATGACCCACCAGCCGCCCTCACGCTTCATCGTGTGACCGTTGAGGTCGAGCGTAATATCCTTGTTGCTTGTACGAAGGCCGTAGATCTCTCTGATATTCTTCTCTTCATCAACGACCTGATCGTCCGCCGTGCCGAGTACAATATCCGCCCCAAGACGGATCTTGTAGTTCGTCCCCGCTTTTGCTTCGTAGAGAACTGCCTCTTTCAGCGCCCTTGCCGAATCTACTGTGATATCGGGCTTAAACGTCTCTTCCGCGCTTGCACTGCGGGCGGGGAACGCAAATACCACGCCGAGTGTGAGCGTTACAATGAGCGCCGCAAGCATTACAAGCGTCAACCACTGTTTTTTGAGTGCTTTCATACTTCCTCCTGTTCTTTCCTTTAAGAGTTTTTTAGTTTGTCATTTCATGACAAACTGCCCCCATGGGGGCACTATCTCTATTTTGAACTGATTTTATCATACCATGTTACATTCACAATGTCAAGGATTTCATTCAAAAATTGTCGGGAAAAAGTTCGTTTTTTTTCAAATTTACGGCAATGGGTCCCCTTTTTCCCAATGTTTTGCCGCGACGCTTTTCCCCAAAAAAAGAAAAAGATGGAAAATGCAATTACCGCAGGCGAAAACCCGCGGTAATTGCAAGATTTATGGAGATCGTATGGGTAAATTATTTTTTCTCCGCCTTTGTCTTTTCCTTTTGCGCACAGGCGGAGCACATGGCGCAGTTGCCGCCGCATTCCGAACAGCAAGACGACTTGCCCTGTAATTTTCTGACGACCGAGGCAACGATCACCGCGGCCACGAAGAGAACTGTCGCAACGATAATGAGGATCTCCCACCAGCTCATTTTTTATCTTCGGCCGCAGCCGCCTCCGAAAGTTGTTCGCTCAGTTCCGCCGCCGATTCGGCTGCGACGGGATGTTTTTTGTTCCACAGCCAAATGAGGACAACGGCAAGCGCCGCGAGAACGAGGATCGGGAAGATCGTCCACCACCAACTGCCGACGAGATAGATCGCCGTGCCGACGATGTAGCTCGTTACAAGCCAGAAGAGAATCGTCCATGCGAATTTGCCTTTCGGGAGCTCGGCCTTTGCCGTGGCGCATGCCGCAAAGCAGGGAATAGTCACCATATTGAAAGCGATAAAGGAGATGAGTGCGGGGATGGTGATACCCGTTGCGGCGATCATGGTAACAGCCTCGGCAACGCCCTCTTCTGTCGAGATATAGCTGCCCGCAACGCAAGCGGCGAGGGTGCCGAAAGTGGCGATGACATTCTCTTTCGCGACAAGGCCCGTGATCGCGGCGACGGCGAATACCCAGCCGAAGTTTTTGAGCTGAGAGCCGAAGCCGAGCGGCGTAAAGAGCGGCTGGATGAGCATGCCGATGGAGCCGAGAATGCTTTGGTCGGTGTGGAGATTTGCAAGAATGGTTTCACCCTCATACTCGATCTCTTCGGGCAGGAAGTGCCAATTCCACGAGAAATTGGAGAGGAACCAAATGACGATAGTCGAGGCGAAAATAATGGTGAACGCCTTTTTGACGAAGTGTTTTGTTTTATCCCACAAGTGGATCATGAGCCCCTTGAAGAGCGGCATGTGATAGGCGGGAAGTTCCATGATGAAAGGAGGAACGTCGCCGCGCATTGTGGTATTCCGCATCAGAATGACGCAGCAGATCGCCGTGACGATACCGACGAGATACATGCCGTATGTGATGAGGTCAGCATTCCCGACGCCGAAATATTGCACGATACCGCCCGCGATCGCCGTCAGAATGGGAAGTTTCGCCCCGCACGAGAACATCGGGATAACGCGGATGGTCGCCGTTCTCTCCCTGTCGTCGGCGAGGGTACGGGTGTTGATCATGGCGGGAAGAGAACAGCCGAAGCCCATGATCATGGGCATGAAAGCTCTGCCCGATAGTCCGAACTTGCGGAAGATCCTGTCCATGATGAACGCAACGCGCGCCATATAGCCCGAATCTTCGAGAATGGAGAAGAACAAAAACAGCGTTAAGATCTGCGGCAGGAAGCCGAGCACGGCGGAGAGACCGCCCCAGATCCCTTCTCCCACAAAACTGCCGACCCAAAGGGGCGCGTTTTGGGTGCAGAGCCCTAAAAGTTCGCCGACCCAATCGAGGAGCCATGTCCAAACATTCGTTAAAATCACGCCCGGGGAGAAGACGGCGCCGTCGTAGAAGCAGGCGAGGAGCGTCACGCCGGGGTTGGACATATTATAGCCGAGATCTTCGAGCGACGGAAGCCCCCCAGCCATTGCGGAGATGTAGAAGAGGTCTTCAGAGAACGTCAGATGAAAGATCGCAAACAGGATGACGAGGAAGATCGGAATACCCCATATTTTGTGGGTGAGGATCTTATCCGCCTTGTCGGACTTGGTGAGTTTCTCCCCTCTGTGCTTTTTTCTGTATGCGGAAGAATAATTGCTCGCGATATATTTATATCTCGCGTCCGCGACGACGGCCTCGAGGTCGTCGCCGAACGTGTCGTCTTTGAACGTCGCCTTGAATTCGTTGACCATATTCACGAGTTCGGGGTGCATTTTGACCTCGATCTCGTCCATTTCGGCGAGTTTGACGGCGTGGAAGAGCGGCGCTTCGACCTTGGCGCCCTTGAGCGCGATGCCGACGTCCCTCACGAGGTGTGCAAGCGGCGAATCGTGGAGCACCGTCACCCCTTTGCGCGGTTTTTTGGCGATGGAGATCGCCCTGTCCATGAGTTCCTTGATCCCCGTGCCCTTGAGCGCGGAGATGGAGACGACGGGAAGCCCGATCTTTTCTTCGAGCTCCTTTGCGTCGATCTGATCTCCCTGCTTTTCAACGGCGTCCATCATGTTGAGCGCGATGATGACGGGGACGTCGATCTCCATGAGCTGGGTGGTGAGGTAGAGGTTGCGCTCGAGGTTGGTCGC
>CANQHG010000019.1 GCA_947623655.1 uncultured Clostridia bacterium | reverse complement strand
AGCTTAGGTCTTGGAACTTTGAAAAGAGTATCTACCGATATTCTTTTTAGGTCAAATACATTGTATCAGGAGGTATTTTTATGGCGGAAACATTGTTGCTCGATCGGCGCACGAAGGATCTTGTGGAGGATTATGTACCCGATGGGGAGATCCTCTCTTCCCTCGTACGCTTTTTTTCTATTTTTTCGGACGGCACACGCCTCAGGATCTTGTCCGCGCTCGCCATTTCGGAAATGTGCGTTACCGATATTTCCCGCGTCCTCGGGCTCAACCAGACGACCGTCTCTCACCAGCTGCGCTTTTTAAAGGACGCGGGGCTCGTGAAGAGCGAGAGGCACGGAAAGATCATCTTTTACATGGCAGCGGGGGAGATCGTCAACGACGTTCTTTTAAAGGGAGTGGAGTTTTTGGGGGACTGACGGCGTGCGCCGCAGGCTTTCTCTTTAAAAATCTTGCCCGAAATCCTTGAAAAGTCGTGCAAAGACGTGTATAATAATATTATGGACGTTATACGCGAAAAACTCAAACTTCTGCCCGAGACCCCCGGCGTATACGTCATGCTCGACAAAGATCAGACGGTCATTTACGTCGGCAAGGCGCGGGTGCTGAAAAATCGCGTGCGGCAGTACTTTCATTCCACCGAAAAGACGCCCAAAGTGCAGGCGATGGTCGATTGTATCGCCGATTTCTACTATATTGTCGCGCCGACGGAGGTCGACGCCCTTGCGCTTGAGAATAATCTCATCAAAAAATACAAGCCGAAATACAATATTCTCTTAAAGGACGACAAGACCTATCCCTATATCAAAGTGCACACGCGGGAAGAATTTCCCCGTATCTCCGTCACACGCCGCGTCAAAAAGGACGGCCGCTATTTCGGCCCCTTTATGGGCGGCGTAAATTGCAAAGAGATTTTAGATATCGCCGCAAAGGTCTATAATATCCGCACCTGCGCCGTCACGATCAAGGAAAAACCCGCAAAGCCCTGCCTCGACTATCATCTGCACCGTTGCCTCGCTCCGTGCGCCGCCCTTTGCACAAAGGAAGAGTATGCGCAGCGGGTTGAAAAAGTACTTTCCTTTCTCTCCGGCAACTATGAGGAGGCGGAAGAGCTTTTGCGGGAGAAAATGGCACGCTTTGCGGAGGAAGAGCAGTTCGAGCTCGCCCTTGACTACCGCAATAAGATCTCCATGCTCGCCGCCCTCAAAAAGAGACGTATCACATCGATGCCGAAAGACGTCGACGCAGACGTCTGGGCGCTTGCGACCAATGGGCTGTATACGGCGGTCTCCCTTCTCGTCACAAGGAAGGGCGTGATGCAGGGCAGCCGCACGTTCCATGCGGACGCGGGAGCGGGAGAGAGCGGCGAGGCGCTCACGAGTTTTATCACGCAATACTACACCGCGCACGAGACCCCGCATGAGATCATTCTGAGCGAGCCCGTGGACGGGGAAGTGCTCTCCGCATTTTTAAAAGAGAGGGCGGGGAGAAACGTAGAGATCGTCTATCCCAGATTGGGCGTCAAAAAAGAGCTCTGCGATATGGCGGCGGCGAATGCCAAGGATTATCTCGACAAATCGGTCTCCGCAATCGCACACAAGGACGACATGACTGTGAAGGCGTGCGAACGTCTTCAGGAAATTTTACATCTTTCCCGCTATCCGAAGCGCATGGAATGTTACGATATTTCCAATATTTCGGGCGTGGACAAGGTTGGGAGCATGGTCGTATTCACAGACGGCGAGGCGGACAGGTATGAATACCGCCGTTTTCGCATCAAGACGGTGGAGGGCGCCAACGACTTCGCCTCGTTGCAGGAAGTCTTGCGGCGGCGGCTCTCCAAGCTCGGCACCGACGAGGAAGAGAAGTTTCCCCGTCCCCGTCTCATCGTCATCGACGGCGGCAAAGGACAGCTCTCGGCGGTTCGGCAGATCTTCGAAGAGATGAACGTTACGGACATCGACCTCGTTGCCCTCGCCAAGCAGGAAGAGGAAGTATTTACTTTAACGAGCGAGGAGAGCGTCAGGATCGACAGGCGGGACTATGCCCTCAGAATGTTACAGCGTATCCGCGACGAGGCGCACCGCTTCGCGATCACCTATTTCCGTTCTATTCACTCCAAACGCAATCTGGAGTCCGTTCTCGAGGAGATCGACGGCGTGGGCAAGCAGAAACGGCTGGCGCTCATGCGCAAATTCGGCACGATCGACAAGATCATGCATGCGAGCGAAGAGGAGCTGTGCGAGGCGGAGGGGATCGGCAGAGAACTCGCAAAGCGCGTAAAAACCTATTTTGAAAATTTATGAGATATCAACTTTTTTTATCGGACTTCGACGGGACGCTCGTCCGCAGCGACGGTACGGTCTCCGAGACCAACAGGCGCGCGATCGCGCGGTACAGAGAGGCGGGCGGGATCTTCGCCGTCGTCACGGGGCGCATGATGACTTCTATTTTGCCCCGTCTGCGGGAACTCGGGCTCGACGACGGGCTCGCGGTCGCCTATCAGGGCGCGATGATTGCAGATGTGCGCACGGGTGCAATTCTGAAAAACGGCGGATTTTTGGAGGACCATGCCCTTAAAGCCATCCGCCTTTTCGAAAAAAAAGGGTACCATGTCCATGTTTACACGGGCGACGACTTTTATTCCAATATTGACGACGAATATCTTCGCGCCTACGAAGAAATTTGCAGGGTAAAAGGCAAAATCGAGCCGCACCTCTCGGACATGGTGTCCTCAAAATCCGTCAACGTCATCAAAGTTCTCGCGATGGTGCCCGCCGAGGAGCGGGAGCGTGTGCGGGCGGAGACGGAGCGCGAGCTCGGCGGAGAGTTTTACGTCACCTGCTCGTCGTCTTTCCTCGTCGAGGTCATGCCGAGAGACGAAAACAAGGCGGGCGCCGTAGATTTTCTCTCCGATTACTACCGCATTCCGCGTGAGAAGACGGCCGCCATCGGCGACCAGCTCAACGACCTGCCCATGCTGGAGCGGGCGGGCGGAAAGTTTGCCGTTTCCAATGCCGAAGCGGCGCTCAAAGAAAAAGCGATCGTCGTCTCTTCCTGTGAAGAGGACGGCGTCGCCGAGGCACTTATGAAATACGCTATGGGGGAATAAATATGGAAGAATTCATTTTGCCGCACGAGACGGTCATGCTCGACAAGTTCGCATCCGACATGAACCTCGAAGTGCTCTATGCGGGGCGCGGGATCCTGACTTTCACGAACATCAGCGTAGACAGGCCGGGGCTCAGGCTCGCGGGCTTTTTCAGCATGTTCGACGCCGAACGCATCATGCTCATCGGGCAGACGGAGCACGAATTCATGCGCTCTTTTTCTTCCGAAGAGCGCATAGAGCGGGTCAAAAAACTCTTTGAATGCGGAAAGATCCCGTGCGTCGTCTTTGCGAGAGATCTTCCCGTTCCTCCCGAGATGATGGAGTTCGCCCGTAAGACGGGCACGCCCATGTTCAGAACGGGCAAGATGACGACGGTCATCATGGCGGAACTCTACGTCTATCTTTCCCGTCTTCTCGCCCCCAAGACGACGGTGCACGGCGTGCTCATGGACGTGTTCGGCGCGGGGATCCTTTTAACGGGAGACAGCGGCGTCGGCAAGAGCGAAACGGCCATGGAACTCATCAAGCGCGGCCATCGGCTCGTCGCGGACGACTCCGTGCTCATCAAAAAGATCGAAAACGAGCTTGTCGGCACGGCGCCCGAGCGGATCCGCTACTTTATGGAATTGCGCGGCATCGGCATCATCAACGTCAAAAATATGTACGGCTCGGGGTCTGTGCTCGGCGAAAAAGAGATCGAGCTCGTGATGGAACTCGAGCATTGGAAGCGCGACAAGGAATACGACAGGATCGGCGGCGAGGGCGGCTGCGAGGAGATCCTCGGCGTTAAGGTTCCCAAGCTCACCGTCCCCGTTTCCCCCGGGCGCAATCTCGCCATCCTCATCGAAGTCGCGGCCCGCAACCACAGGCTCAAGGGCATGGGATACGACGCCGCGCAGGAACTCATTCAACGGACGATCGGAAGATGACGGCAGAAATTTTAGCCCCCGCCGGGGACGAAGAGACGGCTTATGCGGCGCTCAATGCGGGCGCGGACGCCGTTTATCTTGGACTCAAGCAATTTTCCGCCCGTGAAAGCGCCGCGAATTTCGACGCCGAAGCTCTGGCCCGCGTGACCCGCTTTGCTCATCTCTTGGGCGCGAAAGTGTATGTCGCGCTCAACACGCTCGTCAAAGACAGCGAGACGGACGCCTTTTTTTCGGCCGTAAAGGCGGCGTGGGAGTCGGGCGCCGACGCCATTCTGATGCAGGATATCTTCCTCGGCAAGCTCGTCAAGGAAAAGTATCCCGAAATCGTGCTGCACCTCTCCACACAAGGGGGGTGCTGTAATGTCTACGGGGCGCAGATCGCCAAAGAATACGGCTTTTCGAGGGCCGTGCTCGCCCGCGAGACGCCGCTCGGGGAAATCAAAAGAATCTCAGAGGTCATCGAGACGGAAGTGTTTGTCCAAGGGGCGCTGTGCACGTGCTATTCGGGACAGTGCTATATGAGTTCTTTCGCGGGGAACAACAGCGGCAACCGCGGCAGATGCAAACAGCCGTGCAGAAAGCTGTATTCCATCGACAGGGAGGGGTATGAAACGCCCGCCTATGCGCTCTCGCTTTCCGACCTCAGCGTGGGAGAGAGAGTGGGAGAGCTCGTAAGTGCGGGCGTGACCTCTTTAAAAATAGAGGGAAGAATGCGCCGTCCTGCTTACTGCGCCGCGGCGGTAAAATATGTGAAGGCCTGCCTGAATGCCTGTGAAAAAGCAGAAAAAAGCGCAGATATCGTCAAAATAAACGCGCTTTCCGACCTGAAACGCGCCTATAACCGCGGGAATTATACGGCAGGGCTCGCGTTCGGGCAGGACGAGACGCTGCTTTCACGCAACGTGCAGGGGCACATCGGCGAGCAGGTGGGAAAGCTCTCCTTTGTCAGGGGCAGGGCGTTTTGCAAGAGTACTTATCGTCCCCGCAAGGGAGACGGCTTCAAAATTTTGCGCGGCGGCAAAGAAGTCGCGGGCGCGATGTTTGCGGAAGCGGTCGAAAACGGATTTTTCATGAGCGTGAACGCCCGTCCCGAGGCGGGAGATGCCGTATGCGTGACGACGGACGGCGCGGCGTCGGAGCGGGCGCTTTCGGGCGTAAGAAAGCGCGAAATTGAACTATATGTGCGACTTTTCAGCGGCGAAAAGCCTGAAATTATCTGCGGAGATTTTAAATTTACGAGCGAAATCACGCTCGAAAAGGCCAAGAGTTCGCCCGTCGATCTCCGTCTGGTGAACGAATGCTTCGGGAAGACGGACGGCTTGCCCTTGTCCCCCGCGGCGGAACTTGAAACGGACGGCGTGTTCATGCCGAAATCGGCGCTCAACGCCTTGCGGCGGGATTTTTACGCCGCTTTTTGCGATGTTCTCGACCCGAAGAGGACGCTTCCCGCAGCCGTCTTCGAAGAACCCGCGTTGCCGCCCCATAAAACGCAAAAAACCGCACTTATAGCGCAACAAAGGGAAGAAAAAGCAGATATTTTCATTTTGAAGCCGAACGATTATTCCGCTCTGCCCCAAGGCGGGGAGGATGTCTTTTTGTATCTTCCGCCTCTCTTTACGGGTAAGGACGAGGCGCTCGTTGCACCATATCTGAAGAATTTCGGAGGAATTTACTGCGAGGGATACTACGGGATCGCCCTTGCGCAAAAGTACGGCGTCAAGCTCTTTGCGGGAACGGGGTTCAATCTCACAAACCGCTTTGCGGTCGCGGGCGTCATCGGCGCGGGAGCGGAATATTTTGCGCTTTCAAAGGAAATTTCGGCCTGTGAGCAGAGGCGGCTCTCTTCGGAGGGCGCGTTCGCACTGCGGGAAGGGGCAGTCAAGGTGATGGACCTTTGTTATTGTCCTTTTGAAAAGAGCTGTAAAACGTGCGATAATCGGCAAATTTATACGCTTACAGACGGCGAGGGGCGGCTGTTCCCGTTGCGGCGTTACCGCATGAACGGATGCCGTTTCGAGGTCTACAACTGCGCCCCCCTCCTCTCTGACGGCGGGGCGGATCGGCTTTCCGACCATACCGTTGTGGTGCAGGGGACGCCCACGCGCGGCCATAGCCAAAGGAGTATGCTGTGACAAAACATTCTGAGAGGCTGGAACTCGATAAAATTTTGTCCGCGGCGGCGGGATATGCGGCCCTGGACGGGAGCAAAAGGGCGATCATCGGACTCACGCCCGCCACGGAACTTGCGGAAGCGGACCGCCGTCTCGACATGACGCAGGAGGCGACCCTTCTGCTGTATGAACTCGGCGCGGGCAGGCTTCCCGAATTTTCTCCCGTCGGCGACAGCCTCGAGCGGGCGCAGAAAGGCTCGACGCTGAGTTGCGGCGAACTTTTGAACGTCGCGCGGCTGCTCACATCCGCTCGGGTGTGCTATAAGAGCATTCACGCGCTCTCCGACCCGCGGATCGGAAAGATGAAGACGCTTTCCGGGCGGCTCATTTTCGACGAGGGGCTCGAGCGAGACATCGTGACGAAAATTTTGAACGAGAACGAGATCTCGGATAACGCGAGCGAAAAACTCTTTGCGATCCGCCGTGAGATCAGAAGCCTTGGCGAGCGCATCCGCGTCCGTCTGAGCGGCTACCTCACGGGCGACGACAGAAAGTTTTTGCAGGACGGGCTTGTCACCGTGCGCGGCGACAGATATGTCATTCCCGTCAAAGCGGAATATAAGCGCAGTATCCGCGGCTTTGTGCACGACCGTTCGGCGAGCGGCGCGACGGTATTTATCGAGCCGGAAGAAGTTCTCGAGATGAACAACGAACTGCGCGATCTCGCCCTCGACGAAAAGGAGGAGACGGAGCGCATCTTGAAAGAGCTCTCGGGCGACGCGGGCCGTATGCGCGCGCAGCTCGAGACGGACGTCGATGTGCTCGTCGAGATCGACCGCTACTATGCGCTCGCCGAATACGGTTATCGCGAGCGGGGGATCCGTCCCCGTCTCAACGGGAAGGGCGTCATCGATATCGTAAAGGGCAGGCACCCTCTGCTCGACAGGGCGCGTGCTGTTCCCGTTTCCGTTTCATTGGGGGAAGATTACGACTTTCTCCTCATCAGCGGCGCGAACACGGGCGGCAAAACGGTCACGCTGAAGATGTGCGGCCTCTTTTGCCTCATGGCGGCCTGCGGCGTATTCGTTCCCGCGGGGCAAGGCACCCGACTCGCCGTCTTTTCGGGGGTGTACTGTGACCTCGGCGACAGCCAATCCATCGAAGAAAATTTATCGACTTTCTCATCACACATCGTCAACATCCGTGAGATCTTAAGGGAAGCGGGCAAAAACAGCCTCGTGCTCATCGATGAACCGGGCGGCGGCACCGACCCCGAAGAGGGACAGGCTCTCGCCCGCGCCGTGCTCTCTTCGCTCGAGAAAAAGGGTTGCCGCGGCATCGTGACGACGCACTATGCGGCGCTCAAGGAGTTCGCATATGAGCATGCGCGGATGCAGAACGGCTGTATGGAATTCGACGCGGAGGACTTCCGCCCCCTCTACCGCCTCAGAATCGGCGCACCCGGTTCGTCGAACGCGCTCGCGATCTGCACGCGGCTGGGACTTCCCGAGGAGACGATCGAGGAGGCGCGGGGATATCTCTCCGAAAGCGCGCGTTCCTTTGAGAGGACGCTGCGGGCGGCCGAAGAGAGCAGGATACAGGCGGAAGCCGAGCGGGAAGAGGCGGAAAGGCTCAAAAAAGAGTGGAATGCCCGCCTGCAAACGCTCGAAAAAGACGAGGAAAAATTCAAGCGGGAACGCGAGAAATTTTTATATTCGTCTAAGGCGGAAGCGCGGCGCATCGTCTCGGAGCGCACGGCAAGAGCAGAAGAACTTCTCGCCCAGATCGAGGAGATCGTCGCCAAAGAGACGCTCACGGAAAGCGACGTCATCCGCGCGAGGACGCTCAAAAATAAGATGGGAGACGAGGCGCCCGAAGAGGCCGAAAAAGTGCGGCTGGAGCCCGTCGACAGAGATAAATTGAAAGCGGGCGAGACGGTTTTTGTGGGTACCATGTCCGCGCAGGGGGTCGTGCTTTCTCTCCGAAAAGAGAAAAATACCGCTCAGGTCCAAGTGGGACCTTTAAAAGTTGCCGTGAAACTCGACGATCTCTTTTACCCCTCTTCCGTGCTCGAACAAAAGAGGGAAGTGCAGGTCATCAAGCATCTTGCGGAAAGACGTGATCTGCCGCGGGAGTGCAATCTTTTGGGGTTGACGGCGGCGGAAGCGGCGATGGAGACAGAGAATTTTCTCGACGCGGCGCTCGTCGCAAATTTGTCGGAAGTGCGTATCGTGCACGGCATGGGGACGGGCAAGGTCCGCGCGGCGGTGCATGAGGTGTTGCGAAAGCATGCGCGCGTGGAGAGTTTCCGCCTCGGCAAATACGGCGAGGGCGAAAGCGGCGTAACGATCGTAAAACTTAAATAGGCTTTAATTTCGAACGATTTGTTTTCTGCGAAAACAAATCGTTCGAGGGGTCGATTTCTTACATTTCCGCGCCTTATCACCCCACGGACCGAACTTCCTTGAAAGACAACGAGGCGCAGGTATGCGCCGAATTGAGTCGCCCACGGCGGAAATAAATTCCGCCTAAGGCACGTAATTCAGGAATGGTTTCGAACATTTCTTTACTCGGCCTGCGGCCTACGAAAAGAAAGTGTTCGAGGGGTCGGTTTATTACATTTCCAAGCCTTATCACCCCACGGACCGAACTTCCTTGAAAGACAATAAGGCGCAGGTATGCGCCGAATTGTGTCGCCCACGGCGGAAGTGAATTCCGCCTAAGACACGTGATGTTGGAATGGTTTCGAACATTTCTTTGCTCGGCCTACGGCCTTCGAAAAGAAAGTGTTTGAGGGGTTGCGGACGGCGTCATGCTGAGAACAGGAGCTGTACGCAGTCCGTGAAAGATGTACCGAAGCATCTCGCCGCATGTTTTACATTTGCCCCGCGAGATTCTAACTTCGTCTCTACGCTCCTCGTGCCGCCCTTCGACGCCATAAAGAACGTGCGGGCGGGGCGAGTTAAGGCTTCTGACTCCGTTCCGCATCCATGCCTCAGAATGACGCGGGGCGCTTTATGCCCACCTCAGTCACCTGCGGCGACAGCTCCTCCTTGGGAGGAGCCAAGGAGTTTTCTCGCCTGCCCCCTCCCGGGGAGGAGCCTTGCATCAACTTGATTTACTCCCCCTTAAGAATTCGGAATGAGGGCCTGCCTTACCCTGTATCAAATTCGTATCGCTCTTTGCCTTCCCGTGAGGGGGGAGGCGTGCGCCGTAGGCATATTTTTACACAGTCTTCAATAGAATACGTTTGATAATTGTATTCGTTTGAGGTATACTGTGAAAAAGCGGTCACGCGCCGTTGCGGCGCTCACCAACCTTGCGCTGGCGCTCATCGTCATTGCGCTCGGCGCTGTCTGTTTTCTCCCCGCGGTCTCGCCCGCGTCCGAGGTGGACGCAAGGGTACACTATCGGGGCAAGAGCGAAGACGGCGTTTCGCTCATGTTCAACGTCTATTGGGGAACGGAGGAAGTGTATGCGATTCTCGACGTGCTCGACGAATACGGCGCCACGGCGACTTTTTTTCTCGGCGGCTCCTGGGCGGACGACAACGTCGCCTGCGTCAAAGAGATCGCGCGGCGGGGACACGAGATCGGCTCGCATGGCTATTTTCATAAGGATCACGATAAACTCTCTTTGCGTGAAAATCTGGACGAGATCCGTACGAGCGCCGAGTTTTTGTCGCTTGCGTCTGGCCGCGAGATCAAGCTGTTTGCACCGCCGTCGGGAGCATATAACGAAGACACGCTTTCGGCCGCCGAGAGCCTCGGGCTCAGGACGGTGATGTGGAGCAAAGATACGATCGATTGGAGAGATAAGGATGAGGAGCTATGCTTCCGCCGCGCCACCAAGGACGCCGCGGGGGGAGACCTCATTCTGATGCACCCCATGCCGCACACGCTTAAGGCCCTGCCCGTGATTTTGCAATATTATCGCGATAACGGCCTGAGGACGGTTTCAGTCGGAGAAAATTTAGGAGAATGAGGAGTTTTTACATATGGTAGAGTCCAGAACACTGCAAAACGGTCTTAAGATCGTCGTCAAACGAATGGAGGGATTGCTCTCCGTAACGATGGGGATCCTCGTCGGAACGGGCGCAGCCTACGAAACGGATGCGGAAGACGGTATTTCGCACTTTATCGAACACATGCAGTTCAAAGGCACGCCCACGCGCACGGCGTTTGAAATTTCCGACGCATTCGACGCCCTGGGGTCGCAAGTCAACGCCTTTACGGGCAAGGACTTGACCGCCTTTTACTGCAAATCCACGTCCGGACATGCCAAACAGAGCTTTGAATTGCTCGCCGACCTGTTCCTCAACGCCTCTTTTCCCGAGGAAGAGATGGCGCGGGAGAAGGGCGTCGTCATCGAAGAGATCAATATGGACGAAGACAGTCCCGAGGATCTGTGCCTCGATCTTCTCTCCCGTGCGTTCTTCGGGACGGAAAATTACGGCAGAAACATTCTGGGACCCGCCGAAAACGTTTCGCGTTTCACGCGCGGAGAGATGTTCGCCTACAAGAAAGAGCGTTACTGCCCCGAGAATATCGTCGTGTCTTTTGCGGGGAACATCGGGATCGCGGAAGCCGTTTCGCTCACCGAGCAGTATTTCGGCGGCATGCAAAAAACGGGATTTAAAAACAGGGAAAAACATGTTCTTTTAAAGACGGACAAGCTGTTCAGAAAGAAACCCATCGAACAGGCCCATTTCGCCTTTGCGTTCCCGTCCGTTCCGCGGGATGACAAGATTTTCCCCGCCGTGCAGGTCATGAACGTCATTTTAGGCGGCGGCATGAGCTCCCGCCTCTTTAAGCGCGTGCGCGAGGAGCTCGGGCTCGCCTATTCGGTGTATTCCTATCAGTCCAACTACGCCGAGACGGGAGTTTTGTCCGTCTATGCGGGGGTAAACCCCAAGAAGGCGCAGAGCGCCGCCGACGCCGTTTTATCCGTGCTCGAAGAATTTAAAAAGGGAGACATCTCCGAGGAAGAATTTTCGCGCGGGAAAGAACAGCTTCTCTCGAGCACCGTCTTCTCGCAGGAAAATACATCCATGCAGATGCTCTTATATGGCAAACAGATGCTCTATAAGGGCGAAATTTACGACTTTGAAAAGCGCATGGCGGAGATCTCGCAACTCACGAAAAAAGACGTCCTCGGGGCGATCGAGAGCGGGTTTGATTTTGAAAAGGTAGCCTCGGCGACGGTCGGAAACCTCGAAAAGGGGATCTCGCTGTGATCAAGACCCGTGCAGAGGGCTTCGGCCCCGTCTTTGACGCCGAAAGCCGCCTTCTGATCCTCGGCAGTTTTCCTTCGGTGAAGAGCCGCGCCGTCAGCTTTTACTACGGCAATCCGCAGAACAGGTTCTGGAAGACCGTGTGCGGGTTCTTCGGCCAAACGATCCCCGCGGATACGGACGGCAAGAGGAACTTTCTCCTCGCGCGGCACATCGCGTTGTGGGATGTCGTGGAGAGCTGCACCGTGTGCGGTTCGTCGGACGCTTCCATCGAAGACGCCGCGATCGCCGACATTCCCTCCGTTCTGAACGCCGCGCCCGTCAAAAAGATCTTTTGCAACGGCAGTAAGGCGTACGGACTCTTTACGGAGCGCTTTCCGCAGTACATAGAGATGACGCAAAAACTTCCCTCTACGTCGCCCGCCAATCCCCGTTTTTCGGAGGAGACGTGGAAAAGAGCGCTCTCAGAGGCGCTTTGCCCCTGATCGTACAAATTTGCCGAAAGGGTATTGACAAATCTTTTATGATGGGTTAAAATAATAAAAAAATTTGTTTTTCAGAAGTAGGAGGACAGAGATGTTTGAACAGGTATGTAAAATGCTTGCGGACCAGCTCGGGATCGACGCTTCGACGATCCGTCCCGAGTCCGAAGTCGTAAAGGATCTGGGTGCGGATTCCCTCGACGTCGTTGAGTTGCTGATGACGCTTGAAGACGAATACAGTATCACGCTTCCAGAAGACGACATCGAGAGCGTCAAGACGGTTCAGGATATCGTCGATATGATGAATAAACTCAAAAACTGAAAACTTTTCGGCCGCCCGCGTACAGCGCGGGCTTTTTTTGTAAAAAACATTTCGGCGGAAAGTTTTGCGCGGCGGGCGCATATACTGCTGTATGCTGTTTTCTTCTTCTCTCGGAACGATCGGGAATACGCCGACGGTGCAGCTTGCACGGCTGAAAAAGGAGCTCGGGCTCAAGGCAGACCTCTACGCCAAGCTCGAAATGTTTTCATTGACGGGATCGGTCAAAGACCGCATTGCGCTTGCGATGATCGAAGACGCCGAACGGGCGGGAAAGCTCGGGCGGGGCTCCGTCATCATCGAACCGACGAGCGGAAATACGGGGGTGGCGCTCGCGGCGGCGGGAGCCGTAAAGGGGTACCGCGTGATCCTCGTCATGCCCGCGTCGATGTCGGTGGAACGCAGATTGCAGATGAAAGCGTTCGGCGCGACCGTATGCCTTACTCCCGCGGAGGAGGGCATGGCGGGGGCGGTGAAGAGGGCCGAAGAACTTGCCGCAGAGACGGAAAACAGCTTTCTCCCCGCGCAGTTTGAAAATCCCGCCAATCCGTACGTTCACTATGTGAAGACGGGGCGGGAACTATGGGAGGATCTCGGCGGGCTTGCCGCTTTCGTCGCGGGCGTGGGGACGGGCGGAACGCTCACGGGCGTGGGAAAATTTTTAAAGGAAAAAGATCCGCGGATCCGTGTCGTCGCCGTGGAACCGTCCGCATCGCCCGTATTGTCGGGCGGAAGAGCGGGGAGTCATAAGATACAGGGGATCGGCGCGGGGTTCGTACCCAAGACGCTCGACGCGTCTCTCATCGACGAGATCGCCGCCGTGACGGACGAAGAGGCGTTCTCTTTCTCCCGTCTTCTCGCAAAGACGGAAGGGCTGCTGTGCGGCGTCTCTTCGGGGGCGGCCCTTGCCGCGGCTTCCGCGCTCGCCTTGCGCGAAGAATATGAAAACAAGCGCGTCGCCGTGCTTCTGCCGGATACGGGGCTGAAATACCTTTCGGCGGGCGTGTTCGGCTGACGTTGCAGGCCGCAAACAGTATAAACCCCGAGGCATACGCCCCGGGGTTTATAAAATATTGGAGAGTCGGGCGTTCGCGGCTGGGACCGCTTTCGCCTTAAGGATACTTTGATTTTATCGCAGTCTTGAGAAGAAATCAACCTACTCTTTGCGCTTTTCGCTCTATTTGCGCCAAAATGGCGGTAGAGTCGCAAAATCTCACTCTACTCTCAGTAGAATTGTTGACAAGTAACGCTTTTCAGGGTATAATAGAGATATGGAAGAACAAGACCAGCTTGCAGTCACCGTAGGAAAAAATATAACGAGGCTGAGAAAACTTTCGGGCATGACCCAGCTCGAGCTTGCGGAAAAGCTCAATTATTCCGATAAGTCCATTTCGAAGTGGGAACAGGGCAACGGGATCCCCGATATCCGTATCCTCGTGCGGCTTGCGGAACTCTTCAACGTCTCCGTCGACGATCTCGTGCGCGAACACAACGAAAAGCCCGTCGTCCCCAAGAGAGAGCGGAAGATCCGCCGCTTCATCATCACCGTCCTGTCCGTCGGGATCGTCTGGCTCGTCGCCGTCGCATGCTTTGTGCTTATCGGTGTCGTTTGGAACGCGCAGGGAGAATGGAGAGGGGGCGCATGGCTTGCCTTTGTGTACGCTGTGCCCGCAAGCGCCGTCGTCGTCACCGTTTTCAGCAGCGTATGGCATTGGAAGTGGACGCGCGTCGTCGCCGTCTCCGTCCTCATCTGGACGCTGCTCGCCTGCGTCTATCTCACCCTTTGGGTGTGCCGCGTGAGCGACGGGATGTGGCTCATCTTTCTCGTGGGCGTGCCCCTTCAGATCATGGCGCTCATCTATTTCGTGTGGCGCAAAAAGGCGAGGATTAAGGAGTGAAGATGAAAGAGATTCCCGTGCCCGCCTCTGCGGCGCAACAACAGAAGACCGTCTCCTCTTTAAAGCGGAGATCAAAGTTTTTCAGCGTATGTTTTTACCTCTTTCTCGCCCTTGCCGTCGCAGGATTTTTGGGTGCGATCGTCTCCGTCATCGTGTTCGAATTCAACCGAAAAATGTCGGACACGCTCTGCTACATCCTCCTCGGCGGGTGTCTCGGCGGCGGCGCCGTGTTCGGCGGGGCTTCTTATCTCTTCTCGCGCTTTCTGACGGATACCGACCGCGTGCGGCTCGACTTTTCGGAGCGGTGCGACGGAGAGAACAGTTTTTATGTGGGAGAGGGCACGCTCGCGACATTTGAGCGGGACAGCCTGCTTCTCCACGGCGACGATGGCAATTCGAAGAAGATCCGCGTTCCCTATTCCGAAATCAGAGTCTTTTCGGTGTGCACGCGGCGCGCTCCCCGCGAAAAGGGGGAGTGGAGCGTCGTGATCGAGATCCCCGCGCGCTACCTCGCAAAGGGCGGCAAGGCGGAAAAGGACGAAAAAGTGCTCGTTCAGACGGATGCGAAAGAGAGGCTGTACCGCACGGTGCAAGTGAGCGGACTCACTCTGCTCGGCGAAGAAAATAAGCCGAAAGAGGCCCATAAATATGCGCTCAAGGCAAAATTTTTCGTTCCCGTTGCCGAAAAACGGCGCCGCTCGCTCATAATGGCGGTCATCGGGTTTGCCGTCGCCGCGGCGGGTATCCCCGTTGCGATCTTCTGGAACGCCACGGCGGGAAGTTTTCTCTCCGTCATCGGCTTCTTTATGGGGATCCGCAGCGTCGCCGCCTATATCGGCGCCAAGAGCGTGTTTTCGGCGTACGAAGAGGGGCTGTATTGGAAAGACGCGAACGGCGAGCGCATCTTTCTGAAGTGGGAAGAGGTGGAAAGCGTCTCCCGTACCGAAGTCAACGGCGCCCCGCTGCTCAAAGTGCAGTGTATTTACGGCGCATATCATCTGCCCGACATAAGCGGCGCCTATGAATATCTCGAGGGCTTCCGCCCCGAAAAGTGCGGAGAGAAAGCATGAGAGAATTGAAAATTCATCACATATATCGCCATTTCAAGGGGAAGGAATACTATGTGGAGGACGTTGCCACGCACAGCGAGACGGGAGACGCATATGTCGTTTACCGCCAACTGTACGGAGAAAGACGTCTTTTCGTCCGCCCGCTCGGAATGTTCTTGTCAGAAGTCGACAGGGAGAAATATCCTCTCGCAACACAGAAATATCGCTTCGAAGAGGTGGAATAGGAGAATATGCTCTGTTCACAGTGCGGAAAAAATCAGGCGCAGCCGTATAAAAGATGGATGCAGGAGGGGGAAAGGACGGTGTATCTTTGCCCCGAGTGCTACCGTCTCCTTTACGGCGGAGAAAAGGAGGACTTCATCGCCTCCTATCTCGACAGCGCAAAAAATGTTCCGCGGGCATGTCCCGCATGCGGAACGACGCTCGAGGAGTTCCGCCGCACGGGACTTTTGGGCTGTGCGGACTGCTATTCCGCATTCCGCGAGGCGCTTATCCCCACCGTGCAGGTCATTCAGGGGCGGGTACGCCACACGGGGAAAGACCCCGTCCGCGCCCTCGAAGACGAGCGGCGGGAGCTCGAAGACGAGCTCAAAGACGCGCAGAAAAGGGGCGATAAGTTTATGGAACAGCGCATCCGCTACCGTCTTTCCGTCATCAACAGGTTTATCAGCGGAGGGGACGAATGAACAT
Source organism: uncultured Clostridia bacterium (assembly GCA_947623655.1). GTDB lineage: Bacteria > Bacillota > Clostridia > Christensenellales > Borkfalkiaceae > Gallimonas. The sequence continues at coordinate 16,432 of CANQHG010000019.1, read as the reverse complement.
TTCTTATGAGAGCGTGGCGGTGTCTTCACGCATCCGCCTCGCGAGAAATTTCAAGGATTATCCGTTTCCCGACAAGCTTCTTGAGAGCCCTCACGCGCGGGAGCAGGCCGTGGAGATCGTCCGCCTCATTACCGAAGAATTGCAGACGCTCGAAAAATTCGACCTCTATGACGTGGGTACGCTTACGGAGGACAGGGCGGCCTATCTCGTGGAGCGCAACCTCATTTCCCGCGATCTCGTGCGGCACAGCGCGATCTCCGCGGCGCTCATCACGCCCGACGAGAGCATTTCCGTCATGATCAACGAGGAAGATCACATCCGCGAGCAATATTTTATGCGCGGATATGATCTGAATAAGGCTTACGAACGGATCACGGGGATCGACGACGTTATCGCAGAATGCGTTCCTTTTGCGTTCGACGCGGAGTTCGGCTATCTCACCGCGTGCCCGACCAATCTCGGCACGGGAATGCGGGCGTCCGTCATGATGTTTTTGCCCGCCGTCTCGAGGCGGGGGCTCATGAAACAGATCGTGTCCGAACTCAGCCGTCTCGGGCTCACCGTGCGCGGCGCCTCGGGCGAGGGGAGCGGCGCGGAAGGAGCCCTCTTCCAGATCTCCAACGAAGTGACGCTCGGGCTCTCGGAGACGGAGATTCTGACCGCCGTCGACAATGCGGTAAAGATCATCGTGCAGTTCGAACTCCGCGAGCGCGAGCGCATGAAAGCGGAGGAGGGGCTCGCTCTCCGCGATAAAGTGATGCGGGCATACGGGATCCTCTCGAATTGCTGTATCATCGGCATGAAAGAGTTTATGGAGCGCTTCGCCGACCTCAAGCTCGGCGTCACGCTCGGATATCTGAGTTCGGAAAAACAGGCCGAAGAGCTTCTCTTTGCGATCGACGATCACATCACTGCCATGCGCCCCGCCAATATCAACAGATTGCACAGCCGAATGCTCTCCGAAGCCGAACAGAACGCTTACCGCGCCGAGCAGACGGGCAAATTTTTGCGCAGGACGGAGATCATCGTCTGACTTCCGCGTGAGACAGCCGACCGCCTTTTCCGGCATCGTTCTTTGATAAGGAGTATGTTGTGGACAGCAGATTTTACTCGGACCACTTGAAACAGGTCGTTTTACAGGCGAACCAGATCGCCAAATATTATAAGACGAATTATATCGGGAGCGAACATCTCATCCTCGCCATTCTCGAAGTACCCGAGAGCACGGCGGGCAGGCTTCTCGATTCCGTGGGCGTGACCTATGCGTCGTACCGCGACCTTTTCCGCCGCGCCATCACGCACGAGGCCACCATAAAATTCGATTTCACGCCGCGCACCAAGAACATGTTCACCAATGCGGAAGCGTATGCGCGCTGTGGCGAAAACTACAACGCTCTTACGGGGACGGAACACCTTCTTCTTGCCATTCTGAACGAGGAGGAGAGCATCGCCTATACGCTTCTCGCGGGCCTGCATGTAGATATTCCGCTGCTCATCGAGCGCACGGAGTCTTTCATCGGCGGACCCGCCCACGACACGAAGAGCGACCTCTCTTCGCCCGCGCCCGTCCGCACGGAAGTGCGTCCCGTTGCCACCGTAGACGAAAAACTTCTTCCCTACGGCGAAGATCTCACGAAAAAGGCGAGAGAGGGAAAGCTCGACCCCGTGATCGGACGGAGGCGGGAGATCGAGAAAGTCGTTCAGATCTTGTCGCGGCGGACGAAGAACAACCCCGTGCTCATCGGCGAGCCGGGCGTAGGAAAGAGCGCGGTCGTGGAGGGCCTCGCGCAGGAGATCGCGCGCGGCGAAGTTCCCGATCTCCTCAAAGACAAGATCGTCTTTTCGCTCAACCTCACGGGACTTCTCTCGGGGACCCGTTACCGCGGCGACTTCGAGGAGCGCCTCAAAATGGTCGTCGACGCCGTGACTTCCGACAAAAATATCATTCTCTTTATCGACGAGATCCACAATATCGTCGGCGCGGGAGGGACGACGGACGGCGCGATGGACGCCGCCAACATCTTAAAACCCATGCTCGCGCGGGGTGAACTGCAGACGATCGGCGCAACGACGGTAGAGGAGTACCGCTTGATCGAAAAAGATCCCGCCCTCGAGCGCCGCTTTACGCCCGTCATGGTAGATCAACCCTCCGTTGAAGACACTATTATCATCTTGCGCGGCGTGCGGGACAAATACGAAGCGCATCACAACGTCGTCATCACGGAAGAGGCGATCACGGCGGCGGCGCAGCTCTCCGACCGCTACATCACAGACAGATTTCTGCCCGATAAGGCCATCGACCTCATCGACGAGGCGGCGTCCCGTGCCCGTCTCAATGCCTACAACGGCCCCGCGGAGCTGCACGAGGCGGAAGACAAGCTCGTCCGTCTCACGTCGGACAGAGACAAGGCGAGGAAGTGGAAAGACGAAAACGAGGCCGCTCTCACGCTGGAAGTGCAGGAACTCACCCAAAAAGTCGAAGATATGCGCCGAGAATGGCGCATGAAGAGGAACCGCGCGCACATCAGCATCGGCGCCGAAGACATCGCCGCCATTGTATCGGGTTGGTCGGGCGTTCCCGTCTCGCGGCTCACGGAAAAGGAGAGCGAAAGGCTTCTTCATCTCGAGGAAGAACTGCACCGCCGCATCGTGGGACAGAACGAGGCCGTATCCGCCGTCGCAAAGGCGATCCGTCGGGCGCGGGCGGGGCTCAAAGATCCCAACCGTCCCATCGGTTCTTTTATCTTTGTCGGCCCGACGGGCGTGGGGAAGACCGATCTTTGCAAGGCGCTTGCGGAGAGCATGTTCGGCGACGAATCGCTCATGATCCGTCTCGACATGTCCGAATACATGGATAAGAGTTCTGTTTCCAAGTTGATCGGCGCGCCGCCCGGGTACGTCGGTTACGACGACGGCGAGGGGTATCTGACGGGAAAAGTCCGCAAAAAGCCCTATTCCGTCGTTCTCTTCGACGAAGTGGAAAAGGCGCATCCCGACATCTTCAATCTTCTCTTGCAGATCCTCGACGACGGCAGGCTTACCGACAGCAAGGGCAGAACGGTCAATTTCAAAAATACCGTCCTGATCCTCACATCCAACGTCGGCGCGCATGCGGTAAAAGAAACGGCGTCCCTTGGCTTCGGCACGGCGGACGCGGAGAGCGAATACGAGGATATGCGCAAGGATATCGACGCTGCGCTCAAAAAACAGTTCCGCCCCGAGTTTTTGAACAGGCTCGACGACGTGATCATCTTCCACAAACTCACAAAGGACGACGCGGCGCTCATCTGCGACAAAATTCTCTCGGGGCTCGGGAAGAGAATGCAGGCAAGGGATATCCGTCTGCATGTGACGGACGAGGCGAAGAGGCTCATCGTCGAGAACGGCTATTCGGAGGAATACGGCGCCCGTCCGCTCAAGCGAACGATTCAGAGAATGGTCGAAGACGGGCTTTCGGAAGAACTTTTGCGCGGCACCATTCAGAGCGGCGACGTTACGGTCGGCGAAAAAAACGGCAAACTCGTGTTTTATAACGAATGAAATGCAGTGCGCGGGCAACCGCGGGAGGTGGATCCATGAAGAGATTTCTGTGTTTGGTACTGGCGGCGCTTCTGTGCGGCACGGTATTTTTTGCCGCGGGCTGCGACGACGGAACGTCTGCCCAAGGACCGAACGATTCCCAGTCCAACGTCGGGGACGACAAGGATCAGAGCGGGGATAACGGCAATAACGACAATAATAATGACGATCATGACGATACCGGCGATGATGACGATCCAAACGACGCGGACGACAAGGGCGGGAAAGACGACAACGGAGACGTTTCGGCCGATGAGGGCACATTGCGCCGGAGGCTCGTTGCGAACCTCCTCGGCGCCGACATGACGAACGGGGCGGTCAGGCTGACTGCCGAAAATCTTTCCCTCAAAAAGGAGAACGCGGAGAAAAAGGGCGGTACATATCGGGCGGAAGGATATTTCAGACAGACGGAGACCGAGCTTTGCGCCGACCTCTACGGCACGCACGGCGGGAGCGAAGAGGGGTATACCCTCGCCTTTATCCGCGACGGCGGCCTGTATCGCGACGCCCGTTCGTGGCAGGCGGCGAATGTTGACGAGGGCGACTACGATGCGCTCCTTTCCGCCTATTCGTCTCCTGAGAGCGGGCTCTCTTTCACGGTGCGATCGATCACGGCGGACGACGGAACCGTGATGACGATCCCCGTCTCCCTTGCCGTGAAACTTGCGATGAACATTCCCGATCTCACGGGCGGCATGACGCTGAAGACGACAGAGGACGGTTATCGCCTTTCATTCGATCCCGTCAAGGCGTTCAAAATGGTGGCAAGCAGTTTATACATTGTTTCGCGGAGGACGAACGCGGACACGACCCTCAACTCTTTCTTGTCCAATCCCTTTGTCGACATGGCGCTGAAGACGCTTTTCAGGGGCGTGATGGCGAGCGAGATCACGACGCTTCCTTTCTTTCGCGACTTCCGAAGTTACATTGCGGCGCCCCGCGACAAGGATTTTTATACATATCTGAAAGACGCGGTCTCCTCTGAGGAGTACTACGACTTTCTTCCCATCAAAAAAGTTCTCCGCACCGAACGCGCGTGCCTCGGCGAACTCACCATGCAGGATCTCTTTACGCTCGCAGGGCTCACGAAAGACGAAGAGGGAAACGAGCTCACGGGGCAGGAACTCACCGCGCGGGTCGATCAGCTGATCGGCAAAAACAGGCTCACGCTCACCACGCTCTCCCTCGATCCCATCGGCGGGCTTTTCGGGATGTTGTATCCCACAGCGGGGCTCTCCTTTACAGGAAGCGCGGACGTCGAGTTCGCGCTCACGTTCGGGAAAGACGAGAAATTTAAGGAGATGACCCTGGACGTTTCCTCTTTCAAGTGTGAGAGCAAAGACGGGGCGACGGCGTACGCGGGCGATCTCTTCGCCGTTTTTACATTTGAAAACTCGCACATATATGCAGATATCGGAAATGTTGACCGTAAAACCGAGGCATGAAAGAATGTGCGCGGGCCCGCTTCGGCGGGCTCTTTGTTTGCTTGTTTTTCAAAAAACATAGAACAAACGTTTGATTTATTTTCGCCGATGTGGTAAAATGAAATCATGAAACAGGAAGTTTCCGCCGTTCCCGTTTTGACGGACGACCAGAGCGAGGCCGCCGAGCTCATCGAGGAATGGTATTTTCATCTGAATATGCAGATCTTTGTCCTCTGCGGTTACGCGGGCACGGGGAAGACTTTTCTTGTGGATCATATTGTGCGCAAGATGGGGCTCGTCCCGGGGGTGAGCGCCGTTTTTGTGGCGCCCACGGGGAAGGCGGCTTCCGTCCTCATCCGCAGCGGGACGCCCGCTTCCACCATACACAGTCTCATCTACACGCGGGAAGAGGACATCGAGATCAACGAAGACGGCGAGATCGTCTCCGAACGCTTTCTCCGCTTTGTTCTCAAGAGCAGTCTTCCCAAGGAGATCAAGCTCATCGTCGTGGACGAGACGAGCATGGTTTCGGACGACTTATTGCGCGATTTGCTCTCTTTCGGCGTCAAGTGTCTCTTCTGCGGAGACAGTGCGCAGCTTCCTCCCGTTTACGGCACGAATTCCCTCATGCAGACGCCCGCGATTACTCTGAAACAGATCGTGCGGCAAAAAAAAGACGACCCCATCGTGCAGATGTCCGAAGCCGTGCGGGCGGGGAAATTTCTCTCCTACGGCAGGTACGGCGAACGGGCGGCGGTCGTTCCCAAAAACGCGCTCACCCGTGCGCAGAGGAAAGAGCTCTTTTTGAAGGCGGATCAGGTGATCGTGGGTACGAACAGGACGCGCTCGCTTGTCAATCGGGAAATTCGGGAATATCTCGGCATTCCTCCCGAAAAAACGCTTCCCTCCGAGGGGGAAAAGCTCATCTGCACTCTCAACGATTGGTCGAAACCCATCGACGAAGAGGGGAATTTTCACCTTGTAAACGGCATTATCGGCCACTGCTATTGCGTGCGCGAGGGCGAAGACGGGCTCGGCCTTCTCGATTTCAAGGCGGATTTTCTCGACAGAACGGTATGCAATCTTCCCTTTGATGCGGGCGTGTTCTATGAGGGAAGATATTTTCACAATTACGGCGCGAAGGCATGTCTTCTCACGAACGGCAGGCTCGTGCATGAAAACAACGTCGCGGCTCTCCGTAGCGCAAAAGTAAGGCGTGAAGAGACGGTCGCGCGATTTGAATTTGCCTACGCCGTCACCTGCCACAAGGCGCAGGGCTCGGAGTACGATACGGTTGTCGTGCTCGACGAGAGCCGTCTCTTTGCGGACGGCAGACAATGGCTATATACCGCCATCACGCGCGCAAAGAAGAATTTGGTGATCATACGGTAACCCTCCCCCCATGGGGGGGAAGGCGGCATCACGGAAAGCGAAAAAGATATGTCAAAAACTTGACTTTTTTGTAAGTTCGGCATACAATAAGAGAAAAATCTTACTGAAAGGTAATTTTTATGGCATTCAGAACACACAACTGTAACGAACTCCGCGCTTCCGACGTCGGTAAGAGAGTAAAGATCGCGGGCTGGCTCGACTCCAAGCGCGACAAGGGCGGCCTCCTCTTTGCCGTTCTGCGCGACTTTTACGGCACAACGCAGGTCGTCGCCGAAAGCGAGCCCTGCCTCTCTCAACTTCGCGAGATCCCCACGGAATCGACCGTCTCCGTCGAAGGACAAGTCGTTCTGCGCTCTTCGCCCAACGAAAAACTTCCCACGGGGCTCATCGAGATCGTCCCCGAAAAGGTGGAAGTGCTCGGCAAACGCCTGACGCAAGCTCTGCCCTTTGAAGTCTCCCATTCCACGGAGGCGGGGGAAGACGCGCGCCTTCGCTATCGCTTTCTCGACCTCCGAAATCCCGCCGTGCGCGACAAGATCGTGCTCCGCTCCCACATCATTGAGGATCTGAGAAAGCTCATGACCGAACAGGGCTTTACGGAGATCTCCACGCCCATTTTAACGAGTTCCTCTCCCGAGGGCGCGAGGGACTACATCGTCCCCAGCCGCCTCTATCCGGGGGAATTTTACGCGCTTCCGCAGGCGCCCCAGCAATACAAACAGCTCTTGATGTGCTCGGGCTTCGATAAATATTTCCAGATCGCGCCCTGTTTCCGCGATGAGGACGCCCGCGCCGACCGCTCGCCCGGGGAATTTTACCAACTCGACATCGAGATGGCCTTTGCCGAGCAGGAAGATGTGTTTTCCGTGCTCGAGAAAGTGCTCCCGCCCGTATTCGCGAAATACAGCGGCTGGGAGGCCGATAAACCCCCGTTCCGCCGCATTCCCTACCTCACCGCGCTTGAAGACTACGGCACCGACAAGCCCGATCTGCGCAACCCGCTCCTCATCAGAGACGCGACGGAGCTCGCCGCGAACTGCGGGTTCGCTCCTCTCATGCTCAAGCATGTCAAGGCGATCGCCGTGACGGGCGTGAACGTGCCGAGAAAGTGGATCGACAAGACGGCGGAGGATTTCAAGATCAAGACAGAGGGCGGCGCGATGTATTGGTTCAAACTGGACGAAAACGGCGCGCCCGCGGGCGGTATCGCAAAGTTCGTCGCACCCGCCGCCGAGGAATGGAAAATGTTCCTCGGAGCCGAAAAAGATTGCTTTGTCGCCCTCGTCGCCGAGGACAAATTGCAGGATGTGCAGAAGCGCGCAGGCATCCTCCGCACGATGCTCGGCACCGGGCTCGACCTCCTCGAGAAGAACGTCTATCGGTTTTGCTGGATCGTCGATTTCCCGATGTACGAGATCGGCGAGGAGAGCGGACAGCTCGAGTTTTGCCACAATCCTTTCTCCATGCCGCAGGGCGGTATGAAGGCGTTTGAACAGGATCCCCTCAAGATCCTCGCCTATCAATATGATATCGTCTGCAACGGCGTGGAACTTTCTTCGGGCGCCGTCCGCAATCACGACCCCGAGATCATGCTCAAGGCGTTTTCCATCGTCGGTCTCGGGAAAGAGGAAGTGGTGAAGAAGTTCCCCGCCCTCTATCATGCTTTTGAATACGGCGCGCCGCCGCACGCGGGCGTCGCTCCCGGAGTGGACAGAATGGTCATGCTCATCGCCGATACGACGAACATCCGCGAGGTCATCGCGTTCCCGATGAACGCCAAGGCCCGCGACCTCATGATGAACGCCCCCTCGCCCGTGGAACAGCAACAGCTCGACGAAGCCAACATCGCCGTAAAACCCAAAAAATAATACTTATAGCGCAAAAACCGCCCCTCGGAGAATTCCGAGGGGCGGTTTTGATATTGATATTGTTATTGTTTGCTTCTGTAACGTCTGAGATAGCTGAACAGCTTGTCGCGCAGGTTCTGCGACATGTCATACATACCGTAGCGGATCCATACCTTATCGAAGAATTCCGCATTGTCGCCGCCGATATGGTAAATGGGCAGATCGCCGAACCTCCCCGACTTGCAGGCGATAAAGAGATCGCCGAACTCGTCCTTTTCTTCGGGCGTGAGCTCGTTGATGAAAGGATCGTATGTGTACTGCGTGCTCGGGTCGGTATAGACGTTAATGGGGCGGAAAGGCTGGGATGCGGGCGCCGTCTGTGCATAGGGAGGGACGGGGGCGGCCTCGTCGGCTCTCTCCGCGTCCGCCTCTTCGGGCTTTTTCTCCGCATAAGCGAGCATTTCGCGCTCGAAATCGCTCATCTGCTCTTCTTCGACGGGAACAAAGTAATCGGGCGTTACGTCGGCGTCTTTGATCTCCTCCTCGGACGCCGTTTCGAGGAAGTCGTCCGCTTCGTCGGGATCGACGGTCTCTTCCGCTGCGGACGCATAGAGCGACGCTTCATCCATGTAGCCGCTTTCCGCCTGTTCGGACTCTTCGGCCGCGAACGTCACGGCTTCGGGCTCTTCCGTCACATCATCGGACGTCTCCGTATAGAAGTTCGCCGCTTGTGCCGCCGCGCGCGCTCTTGCGCGCTCTCTATGGTCGATGAGAAGCACGAGCAAAGACAAGAGCGTGGCACCGAGGGCCGCGATGATGAGGATGAGGGAGGGGAGAAGAGATCCGTTCTGGAAGAATATCAGGCTCCAACTTCCTTCCGTTCTGCACCCCGCTATGGCGAGGAGCGCGACAAGAATAAATTGAAGCGCAAACACAATGCTGCGCACCAAGCCCTTTCCCTTTCTCGGGAGAGCGGCCGTCGCCACGATGAGGCCGCCGACGGCGATCGCCACCGCAGCAAGGGACAGAATGTTATACGTAAGATGCTCTTTAAACGCAGTCAGAAGACCGAAGTGCGTTTCGGTGAAAGAGCCGGGGAAGAAGAGGGCGAAGCATGCGGCGAGCGAAAAGAGGAATATCCCCGCGCCGAAAAATCCCTTTTTCCCGTTTTCCAAGACGGCAAAGGCGGTCATAACGATAAACAATGCACATGCGATCAAGGCAACGGGCACATCGATCGCCTGCCTGCCGAACGCCGCGAGATAGAGGCTGTTGACGCAGTACGCCCATACGAAGAGGAGCGTATAGGCGAGGAGGGCGAGCGTTCCGCCGATCGCCGTCGCTTTCTTCGCCCGCTTGGGGGAAAGGAAAGTGACGACAAGGCACACGAGAGTTGCGATCACGACGGCGGCGACCAAAAATGCCGCGAGTATGGAAAAGATGTTTCTGAATACCGTTCCCGCCGAGCCCGTGAAGATCGCGGAGATGTTGACGAAGAGCTCGCGCATGCGGGTGAAGAAGAAGCCGAGGAGCGAATTGTTCAGCCCCGAACTTCCGAAATAGTAGGAGGGCTTGAGCCACGAAGCATAGTTGCCGATAAGTCCCAGAAACAGCCCGCCCGCCGTAAGCAAAAAGATAAGGAGGGAAAATACGTTGTATTTTCCCGTTTTTTCGGGCGCGGGCGCGGGCAAATACGTTGCGGACGCTTCCGTTTCTGTTTTATCCGTCAGATCCGTCTGTTCCGCGGGCTCAGCATAGGGTTCCGCGTTCTCTTCGGAAAAATTATTTTTTTCGGGTTCGGTATCGCTATAGTCCATGACAAGTACTCCTTATTTCCTTGTTTCTCACCTTATTATAACACTTGGTCAGACAACTGTCAACTACATCTTTTGTTTTTCATGCGAATTCGACGTTAGTTTGCTCTTTCTTGCGCAATTTTATTGAAAGGGAAAGAGCTTGCGTTTTCGTGCCGCATGTGCTATAATGCTTTTATCGGGGACTTTGTTCCCGCAAGGGGAAGAAATGGAACATCTGAAAGGTCTGGAAAAAATTCTCGCCGATATCTACGAGAAGACGGGCGCGCATGCCTATCTCGCGCCGCAGGGCGGAGAAGAGACTGCTTTTACGGCGGAATGGAACGGCGAAAAGAGGGAATTATATCTTGCGGGGAGCGGCCCGAGCGCCGAAAGAGAGGCAAAACTCGTCGCTTACCTGCTCGCCGATCGGCCGCAACCCTCACTGAACGGCAAAACGGAGCAGATGAGGGCGATTCTTTCGGGAGAGGGGGGACGGCTGAAAGCTTTCAGCTATCTCGCCGGGTACGGTATCGCCGACGGACCCTGCTTCGCGATCGAAGTTTTGCCTCAAAGGCGGATCGAAGACGCCTATGAGCACATTGAACGTTGCCTCGAGGGGAAAGACAGCGCGGTCTGCATGGACGACGAACGCATCGCCGTTGTGAAATTTGCCGAAGAGGGACAATCGCCCTACGAATTCGGGCAGTTCGTCTCACAATCCCTCTACGAAGAGGCGGGCGTCCGCGCGCGCATTGGCGTCGGGTGCGAAATGCCTTCTTTCGGCGACATAGCCGTCTCCTATTCACAGGCCGTGTCGGCGATCCGCATGAGCGACGTCTTGGGTGACAAGGGCGAAGTACATTCTTACCGCGAATATCTGCTCGTACATATGCTCTCCGATATTCCCAAGGAACGCATCAAGGAGTGTCTCGACTCCTTCCGCATCGGCGGGACGGAGGAAGTCTACCGCGACGAAGAGCTCATCGTCACCGCCGAGGTCTTCCTCGAGAGCAATTTAAATCTCTCCGAGACGAGCCGCGCGCTCTTCATCCATCGCAACACGCTCTCTTACCGTCTCGACAAGATCGAGCGCCTCACGGGGCTCAACATCAGAAAATTTCCCGACGCGGTGACTTTCCGCGTCATCACCGTGCTCTTGAAGCTGATCAAAGACTGAAAAAGGAGATGCCATGTCCGATTTTGAAAAAAATGACGATACCATGTCTGAAGCTTTAACGGAGGAAAAGGCCGCAAAAACGGAAAACGGGGCAACCATGTCCGCGCGAAAGAGAGAAAAAATCATTCGCAGCGTCAGCGCCGTACTCTTTGCGCTCATCTTTTTGTTTGCGGGGATCCTCGGCGGCTGGTTCCTCGGCGTAAGCTCCGTGGACGAGCGGGCGAGAAACCTTGCGTGGCTCGTTGAGCGCGTCGAGGCCAATTATTACAAGGAAGTCGATGACGATACGCTCTACGACAACCTCTTCAGCGCCCTCGAACTCGATAAATTTTGCTCCTATTACAATGTCGACGAGTACGACTCGCTCATCAGCGAGAGCATGGGGCAAAACAGCGGGTTCGGCGTGAGCCTTATCTACGAGGACGGAGCCGTGCGTCTCTATCGCACCGTTTTCAATTCTCCCGCGGAACGGGCTGGCCTCGAGGCGGGCATGTATATATACCGCTTCGGCGGGACGGACGGCACGATGCAGCAAGCGACGTCCGATAATTTTTATGCCTATCTTTCCTCGCACAACGAGGTGACGGTGGAGGCGGGATATGACGGGAGCGATAAAAAGACCGTCACGATCTCCCGCGCCGCCTATGCCGCCTCTTATTGCGAATATCGGGACAGCGAAAAGAGTTTCCGCTTTCGCGGCTCTGACAAGCTCACGCTTACAGAGACGGGTGAGGGCATGTCCGTCCTCGGCGCAGACGAGGCGTATATCCGCCTCACGGAATTCGACGGAAACGCGTCGGCCGAGTTTGAGTCCTGCCTCGAGAAAATGAAAGAGCGCGGGCGCAAGAATCTCGTCCTCGATCTCCGGTCTGACGGCGGCGGATATCTCACGACGCTCTGCGAGATCTCTTCCCATCTTCTGAAAAATGCGGAAGGAAACAGCCCGCTCGTGGCGTATTCCCGTTACCGCAGCGGAAAGGAGGAGCGCTATAACGCGACGGGCAACGATTTCGACGAGTATTTCTCCCCCGACTCCCGCATCCGCGTGCTCGCCGATGAGAACACGGCCTCGGCGTCGGAAGCGCTGATGGGCGCGATGCTCGACTACGGCACGATCACGGCGGACGATATCTATTTGCGCGTGAGCACGTTCAACGGGCAGGAAGTTGCCAAGACATACGGTAAGGGCGTGATGCAGAGCACTTTCGCAACGCCCGACGGCAGAGCACTCCGCCTCACGGTTGCGGAGATCTTCTGGCCGAAAGGGAACTCCATCCACGACGTAGGGCTTCGGACCGAGGGAGACCATGCGGTCCGCGCGGACGCTTTTGCGACGGCCGCCGAATTTCTCGCCATGATTTAAACGGCAAGACGTTTGAGATATTCTTCCAATATATCGGCATTGCCGGCCTCTTCGCGGGGTCGGCTCTCTTTTTTTTCGCCCATATCCGCATTTTCGTTTGTATTTTGCGGCACTTGCCGAAGCTTTCCGCCCGTGACCGCGGCGATGAGTTCCCTGTTTTCCCGATAGAACGCAAGAAAGTTTCTGAGCGTTTCTTTCGACTGTTCGTCTGTCGTCATCAGCAGTAAGACCAGGAGGAGAACTGTTTCCATACCGTATTGTATGCCGTGCACCCGAAAGCGGTTACGGGCATACGATAGAGGGTGAGGTGACTATGAAAGATTTTGCAAGCTACGGCGGAACGGACGGCATCATGAAAGAGGCGGAGCAGTATCTCGCTTCTCTCGGCGGCAAGAGCGAAAACGACGTCATACGGGAGATCTACGCCAAGGCCGAGGCGGGAAAGCGGGCGGGCACGCTCACGAACGAGCAGATCGACGCCTTTTACGACCGTTTTTCCCAACTTCTCGACGCGGGCCGCAGAAAAAAGCTCAAAAAGATCGTCGAAAGGCTCAAGAGTATGTAACTCGCGGACTCAGATGCGCTTCATGGCGGAGAGAAGGGCGTTAGCTTCCCGTTTTCCCTGATAGACGGAGAACGAGGCGCGCACGAGGCCGTCGGGCAGGGTCCCGAGCGCCTTGTGCGCGAGAGGCGCGCAGTGCAGACCGCCGCGGACGGCGATGTCGAAGCGTTCCGAAAAGATCTCCGCAACTTCTTCCGAAGAGAGCGATCTGTGGCGGAACGAGAAGATGCCGCACGCGTTCGGCGGCGAAAAGACCTCGCACGACGGGATCTCCCGCGCCGCGGAACAGAGCGCTTCGGTCAGCGTATATAAATTGTTTTTCCGCCCCGAACGTACGGCGAGAAGGCCTTCGAAAAGCGAACATATTGCGGGGTAAGAGAGGGTCCCGCTCTCGAGACGGTCGGGATAGAACGTCGGCTGCGACAGGCTGAGGCTCTCGCTCCCCGTGCCGCCGAAGAGCAGAGGACGGGGATCTACGCGGTCGGAAAAGAGCAGGGCGCCGATTTGAAGCGCATGCAGTCCCTTGTGTCCCGCGAGCGCCAGAAGATCGATGCCCGATTCTTTCATCCGGATGGGAATGTGTCCCGCCCCCTGCGCGCCGTCGGCGAGGAGAAGCACGTGTTCGGGAAGAAGACGTTTCACGGCTTTGAGATCGCAAGAGACGCCCGTGACGTTTGATGCTGTCGTTACGCAGACGAGTTTCGTCTTGTGCGTGACGTACGCGGCGACCGTTTCGGGCTTGAGCGTCCCGTCCGTCAGCGGCACGACGTCGTAGGTGATAACTCCCTTTTCTGCCAGATATTGCAGGGGACGCAGCACGGAGTTGTGCTCGAGAGCCGTTGCCACAACGTGGTCGCCCTGCGAAAGAACGCCGAGGATCGCGATGTTCAGCGCCTCGGTACAGCTCTTTGTAAACACACAACGCTCGAAGCCGTATCCGTGGAAGACGTCGGAGAGCAGTTTGCGGCAGGAAAGGACGTGTTCCGCATGGGCGAGGGAGAGGCGGTGCCCGCTTCGCCCGGGATTGGCGCACACTTTCATGGCCGCCATGACCGCGCTCCTGACGGCATACGGTTTAAACCCTTCCGTCGCGGCATTGTCGAGATAGATCATAGGAATTTCCCCCGAGGAAAAGATACCTTATTATACGAAGGCAGGTCTACATTCATGACGCTTCTTGCTGTTTTTAAATCGCGCGCGCAGGCGCTTGACTGCATATCAGAGCTGAGAAAAGAGGGGATCCCCGCGCAGCCCGTATCCAATCCGCCGCAGGCGAAAGTCGGCTGTGGCATTTCGGCGCGGTTCGAAGATACCTTTCTGCCGCGCGCCCGCCGCGCCGTCTCGAAGAAAAATTACTCCTCTTTTGTCGGGTTCATGCGAAAAGTCGGAAACGTTTATGCGTATCTGTGAGCGCGAACACTTGCAAAAAATGACGGAATATGTTACAATACGCGCATGAACGAAATTCTCACGGAACTTGAGAGGCTATATCCCGACGCCCGCCCCGCCCTGAAATTCAACTCTCCCTACGAGTTGCTCGTGGCGGTCATTCTCTCCGCGCAATGCACCGACGAGCGCGTGAACAAAGTGACGGCCGAACTTTTTAAAGTGTACAATACGCCGCAGAAAATGACGGAGCTTTCGCAGGAGGAACTCGAAAAATACATCTATCCGTGCGGGTTCTACCACAATAAGGCGGCGCATATTTTGTCCGCCTCGCACGATATCATAGAAAAATTCGGCGGACAAGTCCCCGATACTTCAGAAGATCTGCGCACGCTTGCGGGCGTCGGGAGAAAGACGGCAAACGTCGTCTATTCCGTCGCTTTCGGGGGCGCCGCCATCGCCGTCGATACCCATGTGTTCCGCGTTGCCAACCGCACGGGGCTCGCAAAGGGCAAGACGCCCGAACAGGTCGAAGAGGGGCTGATGAAAGCGATCCCGAAAGAGAATTGGGCGAAGGCGCACCATTGGCTCATCTTCCACGGGCGGCAGGTATGCCATTCCCAAAGGCCTGCATGCGGGAACTGTACGCTTCAAAAGTGGTGCGAATATTATTCCGCGCAATAACCGGAGAAAAACGGTATAAAAAGAGCCTCCCTCGTCCATAACGGACGCAAGGAGGTTTTTTATGACCAATCTCACCGCAAAAGATCTTGACGTTCTGGCACAAATTCTCACGGGAGAAGAAATGGCGTGCAAAAAGGCGAAGATATATGCCAACACGCTCACCGACACGGCGCTCGCACAGGAAATGGGGCAAATAGCCGCCGCCCATGCGCAGAGATTTTCGGCGCTCTTTACGCTTCTCGGAGGGAAACAATGAAAACAGGGAAACAGGACACTACGCTTTCGGAAAAAGACGCATTGCAGGATCTTCTCGACTGTGAAAAACTTCTCATGGGCTATTATGCCGCGGCGCTTCTCGAGGGAAGTTGTAAGCCTTTCCGCAAGGAGATCTTAAAGAACTACACGCAGAATGCCGACACGCAATTTCAGGTATTCGAACAGATGCAATCGCGCGGGTATTACGAAGTTCAGCCCGCCGCCAAAATGCTCATTGACCAGAATACGGAAAAATTTTCCAAGGTGAAGAAGCAGATCGCCGTAGGGCAGTAGTATAATTTGCGGATTTTTTCACAAGCTGTGGATATGGCGAAGAAAAAGTATAAATATGCGCACAATCCGCGGTATTGTATGATCCTGCCGGACGCGGCGAAGCCCGAAGAAGAGGACATCGTTCCCACGGGCCAGAGCTGAAAAAAAGGCGCTCCTTCGGGGTGTGTGTCATAGAGAAAAACAAGGGAGACGCTTGTCGTCTCCCTTAAATTTATATTCGAAATGAAGTATAGTATAAGTATACTACGCTACGCTTATTGCATAAGCGGTGTGCCACTGCGTGGGATCAGAGTTGATTCCTCGTGTGCTTCTCGAAAAGAAATTTTGCTTTTCCTTTCCAATCGAGGTCCTTCGTCCACTCGTATGTTGTGGGAAGAAATTCTTTGATATTTCCCTTCATCGCCTCGAACGGTTCATCGTAACAGAGAATTTTGCTCGGTTGAATGACTTCAAGCATTCTGTTGTAGCCGAGCATGAAGCTCTCCTCGTCGTTCTCCCGATAGTAGGTGCAAACGGCAACGGTAGAGCCCTTCTCCACGCCGTCGAAACAAAATTCAAAGCTGCGTTCGTCTCCCCAGCTGACCGTCGGAATTACGGTAAGCCCCAAACTCTGCCAATAGGCGCCGCACCAACGGTTCTTGAACACACTCATGATCTGCAGTGTGAGCGGCAT
>CANQHG010000018.1 GCA_947623655.1 uncultured Clostridia bacterium | reverse complement strand
TCCGAGAGTTTTTGTCATCGCTTGAAAGCACAATTCTAAAAATTTTATTTTTTGTTCCCTATGGGAAGTGCGCTTTTCAGCGGCGCTCTATTTTTTTTCGAGGTCATGATTTTCGCTTGCCAAAGCGGGCGGCGGGTGTTATAATATTCGGCGAAAAAGAGAGGAACTTATGGCCGAAGTGCGCGAAGGCCCCGACAAGCAACCGCGGGGGAACAACAAACTGCATATCAATAAACCGACCAAGAGGCAAACGTACAGATTTTTGCTCAACGTGCTCTTCATCGTCGTCGGGAATGCCGTCACGGCGGCGGGCGCGGCGTTCTTCATCGTCCCCAACGGCTTTGCGATGGGGGGGACGACGGGGCTCGGCATCTTTGTGCGGAACATGCTCACAAAATACAGTTCGGTCGGCGAGGAATGGACGGATTGGGCGGTGCAGATCACTGTCTACAGCGCCAACATCATTCTCTTCCTCGTGGGAGCGATCCTGCTCGGGAAGAAATTTGCCCTGTCGACGGGTGCGGGCACCTTTCTTTATCCCACTTTTCTCTCTATATATACGCCTTTACAGGAGGCGTATTACGAAAAATACGGCTATCACATGGGCGCGGGCGGCGCACTCGGCAGTCCGCTTCTTGCGATGCTGTTCGGCGCTCTCCTCTTCGGCCTCGGCGTGGGCCTCGTTCTCCGCGTGGGGGCGAGCACGGGCGGCACGGACATCCCGCCGCTCATTCTCAAAAAATATTTCAACGTCCCCGTTTCCGTCTCAATGTGGTGCATCGACTTCAGCGTCGTTGCGATCAATCTCATCGCGGCGCCCTACTTCGAGTCCGTTTTATACGGCATCTTCATCGTGCTGATCTCTTCCCTCGTCGTCGACAAGGTGACTCCCATCGGCATGAAGCGCATACAGGTGAAGATCGTCTCCATGCACTATAAAGAGATCCGCGACATGATCATTCTCAAAGTCAGCCGCGGCGTCACCGTGCTCTACGGGCAGACGGGATATCTCAAACAGCCCTGCCACATGCTGCTCACCGTCATTTCGTCCCGCCAGCTCGTCACCCTCAAATCGGAAGTGCAGAAAATAGACCCCGCCGCTTTTATGACGATAAGCACCGTGTCCGAAGTGAGGGGAAAGGGGTTCAACACCGAGGGCGTGGATTTTTTGATGCCGCAGGAAAAAGAGGTCCCCATTCAGATGGTCGCCGACGCCGAAGAAGATCCGCCGTCCGACCCGACAATTCAGAAATAAATCACGGATACCGCCCTTCGGGGCGGTTTTTCTTGCCGATAAAAATACACTCTCCGAAAAAATGTATCTTGACATTTTTCGTCGGCGGCGTATAATAGTATCAGGAAAAGTGTGCGGGAGGGGGAACATGATCAGGATCGCGCTCGTTGACGACAACAAAAAAGATCTTGCCGTCATGCAGAAATATTTGCAGACCGCGCTCGACAGCGGCGACTATGAATTCACATTCGAGTCGTATACCGACAGCATGGAATTTATCGAGGCGTACAACGGAAAGTACGACATCATCTTTCTCGACATCGAGATGCCGCATCTCGACGGGATGGAACTTTCCAAACGTCTCCGCCGCATGGGAAGCGACTGCTGTATCATCTTCATCACAAACATGCCGCAGTACGCCGTGCAGGGGTACGAAGTGGAGGCGCTCGCCTATCTCATAAAGCCCGTCCGCTATTTCAATTTCTCGCAGGTGTTGAAAAAGGCGCTCGAGCGCGTCAAAAAGCACCGCACCGAAGACGTGAGCATCGTAATCAATACCCGTCAGGAAGTCAAAGTCGTGCCCTCGTCCACGATCCGCTACATCGAAGTGGAGAGCCACAACCTCGTCTTCCACACGGCGGACGGCGGACAGCTCCGCACCCGCGCCTCTTTGAAGACGCTTGAGGAACAGCTCGCGGGCATGAATTTCTGCCGTTGCAACAGTTGTTATCTCGTCAATCTGCGCTATGTCGACTCGGTGATCGGCAATTTTGTGCGCGTCGGGGACGACGAGCTTCTGATGAGCCGCCATAAAAAGAAAGAATTTGTGGATCAATACATGAAATACACGAGGTAAGCCGATGTGGGATAAGATCGTAAACTTTTTTGCGGCGGACGGCTTTACCTACGAGTTGCTCCTGTCATTCCTGCCGCTCGTCCCGTTGCTGCGGCCGAGGAAGCTGGCTCCCCTGCGCATCATCGGAAGCGTGCTCGCGCTCATTCTTCTTGCCTGCGCGACCTATCCGTACTGCGTCGGTAACAACGAGGAACCGCTCACCGCGAGCCTTTGGTATGTCGCACTCGCCGTGCTTACGGTCGGCGCCGTTTGGCTGTGTTTTCGGGGCGATTTCTGGAACGCGCTCTTTCTTGCCATGAGCGCCTACGTCATTCAGCACATGCTCTTCCGTTTTTCCAAGCTCTGGGAGTTCGTGCTCTACCGCTCCGGCGTTCCCGCGGGGAATTGGCTGTATTATCTCACCTACATTCTCAGCATGGTCACGGTGTTTTTCCTCTGCTATTTCCTCTTTACGTCCCGTCTCAAAAAGGAGAAAAACTTTCGCGCCAACAACATAAAACTCTTGCTCAGCACAACGCTCATCGTGATCGCCCTCATCATTCTGAACCTCTTCACCGAGCGCGAACTGCAAAAAGAGGGCATGGAATATTCTTTCCTGCATCTCTTCCACATCTTCTTCGGGCTCGTCTGCGGGTTTGTTCTACTCGACAGCCTTTATACCAACGTCTATAATAAAAAGCTCGAGGAGGATATTCGCATCATTCAGCTGCTCTGGCAGAGCGACAGGCGGCAGTATGAGATGTTCCGCCAGAATCTCGACACAATGAATATCAAATACCACGATCTGAAGCACCAGCTCGGGCTCATGAACGGCGCCCGTCAGGGCATGGCGGGGGAGAAGTGGATCAATGAGGCGCTCGAATCTCTGAACGTCGTGAGCATGATGCAGAAGACGGGCAACGAGACGCTCGACGTCGTGCTCGTGCAAAAGCACATGCAGTGCGACGCAGCGGGGATCCAATTCGTGACCATTGTCGACGGCAGCCTTCTCAACAAGATGGACGACGTTGATATCTATTCCCTGTTTGGCAACGCGCTCGACAACGCCATCGAATGTCTCAAGACCATCGAAGACAGAGAAAAGCGCACGGTCACGCTCACGGTACGCAAGGTGGGGAACATGGTAAAAATTCAGGTGGAGAACTACACGCCCGCCGAAGTCGAGATCGTGGGCGGTTTTCCGCAGACGACAAAACAGGACAAGCTCTCCCACGGCTACGGCGTAAAGAGTATCGCCTATATCGTGGAGAAGTACGGCGGCATCATGAATTTCGAGGCGAGCGACCACACGTTTATCCTCGATGTCATGCTTCCGCTTTAACAAAAAATGTAAAAAATTAACGAAAACTTTTCACAAAAAAATAAAAAAGAAAAAATTTTGCAATTTATGTAACAAAAGACGCAGATTACGCCATATTTGCTCCGCTTGCATTTCTTTTGTGTATAATGAGGGCAGAAGACGGAAAAACGGACCATTTCCTCTTCTTCATCCCCCCTTATGACGAACGCTTGCGGATATGTCTGCGAGTGTTCTGTCATTTTCAGGGGATTTTTTGTTACAATTTTGTAAATATCAAACAAATCGCGCGCGGAGCCGTTCCGATGTAAATTGCGCCGTTTGAATGACAGATTATGCCACAATAAAGCAAATAATTAACACAGTTTGTTAAAATATATAAAAAAATAACAAAAAAAGGAGAAGTTCATGGAGAAAAAGGAAATCGTCAAGAAGATGACGCTGCGCGAAAAGGCAGACTTTTTGACGGGCAAGGCATTTTTTAAGACCGTCGATTATCCGCAGTACGGTATCCGCGGCATGTATCTCTCGGACGGGCCGCACGGGCTGAGAAAACAGGCGGAAGCGGCCGACCATCTGGGGCTCCATAAGAGCATTCCCGCGACCTGTTTCCCCACGGCGTCCATCATGGCGTGCAGTTGGGACGAAGAGCTCGGGACGCGCGTCGGCGCAGCCCTCGGCGAGGAAGCGGCGTCCATGGACGTCGACATGGTGCTCGGCCCGGGGCTCAACATCAAGCGTAATCCCCTTTGCGGGCGCAATTTCGAATATTTTTCCGAAGATCCGCTTCTCGCGGGCAAAATGGCCGCGTCCTATGTGAGAGGCATACAGTCTGTTCATGTGAACGCCTGTATCAAGCACTTCGCCGCCAACAACAGAGAATTCCGCCGCATGACGACGGACTCCGTGATCGACGAGAGAACGCTTCGCGAGATCTATCTCACGGGCTTCGAGATCGCCGTCAAAGAGGGGAAGACGAACACCGTCATGACCTCATACAACAAATTGAACGGCACGTTCACGAACGAAAATAAGCACCTGATGCTCGACATTCTCCGCGGGGAATGGGGCTTCAAGGGCGTTGTCGTCACCGACTGGGCGGGCTCCAACAGCCGCGTCGAGGGGCTGAAATGCGGAAACGAGCTCGAGATGCCCGCCTGCAAATACGGCGCGGACGATCTCGTCAAGGCCGTGGAAGCGGGGGAGATCCCCGAGTCTCTTCTCGACGAGAGCGTAGAACGCATTCTGGCGCTCACCGAGTTCGGCGACCCCAAAAAGATCGAACCCTTCGACATCGAAAAACATCACGCGCTGGCGCACGAATGCGCGTCCAAGGCGATGGTCCTCCTCGAAAACGACGGCGTTCTGCCGCTGAAAAAGGGGACGAAAGTTGCGATCGTCGGCGATTTCGCTTTCGATCCCCGCTATCAGGGCGCGGGTTCTTCCATCGTCAATCCCACAAAGCTCACTTCGGCGCAAGAGGCGATCGGGAATTCCCCGCTTTCCGTCGTCGCCGCAGAGCGCGGGTTCAACCGTTTCGGCAAAAAGAAGAAAGGGCTCGCGAAGAAGGCCGTCAGCGCCGCTTCTCTTGCCGACGTCGTTCTCTATTTTGCGGGGCTCGACGAATTCTCCGAGGCCGAGGGGCTCGACAGAGAGCATATCCGGGTTCCCGAAAACCAGAAAGAACTCTTCGCGCGTCTCGTCGCAACGGGTAAAAAGGTCGTCGTCGTGCTCTCCTGCGGCTCCGTCGTGGAGACCGATTGGACGAAGGGCGCCGCGGCCGTGCTCTATGCGGGGCTGGGCGGACAGGCGGGCGCCGAGGCGATCGCCGATATTCTGACGGGCAAGACAAATCCCTCGGGCAAGCTCGCCGAGAGCTGGGTCTCCCGCTATGAAGATTGTCCCACATCTTCGCCCGACCTCTTCCCCGGGCAGAAAGACAGCACGCAGTACCGCGAGGGGCTGTTTGTCGGCTACCGTTACTATACGACGGCGGGCGTCAAGCCTAAATATCCTTTCGGCTATGGGCTGAGCTATACAAAATTCAACTATTCCGATATCAGAGTAAACGGCAAGGGCGCCACATTCACGGTGACGAACACGGGCGCCGTCGCGGGCGACGAGATCGCACAGCTCTACATTTCCCTTCCCGACACCGGGATCATCCGTCCGAAGAGAGAGCTCCGCGGCTTCAGGCGCGTCTCCCTTCAGCCCGGCGAGAGCAAGGAAGTGACGATCCCGTTCACCGACAGAACGTTCGCTTACTTCGATGTGAACACCAACGGCTGGCAGGTCGAGGCGGGGGACTACGATATCCTCATCGGCGCGTCGTCCGAAGATATCCGTCTCAACGCTTCCCTTACGGTATTCGGCGCAGAGCCCGAACCCATGCTTCAAAAATTCCCTTCCTATGCAAAGGGCGATATCAAGGCGGTACCCGACGAGGAGTATTTCGCGCTTCTCGGCAGGAGCATCGAAACGGAGACGGGCAAGAAAAAACGCCGTCTTCCCGTTCATGAAAACACGACGGTCGGCGACCTCAGATATGCAAGAGGTTGGACGGGTCGGCTCTTCTCGTGGGCGATCCGCTTCGCGATCAAGTTCTGCAAGATATTCGGCAAACGCGCCGCGGCAAACACCCTCGTCATGGGCACGCTTCATCAACCCATGCGCGGACTCGCCAAATTCGGCAAGATGAACCGCCGCCAGATGGAGGGGCTCATCAAGATGTTCGACGGGCATTTCTTCAAGGGCGCGCACCAATTCTTGCATAAGACCAAGCAAGAAAAGGCGGAATGCAAGGCCGCCAAACAAAAGGCGAAACTCGAAAAGGAAAATCAAAAAAAGGCAGGTAAAGCAGCATGAGTGAACACACGGTACAAGATCTTGAAAACCAGCTGAAACCGCTGTCCAAAAACGGATTTTTGGCATTCTTCCAAAAAATCTGGCGCTGGTGGCTGGGCGTATGGTACAACTTTGCGGAAAAACACCCCAAGTTTTCCCACATTCTCTACATGGTATTCTTCTTCATCGTCTTCTCCGAGGGGGTCACGATCTGGCAGTATATCGTCATGACTTTCCTGCCGTACGCCTTTGCGGGGCTCAATAACGGGCCTTGGGGCTGGCCGAACGTCCCCATTCCCATTGCGGGCGATCAGGCCTACATGATCTTCGGCGACGTGCAGGGCCTCGGCTACTTCATCGCGTTCGAGCTCGCCGTCTTCACGGCGCAGTGCATCAACTTCCCCCTCCAGAGAAATATCACCTATCGCTCGCACGGCAATCCGTGGTATCAGGCGATGTGGTACTTTATCGGCTGGGTGCTCGTCTCCGTCTTCGTCAACGCGATCTGGGGCATCTGCAATGTATTCTTTGTGTATTGGGGTTGGCCCGACGCTGTAACAGGCCTCATCAAGACGGTCATCACGGGCGGCGTCTCCATGGTCATCTTCTTCTTCATCTTCCTCGTCATCTTCCCCGACAACAACAAGGTCGCCGCGCGGAAAAAAGCAAGGTACGAAAGACTTCTCGCCGCAAACGCGCCCGCAGAGAAGCTCGAGGCGGCAAAGGCCGCCTACGAGAAAGCGCAATATAAGGCAGATCTCTCCAACGCCGAAAAAGAGGCGCATACCGCCGCGTCGCAAGTCAATTCCAAGGTGATGAAGTACTTTGCGCACGTCAAAAAAGCCGAAAAGCTTGCCGCCGATCCCATGGATACGCAGGAAGAAAAGGCGGAGCGCGATGCCAAGACGCAGGAGCTCTTCGAGAGCGCGGCGCAGGCGATCGACGTCAAAATCGAAAAAGAACAGGCCTATGAGGCCGTCAAAGCGCAGGCAACTGCCGAGTAAGCCCCGCTCATCCTGAGCGTATGCGAAGGATCCCATGAAACCTACGGAGTACAATATTGTTCCGCCCGTTTGATGGGATTCTTACTTCGCGCCTTAGGGCGCTACTTCGTCGCTACGCTCTTTCAGAATGAGCGTCGGGGTCTACGGGCCATCCCAAATGCGTTATGGTGAGCGTAGTCGAACCATCACCGCATTGTAACACCACCCATGAAATACATTACGTTTACGGTTCCCTGCTACAATTCGCAGGCATATATGAGAAAGTGCGTCGATTCTCTTCTCATCGGCGGCGAAGACGTTGAGATCGTCATCGTCAATGACGGCAGCAGCGACGGCACCCTCTCCATCGCACGGGAATACGAAAAGAAGTATCCCTCGATCGTGAAAGTCGTCGATAAGGAGAACGGCGGGCACGGCTCGGGCGTCAACGCGGGGCTCTCTCTTGCGAGCGGGCTCTACTATAAAGTTGTCGATTCCGACGATTGGGCCGACGAAGCGGCATACATACAACTTCTCGATACGATCAAACGACATGCCGCAGAGGGGAATTCGCCCGATCTCTACGTCGTCAACTATGTCTATGAGCACAGCGCCGACAACACCCGCCACTTCTCGCGGTACGACAAAAAGTTTCCCGTCGGGACGTTCTGCACATGGAACGACGTCAAAAAGTTCCGCTTCTCTCTCATGCTTCTGATGCACGCCCTCGTCTACAGGACCGACGTTCTCAAAAAGAGCGGGCTTCGTCTTCCCGAGCACACGTTCTATGTCGACGACATCGTTTCCTACGACCCGTTGCCCTACACGCGAAGCCTCTTCTATCTCAACGCAGATTTCTATCGCTATTTCATCGGCAGAGCAGACCAATCGGTCAATCTTCCCAATATGGTGAAGCGCTATGAGCAGATGCTCCGCGTCATGCGCGAGATGACCGACAGATGGACGTACGAAGAGATAAAGTCCCAACCCAAGGGGCTCGGGAAGTACATGTTCCATGCGCTCGCCAACTATATGCTCACGACCATGCTGTTCGTCCTCGGCGAATATACGAAAGAGAGAAAGGCGGCGATGAAAGAATTGTGGCGGCACATCAAAGAGCGCGATTTAAAACTCTACCGAAAGCTTCGCTACCGTAGCTATGTCGCCGTCGCGATGCTCTTTCCCGGACGGTTGAGAACGGCGGTGCTCATTTCTTCCTATCGGACGCTGTGCAAAAAGATCAAGCTCGGGTGAATGATGCCCGCGGATCCGGACGCCTCATGGCGTCCCGCCTCCGTTCTGCGTCATTCAAGGGGGAACTTCGTGTTTTCGGATCGTTCGCTTTGCGCGGGATGACGCGGCAGACGCCCCTTTTAAACAACAACATCAATCAAGGAGTATGATACAATGAAATATTACATCGGGATCGACCTCGGCGGAATGTCCGCAAAGGCGGGGATTTTAGACGAACAGGGCGTCGTTCGGCTCAAAAAAACATGCGTCACGCGTGCCGAAGACGCGCCCGAACAGACCGCGTGGAATCTGGCGGGGCTCGCCCTCGAGATCATGGGCCAATACGGGCTCGAACGCGAAGACGTCATGGCCGTCGGGATCGGTTCCCCGGGCATCATCGATTCGCGGCGGGGCGTCGTTGTCAACTGGTCTAATTTCGGTTGGCTGGACGTGCCTCTCGCCGAGCTCGTCTCTTCTCACCTCGGAATTCCCGTTTTCGTCACCAACGACGCCAACGCGGCTGCGCTCGGCGAGGCGCGGTTCGGCAGCGGCAAGACGTATGCCGACAGCGTGATGGTCACGCTCGGCACGGGCGTGGGCGGCGGCATCGTGATGGACGGCAAACTCGTCGAGGGCTACCGTTCCGCGGGCGGCGAACTCGGCCACACCGTCATTCGGCAGGGCGGGATCAAGTGCACCTGCGGGAGGAGGGGCTGTTTCGAGCGCTACGCTTCCGCGTCCGCCCTCAAGCGCGACGCCGCGGCCGCCATGTTGCGCCATAAAGATTCCCTCATGTGGGAAGAAGCGCACACGCTCGAGGAAGTTTCGGGCAAGACGGCGTTCGTAGCGGCCCGCCGCGGCGACAAGGCCGCAAAACAGATCGTAAAGAACTACATCGTGAGCCTCGGCGAGGGCATTGCGAACATCGTAAATCTTCTCCGTCCGCAAGTCATCATCGTGGGAGGCGGGGTCTCCAACGAGGGCGAAGCCCTTCTTCAGCCCGTCAGAGAGTATGTCTATAAAAACATTCTCGCTTCCAACGAATACGCGCCGCTCGAGATCGTCCGCGCTTCTTTGGGAAACGATGCGGGCATGTACGGCGCCGCAGCCTACGCCATGGATAGAATTTAAACAGCGCACAGACCGCCCCCGAAAAAGGGGGCGTTTTTGTTTTGCGCGATTTTGTCGGTTTACAATTTAAATTTTAACGAACCTCTTGCATACCCCAAATTTTTGTGTTACAATAAAACCAACTTAAAATAAGGGGGAAATACATGAAAACAGGCAAAAAACTTTTCGCATTGGGGCTGAGCGCGCTTTTGTCGCTCTCTGTCCTTGCGGGCTGCGGCGAAAAAACAAACGACGACGGCAATAAAAACGATAACGATCATAACAACGAGCAAAACGATCCAGTCGAAAAGGCCGATAAAGAGGCTCCCGTCTATCAGGACGGCAACGCGACCCTTTCGCTCACGGGAAAGATCAACACCACCAATCCCGAACGCGCCGTCTCGGGCGATCTCTTCGGGCTCTTCCTCGAAGACATCAACTATGCTTCGCAGGCGCTCGACGACAATCTTCTCGCAAACGGCAACTTTGAGAGCACGACCGCTGTGTCTAATTTCGATCACAACTATGCATGGTCGGCGGGCGGCGGCCTCTCTTTCGAGACGGTGACGGGCGACAAGAAACTGCATGAAAACAGCCCGTACTACGCCAGGATCTCAACGCCCGCGGGCGGCACGATCTCCAACAACGGCTTCCAGAAGGCGCCGATGTATATCCAGAGCAAAAAAGATTATCTCTTCTCCGCCTTTTTGCGCGGCTACACGGGCGAGATCACGCTGAAGGCCACGGACGGCACGGACGTCTTCGCCGAAAAGACGTTCTCCGTCACCGCTCCCGACGACGAATGGATCAAAGTGCAGGAGACGCTTACGGCCGACAAGACGGGCAGGAGAAATATCGCTTTGCAGATTTCTTTTGCGAATGCCGACAGCGAAATTCTGCTCGACGCCGTGCAATTTGAAACGCTTGACGCCACCGCAGGGTTCAAAAATTACCTCTACAGAGCCATTTCCGATCTTTCGCCCGCATTCTTCCGTTTCCCGGGCGGCTGCGTCATCGAGGGAACGAACATCAACAACGCCTACGATTGGAAGAACTCGATCGGCGCCGTCAAACAAGACGGCAACGACACCCTTCCCGCTTTCACTTATAAACTCTATCAAGACGGCAAGGAGAGCACGGCGACGACGTACGGCGAATGGGCGACCCGTATCCCCAACGGAAACATCTGGCAGGGGGAGGGCATCTACTACCCGCACGAGTACGGCATCGGCTTCTATGAATACTTCCTTCTCTGCGAGAGTTTGGGCGCCAAGGCCATTCCGATCGTCAACTGCGGTCTCTCTTGCCAGACGCGCAATCCTTTCAACGCTCTTCCCGGCAGATACGGCAACGGCGTCGACGACTACATTCAGGACGCCATCGATCTCATCGAATTTGCCAAGGGCGACACGTCGACGGAATGGGGACATATCCGCGAACTCATGGGGCACCCCGAACCCTTTGAAATGGACTATATCGGCGTCGGCAACGAGCAGTGGGATAGCTATTATGTTAACTACTACGAAAAATTCCTCAAAAACGACGCTTTCCAAAAGGCGCTGAAAGATTACAACGTCAAGACGATTGTCGGCAACTGCACGCTGTTCGAACACTGCGAAGATCCCGATCTCAACAGAAGAGGTATGGCGCAGACCGCGGCCAAGAGCGCCGTTTCGATGGGCGTCGTCGAGAACGTTGCCGCATACGGCGTCGTCGACCAGCATTACTACGTCAATTTTATCGACTTCCTCGACAATACCGACCTCTACGACAACTATACCCGTCCTTCCGAAGACGAGAAAAATTACTACGAAGTGTTCGTCGGCGAATATGCCGTCAACAGCCAGTCGATCAGAGCGCCGCGCGCGAACGACAGCGTCCAATACGCCCATACGGACAACAGTATGATCACCGCCCTTGCCGAGGCCGCCATGATGACGGGCTTCGAGCGCAACGGCGATATCGTCAAGCTCGCCGCCTATGCGCCCATGTTCGGCTCCGCCACAACGGATAAGCAGTGGGCGGTCGACATGATGTATTTCTCCAACGAAATGGTTCTTCTCACGCCCAATTACTACGTCCAGCAGCTGTTCATGCAGAACACGGGCGACTACAAGGTCAACGCTTCCATCAAATATGCCGACGGTTTTGCCGAGCCGACCACCGTATATACGTCCACAGCAGGGGGGCAGACGAAAGAGGTAAAAGACGTCTTCTATGTCGCGAGCAGAGACAAAGAGACGGGCGACGTCATTCTCAAGCTCGTCAACGCCGGCGGCGGGACGCTGAAAGTCAACGTCGATTTCACCGTTTCCGACCTTGCGCTCAAGGGCATTGCCGACGTCGTGGAACTTTCCGCTTCCTCTGCCGACCAAGTGAATACCCTGGATGAGGAGACGGTGCGTCCCAAGAAGTACACGCTCGGGATCACGGGTACGTCTTTCGGCTATGAGTTGAAGCCTTTCACGGTGACGGCGATCCGTATCCGCACCAAATAACCGCATGCGCGGGCTTTCCCGCAAGGGGAAGCCGCATACGACCACGGTATATGCCGTGGTCTTTTTTTATGCAAACGCGGAAAGGGTTTCCTTTACTTTTTTATGAAATGCTTAAAAATTTTTTCAAATAGTATTGCCAAATCTTTTTTTTGTGCTATAATAAAAGCCAAAGAAGGGGGAAATTTCATGAAACAGATCACAAAACTGTTTGCACTTGCGCTCTCTTCCGTTTTTGCGCTCTCGCTCTTTGCGGGGTGCAACGGCGGGGACAACGGCGACGGGACCAACGACGGGAATCAAAACGAAAATGGCAACACGCCGCCTTCGTCCACCCTTCCCGAACTTCCCACGCCCGATAAAACGGTCTCTGCGTTTACGGATAAAGACGTGACGCTCGCGCTCGACGGCAGCGTCAACAAAAATTATTCGATCTCCGAGTCGCTTTTCGGCGTCTTTCTCGAAGACATCAACTATGCCGGCTACCTTCTCGACGACAATCTTCTCGTGAACGGCTCGTTCGAGACGTTCGGCGGCAACAGGGCGGAAGGCTGGGCGGCGGATACCGCTTCGATCTCCGTGCAGAACACGGACGGCGTTCTGAAGAACGAAACGGAGTACGGCGCACGCGGGGTCAACGCCAACTATGCGGCCGTCACCGTGACGGCGGCGGGGGGCGGCGTCTTTTCGACGGGGCACCGCTATGTTCCGATCGCCGTGGAAAAGGACGTTGATTACATCTTTTCCGCATTCGTGAAGTCTGCTGCGGACGTCAACATGACGGTCAGCCTCAAGGGAGCCTCCGCGACGTATGCCGAAAAGACGATTGCGGTCAAGGGCGGCAACACATGGGTCAAGTATCAGGCCACGCTCAAGGCGAGCGACACGGCGGCCGCCGGCGTTTCGTTCCGCATTGCGTTCGATCAGGCCGGAACTTACTATCTCGACGGCATTTCTCTCGAGACGACTCATGCAAAGGGCGGCATCAAGCAGTTTGTCTATGACGCGATCGAGGAACTCGGTCCCAAATTTATCCGTTTCCCGGGCGGTTGCATCATCGAGGGCGACGCCGACACTGCGGCCGGCGGCGCGAATACGACTGAAGTTTACGATTGGAAAAACTCCGTCGGCGCGGTCCAGAACGGCCCGAACGCGGGGGACGATACCATTCCCGCTTTCACTTACACCCTCGTAAAAGACGGGCAGGAGACCACCGAAACGACGCAGGGCGAGTGGATCACAAGGCGCCAGAACGGCGACCTTTGGGGCTACGACCTCGAGTACGGCGTGGGCTTCTACGAATTTTTCACGCTGTGCGAAAATCTGGGCGCGAGCGCCGTTCCCGTTCTCAACTGCGGCATGTCCGATCTCGGCGGCGCGGCGGACGGTGCGAAGGGCATCGAACTCAACGGCCGTCACGGCAAAAAAGTGGACGACTACATTCAGGACGCCATCGATCTCATCGAATTCGCCAAGGGCGACAAGACGACGAAGTGGGGCGCTCTCAGAGCCGCGCTCGGCCATGAAGAACCTTTCGAAATGGACTACGTTGGCATCGGCAACGAGCAATTCGGCGATTACTACACGAAATATTACGAAAAATTCCTGCAGAGCGAAGATTTCCGTGCGGCGCTCGAAGAATACGGCGTGCAACCCATCGTCGGCAACGCCATGGCGATGAACGACTGCCAGTATCCTCAAAAAGGGAGAGAGGGCACGGCGCAGAGCGCTGCGGAAAAGGCGCTTGAAAGGGGCGTGATCGACGAGATTTCCGAATTCGGCGTGCACGATCAACACTACTATGTGAATTGGTCTGCCTTGCTCTCCAATTACGATATGTACGACGAATATGCCATGCAGGCCTACGATCCCGACCTCTATTACGGCGTGTTTGTCGGCGAATATTCCGCGAACACAGCGGCTTCGGGCTATCCCGAGGCCAATAACGAGCTCATCACGGCGCTTGCGGAAGCGGCGATGATGACGGGCTACGAGCGCAACGGCAGCGTCGTCAAACTCGCGGCGTACGCGCCCATGTTCGGCGTCGCGGATCAGTCTTCTTCGGCCGCATACGGCGGCGACAACACCGCCAACCAGTGGGACGTCGACATGATGTACTTCACGAACACGGAGATCGTCCGTACGGCGAACTACTACGTCCAAAAGATCTTCATGCACAACCAGGGCGCTTCCACGCTCTTCAAATCCAAACTGACGTGGGCGGGCGAAGAGAGTTTTGTCTATGCAACGAGCAAGCCCGACGACAGCCTGACTTTCAACAAGCTCTACTATGTTGCGAGCATGACCAAGGGGGGAGACCTTCTCTTGAAAGTCGTCAACGTCTCGGGGGGAGCCGTTAAAATGAATATCGACGTACAGAACGCAACGAGCAGAGGGTTTGCGTACGTCACCGAACTCAGCAACGCAGATTTCAGAGTGAGGAACACGATCAATAGCCAACCGGTACAGCCCGTGTCGTCGTCCGTCGGTTGGACGGGACAGAGCTTCGGCTACGAGTTCAAACCGTATTCTCTCACCGTGCTCAGAATTCCCACACAACAGAACTAACGTGCATAGCGTTTGTCATAGGGGAAATGTCCCGCGCCGAAAAGCGCGGGACATTTTAGTTGACGGAAAGAATGAAATGGAATATAATATCCCCGAAAAGGAAGGTGACTTTATGAATTACAGAGAAGAGTCTTTAAAAAAGCACGCCGAATGGAGAGGTAAGATCGAAGTTGTCTCCCGCGTGGAAGTAGACAGCCGCGAAAAACTTTCCCTTGCCTACACGCCGGGGGTCGCCGAACCTTGTCTCGCGATCCGCGACGACCCCGAAAAGAGTTTCGATCTCACGCGCCGCTGGAACACTGTGCCCGTCATCACCGACGGCACGGCAATTTTGGGCCTCGGCGACATCGGCCCCGAAGCGGGCATGCCCGTTATGGAGGGGAAATGCGCTCTCTTCAAGGCGTTCGGCGGCGTAGACGCCATCCCGCTCTGTATCCGCTCCAAAAATACGGATGAGATCGTGCGCACGATCGAGCTTCTCGCGGGATCTTTTGGCGGCATCAACCTCGAAGATATCGCCGCGCCGCGCTGTTTCGAGATCGAAAAGAGGCTGAAAAAGGACCTCGATATCCCCGTTTTTCACGACGACCAGCACGGAACGGCGATCGTTGTCTCCGCCGCTCTTCTCAATGCGCTCAAAGTAGTCGGCAAACAGATGGAAAAGGTCACGATCGTCGTCAACGGCGCGGGGGCTGCGGGCATTTCCATCGCAAGATTTCTTCTCAGAATGGGCGCGGGCGACATCATTCTCTGCGACAGAAAGGGCATCCTCGGTGAAGAGACCTCTTTCAACGACGCCCAGCGCGAGATCGCGGCGCAGACAAACAAAAATCATCTTTGCGGAGACTTGCGCGACGCAATGAAAGGGGCAGACGTCTTCATCGGCGTTTCGGGACCCGATTGCGTGACGAAAGACATGGTGCGCTTGATGGCGAAAGGGGCGATCGTGTTCGCCTGCGCCAATCCCGTACCCGAGATCTCCCGCGAGGACGCCATCGAAGCGGGGGCGGCGGTCGTCGGCACGGGTTCTTCCGAAAAGCCCAACCAGATCAATAACGTGCTCGTCTTCCCGGGGCTCTTCCGCGGCGCGCTCGACGTCCGTGCGAGCGATATCAATGCGGAAATGATGATCGCGGCTTCCCGCGCCATCGCCGCCTGCGTCACAAACGAAGAACGCGGAAAAGATTACATTCTTCCCTATGCCTACGACAAAAAGGCGCATATGGCGGTGGCGGAAGCCGTTGCGAAAGCGGCAAGAGAGACGGGCGTCGCAAAACGTCCTTAACGCCATAACTTCCGCCGCACCGCGCGGGGAGAATTGAAAATCTCCCGCGAAAAGGGAAATTTTGGTCTCAAACGATTGACGAAACCGCCGAAAAAGCTTACAATAAGAATACGACCGAACTTAAAGGAACGACGCATGATAACTCACGGTAACGAAATCAAGCTGTTTGCGGGCAACTCCAACCTTCCTTTGGCCAAAAAAATTGCAGAAAAGCTCAACACGAGCCTCGGGGAAGTAGAAGTTTCCAAATTTTCCGACGGGGAAACGAGCGTTCATATCGGTGAAACGGTGCGCGGCCGCGACCTCTTTATCATTCAGTCTACGTCCGCACCCGTCAACGATAATCTGATGGAACTTCTCATCATGATCGACGCCGCCAAACGCGCTTCCGCGGGACGGATCACCGCCGTCATTCCCTATTTCGGCTATGCGCGGCAAGACAGAAAGGCGCGCTCCCGCGACCCGATCACGGCAAAGCTCGTCGCCGATCTTCTGACTTCGGCGGGCGCGGACAGAGTCCTCACCATGGACTTGCACGCCGCGCAGATCCAAGGCTTTTTCAACATTCCCGTCGATAATCTTCTCGGCGGTCCCACCCTCTATAATTACTATGCGGAAAACCTGAGCGACGACTTCATCGTCGTCTCGCCAGACATCGGCTCGGTCAACCGTTCGAGAAAAGTGGCGGAGCGCCTCGGCGTTCCTCTCGCCATTATCGATAAGCGCCGTCCCCGCGCAAACGTCATGGAAGTCATGAATATCATCGGCAGCGTGGCGGGCAAGCGGTGCCTTCTCGTCGACGATATGATCGACACGGGCGGGACCATCTGCCAGGGCGCGCAGGCGCTCGTCGAGGCGGGGGCGAAAGAGATCAAAGCCTGCTGCACGCACGCCGTTCTTTCGGGCGACGCTTTAAAACTTCTCGCAGATTCGGCGATCGGCGAGCTCGTCATGCTCGATACCGTCTACCTGTCCGAAGACAAACGGTTGCCGATGATGAAGATCCTCTCCACGGCAGACATCTGGGCGGCGGCGATCGAGAACGTGTATCTCGACAAGCCGATGAGCAAAATATACGACTGAAGTCCGCGCAAAGACCGCCCGCAGGCGGTTTTTTGATGGCAGAGACCGTGCGTCGCCCCTGAATTTCCCAAAACGGAGCAAATATATGTATCTGATCGTCGGCCTCGGCAATCCCGAGGAGAAATATGCAAAGACATTTCACAACATGGGCTTTCTGGCGGCGGGGGACGTAGCCGCCGCTCTCGGCGTGAAATTCAAGAAGAAAGAGTGCGAAGCGAGCGTCGCGGAAGGGTATGTCGGCGGTGAAAAAGTCGTGATCGCCCGTCCTTTGACGTATATGAACGCCTCGGGTCGAAGCGTAAAACAGCTCGCCGCCAAATATAAGATCTCGCCCAAGGAGCTTGTCGTCATTTACGACGACTACGATCTCCCCAAGGGGCATGTGAGGATCCGTCCCTCGGGTAGCGCGGGCACACACAACGGCATGCGCTCAGTCATCGCCGAGCTCGGCTACACCGAATTTGCGCGTATCCGCATCGGGATTCGGGATGAGGACGTCGATATCCCGCTCATCAATTACGTTCTTTCGGAAGTGAGAAAGGAAGATTACGAGTTGTTCACCGCCGCGTGCGGACGTGCGGCGGAAGCGGCGCTCTCTCTTGCCTCGGGCGAAGACTTCGAGCGCGTCATGACCAAATATAACCGATGAGTTTTTTCTCGTACGAAAACTTAGGGGGCGAATTTTCGCTCCTCAGAGAAAGTATCCGCCAAGGGATCCCCTCGGCGGTTTTCGGCGTTCCGGACGAGACGAAATATCTCATCGCCGCCCTTTCCGAGGGACGCACCGTCTATATCACGGCGGACGCGCTCTCCGCAAAGCGCGCGTATGAAGCGATCGCCGTCCTCTCGGGGAAAAAGACCGTCTTGTTTCCCGCAAAGGATGAAGTGCTTCTCTACCGCAGGGCGGGCTCCAAAGACGCTCTCTACCGCCGCCTCACCGCCCTCTACGAGTGGCAAAATGGGGCGGATATCCTCGTTTGCGACGTGGAAGCGCTCGTTCAGCCCGTTCCCAAAGCATTGCGCGTCTTTCATCTCGAGACGGGCATGGAAACGGAGATGCAGGCGCTCGTTGCGCAGCTTGCGCAGGCAGGTTACCAACGGGAATACGCCGTAGACGGCAGGGGAGCGTTCTCCGTAAGAGGTGACATTCTCGATATCTGGCCCGTCAACGCGCCGCACCCGATGCGCATCGACTTTTTCGGCGACGAAGTAGAGGCGATCAAGCCCTACGACGAGGAGTCAGGGGAACGTTACGACAAGCTCGCCCGCACCGATATCGTTGCGGCAACAGACGCGCTTCTCTGCGAGGGGGAGGCGGCGGCCGTGAGCGAAAAACTCAGAGAGCAGATCGCCCGTCTTCCCGTCTCTGCCCGATCCCGCATGCAGGAGATAGCCGAAGAGATCGCGCTGGCGGGATTTCAGTCCGAATTCGTCTTGCCGCTTCTTGCGGGAACGGGGGAATTTTTAAAGGATCTGGCAGGGGACGCGCTCGTCATTCCGGACGAGGGGAAACTCATCCGCGACAAGCTCGAGGGGCTTTACCGCGAACACGCCGAGCGGGTGAAACTCCTTTTGGAGGGGGGTGAGGCATTGCCTTGCTCCATCGACCAATACATTCCGTTCGATCATATCGCCCGTCTCACCGCATACCGAACGCTCACTTTACAGACTTTTACGGGCAACCCTTTTCTCACCAATCCCCTCAGGATCTACAACTACAAGACGACGCCGGTCAGGCGGTATCTCAATTCCGTAAACGACCTTGCCGTCGACCTTAAGGCATGGAGCCAAACGGGCTACCGCGTCATGCTCTTCTGCGGCAGCGGCGAGCGCGCGGAAAAACTGAAAGAAGCACTTTCGCCGTTCGCGCTTCCTCTTTCTCCCGTCACGGAGAGGCTCGAAGATCTCAGAGGCGTCGTTTTTCTTCCCGACTCTCTCGCTCACGGTTTTTTGGTGCACGACGTCAAGCTCGCCGTCATCGGCACGGGCGACCTCTTTACCAAGGCGGTCAAAGAGAGACGTATCAAAAAGAAGCGGGGAGACCTGTTCGTCGCGCCCGAAGTGGGAGACTACGCCGTGCACGAGACATACGGCGTCGGCCGCATCACGGGCACAAAAAAGATAGAGACGACGGACGGCACCAAGGAATATATCGCCCTCGAATACAAGGACGGCGATACTCTGTATGTGCCCGTCGAAAACATGGACATTCTGTCCAAATATATGGGCGGGGACTCGCCCGTTCTCTCCAAGATCGGCGGCGGAGAGTTCGAGCGCGTAAAGGCGCGGGTCCGCGCTTCCCTCAAAAAGATGGCTTTCGACCTGAAAGCGCTCTATGCCGAGCGGCAGGAGAAAAGGGGATACGCCTTCCCCGAGTATCCTGATCTCATGGACGAATTTATCGCCGCCTTTCCCTATGAAGACACGCCCGACCAAACGACTTCTTTCGAAGAGATCAAAGAGGACATGTGTTCCACAAAGGTCATGGACAGACTTCTCGTGGGGGACGTCGGCTTCGGCAAGACGGAAGTCGCTCTCCGCGCCGCCTATCTCTGTATTCTGGCGGGCCGACAGGCCGCGCTCATGTGTCCGAGTACGGTGCTCTCCGAACAGCACTATCGTACGGCTCTCGACCGTATGAAAGAATTCGGCGTCCGCGTCGCCTGTTTAAACCGATTCCGCACCGACAAAGAGGTCGCAAAGACGCTTTCCGAGCTTGCAAACGGCACGATAGACCTCATTATCGGCACTCACAGGCTGCTCTCTTCCGACGTCAGGTTCCGCGACCTCGGGCTCCTCATTCTCGACGAAGAACAGCGCTTCGGCGTGGAACATAAGGAAAAGATCAAGAACTACAAGCGGGACGTCGACTGCCTCACGATGACGGCGACTCCCATTCCGAGGACGTTGCATCTCTCCCTCTCGGGGATCCGCGATATCTCCACGATCCAGACTCCGCCCCACGCGCGGCTGCCCGTGCAGACATACGTCGCCGAGGAAACGGAGACCCTTCTTCGGGACGCATGCCTCAGAGAGATCGCCCGCGGCGGGCAGATCTTCGTGCTCTACAACAGAGTAGAGACCATTCACGCCTTTGCGGCGCGGCTTTCGGAGATCGTTCCCGAGGCAAAAATTTGCGTCGCTCACGGCAGAATGGACAGAAACGTCCTCGAAAAGAGCGTTTTCGGCTTCTATCGCGGAGAATACGACGTGCTCGTCACGACCACCATCATCGAGAACGGCATCGATCTTCCCAACGCGAACACGCTCGTCGTCATCGATGCCGACAGGCTTGGCATCTCCCAGCTATATCAACTGCGCGGACGTGTCGGCAGAAGTTCCCGCCTTGCCCACGCCTATTTTACCTATAAGCCCGAGCGGATCATGACGGAGAACGCCTCCGAGCGGCTCAAGGCGATCATGCAGTTCACCGAGCTCGGTTCAGGCTTCAGGATCGCCATGCGCGACCTCGAGATCCGCGGCGCGGGCAACGTCCTCGGCGCAGAACAGCACGGGCACATGGACAAAGTGGGCTACGAGCTGTACGCAAAGATTCTCAAAGAGGAGCTCACGGGCGTCAGACAGGAGAACGTGGAGCTCGACGTCAAGGCGACTGCTTTTATCCCCGAATCGTACGTCGAGTCCAACGCGGGCCGCATGGATTGTTACAAGCAGATCGCCGAAATACGAGGCGCCGCCGACTACAGGCGGGTATGCTCGTCCATGGAAGAGAGCTACGGCCCGATGCCGAAAGAGACTTTAAACCTTCTCATCATCGCGCTCATGAAGTCTTACGCCATGAAGCTCGGCGTAAAGAAAGTGGGCGTAAACGGCAAAGGGGGGAGGCTGGAGTTTACCTCGCTCGACGCGCTCGGCAGCGAAAAAGTCGCCGCGGCGATGGAAGCGTTCAAGGGAAAATTCCGTCTTGAAATGACGACTTCTCCCGCTCTGACCTTTCCGTTTATGGGCGACGGGAGCAAAACGATGGTCCAGATGACGAAATTTTTGAAATTTGCCTCAACTTTTGCATGATTTTTCTCTGATTTTCACGAAAATGATTTGCACATTTTCGGGAAATAGGGTATAATAGAGTTCGTATGAAAATCGTGGGGGTACCCTGCGACCGAATAAACAGGACGGAGCGTTTTACTATGAAGCATAAAAAAAGAGCGGCACTTGCACTTTCCCTCGCCTCAGTCATGGCGTGCGGCCTTCTTGCGGGGTGCGACCTCGTAACGACGGACGCGAAAAAGGATTACGAGCAAGTGATCGCCGAAGTCAACATTGCAAATTGCGACGATTTCAAGGGCAACGGCGCCTATGCGGCGTATGCCGACGTCGTTGGGACGGAGAATATCTACAAGCGCGATATGGTCGCCAGCTTTGTTTCGAGCGGTTCTTCCGTCATGAGCCAATACGGCTGGACGTACCGCGACACGTTCGATGCCATCAAAGACAGTCTCGTCAACCGTCAGATCTATGTGCAGTACGCAAAAGTGTACTTCCTCTCCGCGAAGAACGAAGACGGCACGGCAAGATTTACCGACCAAAACGGCAACGCGTTCACCGTTCAGGGATATAAAGACGCGCTCAAGGGCGACGCCGAGATCGACAAAACGATCGCGGGGCTCAGATATTTCCTCACCGACGAGGAAGCCGACCGTGCGCGTTATTCTCTTCTCCGCTCTTTCAACAACTCTCTCGACTCCATCGAAGAGAGCATCATCGACGAGACCGAGGAGCACGATCACGACACGTCCGTCCGCACGACGCCCACGGGGATCGACACGGAGAACGAAGACTACTACGATCCCGGCTACAAGATCTACACGGGGACGGAAGTCATGCCCGAAAGCTATGAGAAAGTAGAGGGTTCCACGGGCTACACCCGCAGGCAGGCCTACGCTACATTCCTCACCAACATCCGTTCGAGCGGTCTTTTGAATGCCAACGAAGATACGACCAGGGTGGAGGGGCTCAGCTACTTCAAGAGCGAGCTCAAGAGCGCCTATGAGACGGCCCTCATCAACAAGATGTCCGACGCATTCGACGAAGACGCCGCCCAGAAAATCGACGACGCTTGGATGCAAAACAAGTTCGACGCCATTCTCGCCAACCAGAAAGACGGGTTCGGGGCGGGCACGCTCTCCATCGACGACGCGCTCGACGCCGTATCCGACACATCATTCGTTCTGGCAGCGCCGCAGGCGGGTTACGGTTTTGTTATCAACATTCTTCTCCCGTTCTCCGCGCAGGACACGCAGGACCTTGGCGACGTCAACATGGACAAGGGCGATCTGCAAGGCAACAAGTTCGCATGGCGCGCAAGCATTCTCAAGAGAGTGAAAGCGACCGACCAGCGCGGCACCTGGTTCACGGGCGAGACCGACTATTCCTACGAGGCAGACGGCTACAAGGGAACGCTCGCCAACACGGCCGACAGAAACTATCTCTTCTTCGAAAATTCCCTCAGCGCCGAAAAGAGCGGCGAGGGCAAGGAATACGAAGCGCTCAAAAATTACTACGGCCAATACACCTATAACGGCAAGGTCACGGCTGAGGAAAAAGACGGCCAAACCAAATACACCCTCAAGCCCGCCAAGATCGATATCGACGGCTTCATCGCCGAAATGGAAGGGTATCTCGCCCATGCCGGTTTTGAAACTTCCGTCGTCACTGAAAAGAAGAGCGACTACTACACGCAGACCGATTATTATAAAGACGGCGCGGTCGATTACTCCAAGTTCGTCTATTACGCGGGCAAGGTCAACTTCACCGAAGCGTTTGACGCAAACAAGCTTTTCGACGCAACTTCCGAAGAGAATAAGGCGTTCTCCGTCATCAATGAGCTGTCATTCGCATACAATACCGATACGGCGGGACTCAACTCCTACCTCGGCTATGCGGTGACGCCCGAAAAGACGGATTTCGTCGCGGAGTTCGAATATGCGGCGCAGACCGTTTGCGCGCTCGGCGCGGGCAACTACATCGTTGTTCCCTCCGACTACGGCTGGCACATCATCTACTGCACGTTCTCTTTCACCGAAGCGAACGTCTCGCCGTTCACCTACGTTGCAGGCGATAAAGACAAAGAGGGGACGTTCTCCAACCTCTTCTATGAAGCGCAGAAGTCGGCGGCCGTCACGTCGTACGCAAGCAACAAGCAGACGGAGATCATCAACACCTATGCCGACGCGAGCGCAACCGTCTACGAAGACCGTTACGCAGACCTCAGCGATCTCGACAGCAATTCCTGATCTGATCCATAACGCATTCTAAACAACACAAACGGGAATTTTTATGGACCTTTTCACAGTCATTTGGCAATCTATAGTACTCGGTACAGTGCAGGGACTCACGGAGTTCCTGCCCGTTTCGTCAAGCGGGCATCTCGTGCTCCTGCAGCGCATGATGGGGTACGACATCGGCGGCGGCAACATGACGTTCGTCAACGTGATGTTGCACTTCGGAACGCTCATCGCCGTCGTCGCCGTCTTCTATAAAGACATCCTCGCCCTCTTCAAAAAGCCTTTCAAAACGCTCCTGATGCTCATTGTTGCAACGATTCCCGCGGGCGTCGTCGGGCTTCTCTTCAACGACAAGATCGACGCGCTGTTTGCGGGCGAAAAGGCGTTTCTATTGCTTGCGGTATGCTTCTCGGTAACGGCTCTTCTGCTCTTGCTGTGCGAGCTCGTGGCAAAATCGGGGCGGAAAGAGCGTGAGCTCGGCTGGCGGAATTCCGTTCCGATGGGGCTCATGCAGGCAGTCGCGCTCTTTCCGGGGATCTCGCGCAGCGGTTCCACCATCGTTGCGGGCACGGTGAGCGGCGCGAAGACGCAAGACGTCGCCAAATTTTCTTTCCTCATGAGCATACCCGTCATATTGGGAAGCGTGCTCGTGGAACTTATCGGCTTTATCAAGGAACCCCAATTTGCGGCGGGGGCGCACGGCGGGCTCTATACGGCAGTCGGCGTCATCGTCGGCGTGATCTTCGCGGCGGCCTCCGGGTTCCTCGCCATCAAAGTGATGCTTAAGATCATCGGCAAAGCAAATTATAAGTGGTTTTCGCTCTATCTCATCCTTGTCTCTGCCGCCTGTATCTGGTTCGACGTGCTCGGGATCTTTGCATAAAATACATACAGCCTCGCATACTGTCGGCATGGAGGTGAAAGAGTATGAGATTGAACTGCGGCGACGTTTGCCCCAAAACGGGTGCATATAAAGTAGTCGATCAAGACGGCAAGATCGTCGGAAAGGTCTATGTCGGCGAGGGCGAGACCATGCCCCCCACACAGCAGAGCAACTGCTTTTACGAATTTGACTCTTAATGAAAAAGGGCAACGGGCGCAAGTCCGTTGCCTTTTTTCATCGGCGGATCGTCGGCGCATGTCCGCTTAAAATAACGCACAAAGGCGGGCAAGTCCCGCATACCCTGATAAAAAGAGGGGGAAATCATGTTGCTTGAAAGCGTCGGGGAAGATCTGCGGACACTCCGTATCGTTACAAAGGCCTACGCGGGCAGGGAGGGCGAACTCACTTCCGTGCTCCAATATGTCTATCAATCCGTCCTGTTGGGTCAGAGAGGGGAAAGGGAGCTCGCTCTGCTTCTCCAACGCATCGCTTCCGACGAAATGCGGCATTTGCAGACGGTCGGCGCTCTCATCACCCGTCTCGGCGCCCCGCCCGTGTATACCGCCTGTCCGCCCTATCCCGTGGGGTATTACTCGGCGTCGTGCGTCAATTATGCGCGGGAGACGGCGGAAATGATCGAGGCGGACATTGCGGCGGAAGAGCGGTCGGCCGAGGCTTACGCGGGCATGCTGAAAGAGATGGAAAATCCCGCCGCCGCGGAAGTCGTGCTCGCGCTCATGAAGGAGGAAAGGGAGCACCTCCGCCTTCTTCGCCGTCTGTAAAGGGACGCGTCTTTTCGGGCATGAATTTCCAATAGCGCACGGGCATGTAGCCGCGCATCTGTCTGAGCCGCTCGCGCGAGGGAATGTTCACACTGTCGTAATACCGTATCCACAGTTTTTGCCACTTTTCCTCATTTGCGGAAAGCACAATTTCCGCCTCTTCGAGGGGGGCGGGAAAGGTATGCTCCCCGTCGTAAACGGCCGCCTTTTTGCGCTTTACGTCGTGAATGACGAACGGATATTGCGGAAGACGGGCGCGGAAATGGGGAACGAGCAAGTCGCAGATGTCGTTATCGGGGGAAATGGGGGCGTAGAGCGCCCCGCTCGCGCTCTGTAAAAAGCGCACAAAACCGTGGAAACGGTGCACTTCAAAGCCGACGCGCCGTATACATTCGTCGGCGGCCAGCGCGGCGTCCTCGCCCAGCATCGTGCGGACGGGGCGCTTTTTTTCTGCGATCAGCCGAAAATAAACGAGCGCCACGTTATCTTTATTGGCGTCTCCGCTTCTCAACAACGTATCGAGATCGTGCATGCAGTCTTTGTCGAAGGAGAGGAGCCGCTTTTCCACGCGCTTCGCCTTTTCGGGATCGGCGCGCACGAACGCGGTCTCCTGACCGAGGACAAGCTGTTTGTTCCCCGACGTCAGAAAGGGTTCGCCGTCGTGAAAAGAGAGGGTAAGCGCCGTTAAAAACGCCTCTTGCGTGCCGTCGTAAAAATAGATCATAGTTCTCCCGTGAGCGCCGAAAGGGCGATCTCATTCATCGAAAACAGACTGAGTTGCGTCGCGTTCGCGCGCGACTCTTCGGCGGAAAGCAGTCCACGCACGGCCGTTTCCGCGGCGCCGTAAAATTTTCCGCCCACCGTAATGAAATGCCTCGCCCGCTTTAATACAATGCGCATTTTTTTGAGATGTTCAAACGTCAGTTTCGTATACCACCTCGCATTGCAGATGCGTTGCGCGCCTCTCGCGCCGATCCCGGGGACCCGAAGAAGGGTTTCGAGCGGAGCACGGTTGATCTCCACGGGAAAAAGTTCCATATGCGCAAGCGCCCATGCACACTTGGGGTCGAATTCCGTCGGAAGATCGCCGTCGGCAGGAAGAAGCTCTTCGGCGTCAAACCCGTAAAATCTGAGCAGCCAATCTGCCTGATACAGTCTGTGCTCGCGCAGCGCCCCGCCCGCGACCTCGGGCAGAAGACTGTCGTGCACTACGGGCACATAAGAGGAGTAATACACCCGTTTCAGACCCTTTTTCCGATATAAACCCTGCGAGAGCCGCAAGATCGTGCCGTCCTTTTCGGGCGAAGCGCCCACGATCATCTGCGTCGTCTGTCCCGCGGGGATAAAGTGACCTTTTCTCTTTTCCGCTTTAAAAATTTCCTTGTCCCGTTGCAACTGCGCCATGGGGACGAGCAGACTCTGCCTGTCCTTTTGCGGCGCAAGGAGCTTTAAACTGCTCTCGGAGGGGAGCTCGATATTAAAGCTCATCCTGTCCGCGTAAAGAGCAGTCTTTTGCACGGTCTCCATGCTCGCATGCGGAATGCCTTTCACGTGGATATAGCCGTGAAAGTTGTACTCCGTGCGCAGTTTCTTGGCGACGAGGAAGAGCTGTTCCATCGTGTAGTCGGGAGAAATGTGCACCGCGGAAGAGAGAAAGAGCCCTTCGATGTAGTTGCGCTTATAAAAATCCATCACGAGGCCGCAGATGTCGTCCGCCGTCGCCGTGGCGCGGGGAAGGTCGTTGTCACGGCGGTTGAGACAGTACTTACAGTTATAAATACAATCGTTGGAGAGCAGAATTTTGAGCAGAGAAATGCACCGTCCGTCGGGCGTAAAGGAGTGACAGCACCCCGAGGCGTAGCCGTTTCCGATGCCGCCCTCATTCTTTCTGCCGCTTCCCGAAGAGGAACAGGAGACGTCGTATTTGGCGCTCTCCGTGAGAATCATAAGTGTCCGTTCGTCGATCATACCTCCATTATAGCACATCATTTGCCCCTTGTCAAACGTTTGTTTGTAATTTTTATCCCCCCCGCTCACCCTCGCCCCGCGTCATTCTGAGCCACAGAGTTCATAGAGGGTACGGGGGCGATTCCGCAGAATCTCGCGGGGCGAGGAGCATGCGCACGGCACGCCTTGCTAAAGCCTCCCCCTTGAGGGGGAGCCGTCACCGCAGGTGACTGAGGGGGGGTAATTCCAAGGATTTTAAATGGCCGCGAGTGTGGGCTTGCAAAAATGTCCCGCATATGCTACAATATAAAAAAGTGAGAGATTTCACAAAAATTTCACGCCTCTTTGTCAAAGGCGTGATAGAGCTATTTTATAATCAAGGAAAGGTGAAGCCATGAAAATTCTTATCGTCGACGATGAAGAGATGATTCGCAACGTTCTGCGCGAATATGTGGAGTTTGAAGGCGGCGAAGTCAGAGAAGCCGCCGACGGCATGGAGGCAGTCTCCATATGCAAAAACGAGAATTTCGACGCCGTTGTGATGGACGTCATGATGCCCCGTCTCGACGGTTTTTCCGCCGTCAAGGAGATCCGTAAGTTTTCCGACGTTCCCGTTCTCATGCTCTCCGCCCGCGGGGAAGAGTACGACAAGCTCTTCGGCTTCGAGATCGGCTCGGACGACTACGTAACAAAGCCCTTTTCGCCCAAGGAAGTCATGGCGCGCCTGCACGCCCTCTTAAAGAGGGGAAAGAGCGCTCCCACGCAGGCGGGGGTGTACGAGTTCGAGGGGCTCAAGGTCGATCTTGTGGGCAGAAACGTCTATGTGGACGGCGAGAGGGCGGAGCTTACCCCCAAGGAATACGAGCTCCTCTTCTATTTTGTGCAAAATCAGGGCGTAGCGCTCACCCGCGAAAAATTGCTGAACAAGGTGTGGG
This sequence comes from uncultured Clostridia bacterium, assembly GCA_947623655.1. GTDB lineage: Bacteria > Bacillota > Clostridia > Christensenellales > Borkfalkiaceae > Gallimonas. The sequence goes on along the minus strand of CANQHG010000018.1, from coordinate 5,530 downwards.
GGTACGATTTTTACGGCGACGACCGCACCGTGGATACCCATGTGAAGATGCTGCGCGGCAATTTGAAAGAATACAGAAAATTTATCGTGACCCTGCGCGGTCTCGGCTATAAATTCGAGGCATAGCGAGGCCGATGCAAACAAAAAGCGGTAAAACTCAAAAAAAGAAGTTCAGGGCGCTGCGCAGTCTGAACATCGTGCTTTGGCTCGTGTTTTCTCTCTTCGCATTCGCCCTCATTCTCGCGCTCACGGCGATGTATCATTCCCTCGCCGCCAAGACGTTTTTAAACAGGGCGAGTTCCAATCTTATGAGCGCCGAGGAAGAGATCGTTTCGTATATTGCGGCGGGTTCGGACGCGGAGATCGACGCGGTTGCCTACCGCTACGGAGTCGGCGGGGTATATCTCGCCTACGAAGAGGAAAACAGCGTTGTGGCTTACGTCGGGGAGGCGCGTACATTGCAAAGCCTCGATGTCTACACGGAAGCGCTCTCCGAAAAAAACGAACCCGTTTGCGACAAAGATGCGGGGGAGATCGTCTACGGCGACGCGCTCACGGTCGGCGGAAGGGCGTGCAGACTGTATCTCACAATGTCCCTTGCGCCCATCGACGCATACCAAAGCGGTTTCGGCTACATTTCCCTGATCGCTTCGCTCTCTGCCGTCGTCGCCGCATTTGCGGTCGGCGGACTTCTCTCTGCGCTCATCGCGCGGCCCGTTGCGGAAGTTACCGAGGAAGCCAAGGAGCTGGCGCGGGGGAACTATGCGCTCGAGATCAAAAAAGATCACTTCTTTTCGGAGATCGAGGAACTCTCGGAAGCGCTCGATCATGCCCGTTCGGAGATCTCCAAGGCAGAACGGGTCCAGCGCGAACTCATCGCCAACGTCTCGCATGATTTCAAGACGCCGCTCACCATGATCAAGGCTTATGCGTCCATGATTTTGGAGATCTCGGGGGATAACAAAGAGAAGCGGGACGCCCACGCGCAGATCATCATCGACGAGACGGACAGACTGACGGCCCTCGTTTCCGATGTCCTCGATCTTTCCAAACTCAGAGCGGGCGGCGCCGAGGAGCGGACTGTGTTCGATCTTTCGGAAGAAGTCGGCGGCATCCTCTCCCGTTTCGACTATCTCGGCGAAACGCAGGGTTACAAGATCGAGACGGTCATCGATGAGGGGCTCGTCGTACGGGCCGATAGGAGCCGTATCGGGCAGGTCGTCTATAATCTTGTCGGCAACGCCGTCAATTATACGGGAGAAGACAAGCGCGTACGCGTCAAACTCACCGAAAAAGACGGCCGTTGGGCGAGACTTGAAGTCATCGATTCGGGCAAGGGGATCCCCCCCGACGAAGTGGACACCATCTGGGACAGATATTACCGCTCGGAGAGCACGCACAAGCGTCCCGTCCGCGGGTCGGGCCTCGGGCTCTCCATTGTAAAGAATATATTATTACAGCACGATATTCCGTTCGGAGTCATTTCCGAAGTGGGAAAGGGGAGCTGTTTTTGGGTGGAATTTCCGCTCTACAGATCGGAGAATAAGGAGGAACAGAGATGAAATACAGGGGAGTCGGCGCCCTTCTGCTCGCCGTGCCGTTGTCGGCGGCGGGCGTTTCGGTCTCGCTGCGGAGGCCCGAAAAAGTATCCGCCAATTCCGCGCCGCCCTATTGGGAGGGCGCAAGCGGCATGGGTGCGATCCTCGCGGGGGACCGTTGTCCCGTGGAAGTGGAAAAAGAACACCTGAGTTTTACGCTCGGTACGTTTCCCACCGATATGCTCGGGGGAGACGCCGAAACTTTCAAGAACTACTGTGGGGGTTTTACGGCGGAATATACGTTTTTCAATCCGACGGATGGGCCCGTAGACCTCACTCTCGTCTTTCCGCTCGGGACATTGCCCGAGTATTATCCCTACGGCGAGGAGCTCGACAGGGCTTCCCTCGGCTATAAGATCAAAAAAGATGGGGAAGACGTACCCTATACTCTGCGCCACACGATCAACGGACAGCCCGACCGCGGCGGCACATTCGACCTCGAAGAGGGACTTTCGCGGCTGTACGGGGACAGAAAAGACTTCTATCGGGACGATCTGCCCGTTACGGTATACAACTACCGCATAGAGGCCGCAAGCCGTGAGATCGATTTCGACTACACCAATTTTGCGTTCTCGTTCGGGGCGTCGGCAGAGCGGACGCGCGTCTTCTGTTCCGAAAGCTGCAATTATTCGGTCAAAAACGGAAAAGCGAAGCTCACCCACAGTTTCGACTGCGTGAGGGAGAGTCCGCTGAACTTTTCCGTCTATGTGCTCGGCGAGGACATTTCCGATACGGAGACCTGCGTCTTCCGCTACGAGAGGGGAGGCGCCGTCATCGACGAGAGCGCCTCGATCACGCTTGAGAGCCGCGAAGAGACTGTTTTTTCGGATTTTGTCCTCTCTTTCAAAGGGGAAAGCGACATGCTGAACGGCGATTGGGAAAATGCGTTTATCGACGCGATCGAGTCCGAAAAGTATCTCCGGACGTGCTGTTCTTCCTTCGAACCGCAAGAGCTCGAACGGCCAGAAGCGTTCATGCAGTGGTTTGAGTACTCTCTTTCCCTGCCGGCGGGGGGGAGGGTCGTCAATACCGTTTCGGCGCCCATTTATCCCACGGTAGACGAAGCGCATTCCCAAAGTCTCTTTTCCTATCGCTATCTCCTCTCTCCCGCACAGAAATGGGGGAAGTTCGGACAGCTCACCATCGACGTCGACACGCCGTATTACCTCTCCGACAGCTCTCTCGATTTCGAACAGCGGGAGGGCGGCTACACGCTTACCCGCGAAAATTTGCCTCTCGGCGAGCTTACGTTCACTCTTTCCGAGCAAGAGCGTATCCTTTCAGGAGATTTGAATCTATCGTTCAACAACGACGGCAATGTGCCCCTGATCGTAGCGATCGTAACGCTCTCTTTTGTCGTTGCGGGGGCGGCGGTCGTGATCGTTGTGCTTTCCGTGCAATCCAAAAAGAGAAAAAAGCGGCGCGAAGAGGAGGAAAAGCGGCTTCTTCAGGCGCGCCCGCAAGAGGGAAAGATCGATCTTCCCGACGAGCACGACGGAGACGGGACAACATAAAAAAACAAAAAAACGCGGGCTCTCCTTTGGGAGAGCCCGTAATTTTATCTAATCAGCCGATTTCCGCGCCGTCCGTCTTCATGACGATATGCGAGGAGAAAAACGCTTTCAGTCCCTTGACGAGTTCGCCGAAGTCGCTTGCCGCCATCGTCTCGACCGCGGCATGCATCGCGAGTTGTGCGAGCCCGAGATCGGCGGAGGGGATGCTCGCCTGCGTGAGGCTGATCGCTCCGAGCGTACTGCCGCTGCGCATGTCCGAACGGTTGTAGAATGTCTGATACTTCACGTCTGCCTTTGCAAAGATCTTTTTGATGACGGCAGAAGTGAGACCGTCCGTCGTGTACGCGCCGCCCGCATGTCCCTTGATGACGACGCCGCCCCCCAACACGGGTCTGTTGGTGGGGTCGCATTTTTCGGGACGGTTGGGATGAACGGCGTGGGCGTTGTCGAGGGAGATCAAAAACGACTGCGAAAGCAGGGCCTCGATTTCCGATTTTGGCGCACTTATGCGCGATATTACGCTCTTTAAGAAGTCTCCCGCCGCGCCCTGCCGCGTACGGCTCCCGATCTCCTCGCTGTCGAAACAGGCGATCATGCAGTTTCCGCAGCAGGCGTCGTCCGCAAGCGCCAACAGCGAACCGTACACGCTCGTGAGGTTGTCGATACGGGGGGAGGAGAGGAATTCTCCGTCCGCGCCGCTCGTATAAGGCTCTTCGTCTGGCACGGCGTAGAGGTCATAGCCGATATTTCCGCCGAGAAGTTCCGCAAGATCTTTTTCCCCGATACAGAGCAGGGGCTCAATATCGTTTTGTCTGTCCGGTTTGAACCCGTCGTTGACGTCCCTGTTCATATGGACGGCGAGGGAGGGGACTGTGACGAGGAAATTACTCACAAACGTCTCCGCCCCGACGCCGTTCTCCGTCTCCCGCAACACTCTTCCCGCAAGGCGGAGAGGCCTGTCAAAGAAAGAGTAGAGAATGCAGCCGCCGTATTCTTCAACATTGAGCCGCGCATAGGGGCCGCTCTGTTGCACGGCATTTTCTTTGAGCTTGAAACAGGGGGAATCGGTATGCGAGGCGACGATCTTATACGGCCCCTCGCCGTAGCGGAAAGCGATGAAACTGCTGCCGCCCCGCGTCACGAAATAGCGTCCGCCCCGTACGAGCTTCCATTCTCCGCCCTCGTCAAGTTGCGTAAAACCATTTTGAAGCAAAAAAGCCTCGGCATTTTCCACTGCCTGATAGGCGGTGTACGAAGTTTTTAAAAATTGTTTGAGTTGTTCCGTCATATGCGCACCTTTAAGTGTTTTCAAAGTCTATTATATTGTATTTTTCCGAAAAGTCAAGCATAAATCATTGTTTCGCACGCTCATTCCGATCGTCACGACCGACCGTCGGGCCATGATCGAAAAAAAAGAGTTCGCTATTGCGAACTTTTTTGAAAAAAAGTACCTCAAAACAGTTGACACGGCCCCGAAAAGGTGATAGAATAAACACAGTTCGCAAAGGCGAACGCATGGCCCGCAAGTCGCGGGCATATATTAAGACGAAGAGTTCGCAGAAGCGAACCAAAGAGGAGACCGTATGCCGTTATTGCTTGCACCTATCGGACAGGAAGTAAAAATCGTCAGAATTGCCGCAGACGACAAGACGAGGAAACATCTTTCAAATTTGGGGATCCTTGTCGACGGGACGATCACAGTTTTGTCGGCGAGCGGTGGCGCAGCCGTCTGCCGCGTGAAAGAGGGGCGTCTCGCTCTCGATAAAAACGTCGCTTCGCGGATCTATGTTGCGTGAGGATCCCGCTCATTCTGAGGGAGCATAGCGACCGAAGAATCCCGGCAGACCTACGGAAGTAGCTCCGCGTCATTCTGAGCGGCGGCGGTCGTACGAAGTCCAAAGACTTGATCCGAAGAATCTCGCGGAGCGTCTACGGACTATTGCGATCACGTCATCCTGAGCCGAGGCTGTCCTTGCGTCGTGTCGAAGGATCACCGCAGCAAAGAAATCAGGTGATGGTTCGACGGAGCTCACCATGACGCCGCTACGGCGCTCCGTAGGTTTATGAGATCCTCTCGGATACGCCTCAACTTGAGTGCAAAAATCAATTCGTAAATGAAATTTGGAGGAACATATATGACAACAAAGCTCTTGAGCGAATTTGCCGTCGGCGAGAAAGGGGTCGTCAAAACCGTCTCGGGCGAAGGCAGGATCCGCCGCCGTCTCTTCGACATGGGCGTCACCCCGGGCGCAGAGATCCTGCTCCGTAAAAAGGCGCCCCTCGGCGATCCCATCGAAGTGACGATCCGCGGGTACGAACTCACGCTCCGCAAGACGGAGGCCGAACTCGTCACCATGGAGGTGAAAAAATGATGAAGTTTGCCTTGGCGGGAAACCCCAACTGCGGCAAGACCACCCTC
>CANQHG010000017.1 GCA_947623655.1 uncultured Clostridia bacterium | reverse complement strand
GCAGATTCAGGGCACCGCTAACTCCCCGCCTATCAGCATATCCAGTATACGCTATTTTCGGGAAAAAAGCAAGCGATAATGGAAATTAAAAATTAAAAATGAAAAATTGCAGTGGGGAAATCCCTTGCTTCCCCTCTTAGGGGAAGTAAGGGGGGATAGGGGTCCAAAACCCCTCAGTCAATGCGTGACAGCTCCCCTATAAGGGGAGCCAAGGGGTACCGCTCATTCTGAGGCCCCACAGGGGTCGAAGAATCCCATTAGACCAGTGGAGCAGCTGCCTCTGTAAGTCTAATGGGATCCTTCGCTGCGCTCAGGATGAGCGCGGCGGCGTTACCGCCGCCGCGCTTGCCCACCCCTTGAGGGGTGGGTGCCACGCAGTGGCGGAAGGGGTGTCATTCACAAAAAAGCTTGCTATTCTGCCGAAATCATGCTACAATAGACTTATGGCAAACTGTACGCATGACTGCTCCACCTGTAGCAGTAATTGTGGGACGCGGAACAAGACGTCCTTCATCAAACCTATCAACAAAAACGCAAGCGTCAAGCGGGTCGTCGCCGTCGCAAGCGGCAAGGGCGGCGTGGGGAAATCCCTCGTCACGGCGCTTCTCGCCGTCCGTGCGCGTGCGATGGGACTGCGCGTCGGCATTCTCGACGCCGACATCACGGGCCCGTCCATTCCCAAGGCATTCGGCGTGAAAGAGCTCGCCCGCGGTACCGACGGCGCCATTCTCCCCGTCGAAACGCGGAGCGGCATCAAACTCATGTCGATGAATTCTCTTCTCGAGCACGAGGACGATCCCGTTGTCTGGCGCGGGAGCCTCATCGCGGGCGCGGCGGCGCAGTTTTGGACGGATGTCGAATGGGGGGATCTCGACATCATGTTTATCGACATGCCCCCGGGAACGGGCGACGTGCCACTGACCGTCTTCCAATCGATCCCGCTCTCGGGCGTCGTCGTGGTCTCGACCCCGCAGGATCTCGTCGAAATGATCGTCGGAAAGGCCGTAAATATGGCGAATATGATGAATATTCCGCTTCTCGGTCTTGTAGAGAACATGAGCTATTTTGTCTGTCCCGACTGCGGAAAGGCGCACGAGATCTTCGGTCCGAGCCGCATCGAAGAACTCAAAAATAAGTTCAAATTCCCCGCATATGCGCGAATTCCGCTCTCGTTCGAGACGCGGAAGCTTGCGGACGGCGGGCTCATCGAACAGGCCGATACCGACGCTCTCGCCGACATCTTTGCTGTGATCGGCAAGTCCCGCACGATTGAAAATTGGGGAGAGTGAAAGAAGTTTTCGGCATAAAAACAACAAAAAACAGCGACATATGTCGCTGTTTTTAAAGTTTTCGGAGCTTTTACTTCTCTGAGATCTCCTCGACGGCAGTGGTGGAAGCCCAGCGTTTAATGGAGTCTTTGGCGCTTTCCGCCTGCGCGCGGGAGGAATAGGTCGAACTCGTTGCGAGCAATCTGCCGCCTGCGGTGAGTACTTGTACCTGCGAATCGCCGTTCTTGTGTTCGGTGATCTCGAGACGGTTGGCGGCGATGTTGTCCTGATAGGTCTTGATGCCCGATCTCGCACTCGAGAGGGACGCATATGCGGTGGGGCTTTCGAGCATGACCTGTCCGTTGGGGGCAATGAGGTTGAGCCAGAACTTGCCCTTGACTGCTTCGATGACCCACTTGCCGTTAGCTGCCGAAACTTTTGCGGGTTCAGCCTTTTTTGCAGGCGCCTTGGGTTCGGGTTTCTTGGCGGGAATTTTATTTTCTTTCTTTGCGGGCTCAGCCTTTTGGGCGGGCTCTGCGGGTTTCTTTGCTGCCATTGTTTCTTCCTCCTTATGTTCTTCGGCTGCGATCGGCGCCGTTTTTTCCGTCATATCGCTTGTTTCTTGCGGCATTTCTTCCGCCGCGGGCTCTTCGGCCGTCTGTTCGGGCGAGGAAAGAGCTTCCTGAGGCGCTTGTTCTTCTGTTGTTTCTTCTTTCACTTCTGCGGGAGTCTCTGCGGGCGTTTCTTCTGCCTCCGATGCCTGGGGTTTCTCTTCCGTCTGTTCGGAAGCCGTGCGGATCTCATTTTCGGGGGAATAAGGCATATATTCCTCGTCCGGCGGAACGTTCGCGAGCGCACGTACGGCCTCTTCCGTTTCGCGTCTGCTGCGTTTTTTCGTCTTGACGGTGCGGACGACCATGACGATCACGAGCACGAGAATCACGAAGACGATCGCCGCAAGAATAATGAGCAGGGGAAGATTTTCGCGGTTTTTGATGTAATCCGTAAAAGCGTTATTTAAATTATATTGCATTGATATACTCCTTTTTCTATCATATTTTAACACGAAAAAATCCACCTGTCAATGTTTGACAAAAAATTTTGGTTGCTGTAAGATAGAAATATGAAAAAAATTTCGGTAATCGGCGGCGGTGCGGCGGGAATGGCGGTCGCCGTCATGCTTGCGAAGAGGGGAAATGACGTTACGGTTCTGGAACGGGGAGAGCGGCTCGGGCGCAAACTTTCGGCAAGCGGTAACGGGCAGGGGAACGTTACCAACCTCAATATGGGCCCGCAATATTATTTTTCGGACGGTTCCGACAAGGTCGCCCGCGCCTTAGCGCGTTTTTCGGAAAAGGATACCGTTTCTTTCCTTGAGAGCATGGGGGGGATCTTTCTGCCCGACGCAAGGGGAAGAGTGTATCCCGCGGGGCGGCAGGCCTCGGCCGTTACAGATCTCTTCCGCCGCGAGATCGAAAGGCTCGGCGTTAAAGTTGTCTTCGGCGCACATGTGAATTCCGTCGCATATGTCGACGATTTTTGTATCAAATGGGACTGCGGACAGATGAACGCGGACGCAGTTGTGCTGGCCGCGGGCGGAAAGGCGGCAAAAAATTTCGGGACAGACGGAACGGCATATGCGTTGGCGGCGCCGTTCGGGCACACTGTGACGCAGCTCTCTCCCGCCCTCGTGCAACTTCGTTGCGATCCCGCGGAAGTACGGGGGCTCAAGGGGATCCGCACGGACGCAAATCTTAAGATTTTGCGCAATAAGTCGCTGATTTTCGAGACGAGAGGGGACGTTCTCTTCACCGAAAGCGGCCTTTCGGGCGACGCCGTTTTCAAAGCTTCGTCGTATGCGCGGAAAGGAGACGCCGTTCTGCTCGATTTTCTTCCCGACGTTCCCGCCGAAAAGATCGAGGGGGCGTATCGGCGGGGCGGCATGCTTTGCCTTGTCAACAACGGGCTCGGCCGCATGCTCGAGGCGCGGGGGAACGCCGTCGCTCTCGTCAAAAATTTCCCGCTCACCGTGACGGGCACGCTCGGCTTCGACTATGCGCAGGTGACGCGGGGCGGCATTCCGCTCGGGGAGACGGACGAAAATCTCATGAGCCTCTTCCGAAAGGGCCTGTATTTTGCGGGCGAGATCTTAAATGTCGACGGCGTTTGCGGGGGATATAACCTGCAATGGGCGTTCACGTCCGCGCATATCGTGTCGGAGGGAATATGAAGCTTGTCGTCAACAATCTGTATCTGAGCCCGTCGGAGCGGGAGGGAAAGCTCGTGAAGATCTGCGAGAAAAAACTCCATGCGCCCGTCGCATCTTTCCGCATCCTCAAAAAATCTCTCGACGCCCGCGATAAAGCCAATATCCGTTGGGTCTATACCGTGGAATGTTCCGAAAAGGCCGAGCCGACCGTGCAACCGACCTACGGACAGGCGCGCAAGCAACCGAAGATCTATGTGGCGGGAATGGGCCCGGCGGGACTGTTTTGCGCCATTCAGCTCATCCGCCACGGTCTTCGGCCCATACTTCTCGAGCGCGGCAGGCCCGTGGAGGAGCGGGCGAAAGACGTGGAGAACTTTTTAAGGAGCGGCGTTCTCGCGCCCGACAGCAACGTGCAGTTCGGCGAGGGCGGCGCGGGAACGTTTTCGGACGGAAAACTTAACACGCAGACCAATTCCCCGCTCAACAGGGAAGTGCTCGATCTGTTCGTAAAATTCGGCGCCCCGCAGGAGATCGCTTATCTCGGGAAGCCGCACATCGGCAGCGACAATCTGAGGGGCATTGTCTCAAAAATGCGCACATATGTGCTGGAAAACGGCGGTCAGGTGCGCTTTTCTTCCTGTCTTTCGGATATCGAAACAAAAAACGGCAAGCTCTCGGGCATATATGTGAACGGCGTGAGGGAAGACGCGGATGAACTCGTCATTGCCGTCGGCCACAGCGCGAGGGATACATTCGGCATGCTGCTCTCCCGCGGGTTTTGTATCAGACAGAAGCCGTTTGCCGTCGGCGTGCGGGTGGAACATCTGCAAACGGCGATCGGCAGGGCGCAGTACGGCAGCGGCTATCTCGCCCTTCCGCCCGCGGACTACAAGCTCGTCTCCCATGCGGGGGAGAGAGCGGCTTTTACGTTCTGCATGTGTCCCGGGGGCGTCGTCATACCCGCGGCGAGCGAGGAGGGCGGCGTCGTCACGAACGGCATGAGCAACTTCGCGCGGGACGGAAAAAACGCAAATTCCGCACTCATCGCGCAAGTGACGCCCGAAGATTTCGGCTCGGAACATCCGCTCGCGGGAGTTGCGTTCCAGCGCGCGATCGAGCGGGCGGCGTATGCGGCGGCGGGCGGAAACTATCTGGCGCCCGTCCAGCTCATGGGGGACTTTCTCGCGGGGAAAGAGAGTTATTTCTTCGGCGAAGTTATGCCTTCTTATGCGCGCGGTACGGCGTTTGCGCCCCTTGAAAGCTATCTCCCGACCGTTGTCGTGTCCTCTCTGCGGGCCGCCGTTCCCGACATGGACGCGCGGCTCAAGGGATTTGCCTCTTTCGACGCCGTGCTCACGGGACCCGAAACGCGCACGAGTTCTCCCGTCCGCATCGAACGCGGCGACGATCTCATGGCCGTGGGAAAAGAAAATATCTACCCTTGCGGCGAGGGTTGCGGCTATGCGGGCGGCATCATGTCGGCGGCGGCGGACGGTCTGCGCGTGGGCGAGAGAATCGCACAAAAATATCTTTAATACATCTTTTATAGATCTTTCACAAATTGAACACGTAGGCGCTGTACAATAAAAACGCTGTCGGGATATTTCCCGTGGCCGAAAACATCGCCTATACCATATTTTTCATATTCTCTCAAAGGAAAGCGCCGCGCGGAAACGTGCGGCGCTTTCCTGCTCTGTGCGAAAAGCGCGCCGAGGCTGTTGTCCGATCCCCGAAAAAGGCGGCCCGCCAAGCCATTTTCGGGAGCGAAGTCTCCTTTCGGCGCAAAATTCTTGCGTCAAAAGGGGCGGAAATGGACAAAAAAAGGAGTTTTCTGAAATAATTCGGAAAAAATCGAAATCAGGGCTTGAAAAATGACCGCAAATGGATTATAATGATTTTATAATAATTTCAGGGGGAAAGACAATGAAACATTTTAAATGGCTGCCGTTCCTGCTCGCGGGCGCCATGACGCTCTCCGTCATCGGTCTCGCCGGCTGTAACGACAATACGCCTTCCACGGGCGACAATCAGAATCAGAATACCGATCCCGATCCCGATCCCAAGCCCGACGACGGAAAAACGGCTTCTTTTTTAGGCGCAGGCGTGATCTGCTACGATAACCTCGACGACGGCATGGCCCTCTCCGCAGAGGACACTACCTATACGGCGCCCAAGGGACTCGACACTTCCAAATTCGTCTCCACGGGATCTAAGAACTACACCGACATCGCGACTTACAATGCCGATACGGGTGTGTTCACGGCTGTCGGCGCGGGAACGATCGTCTTCACCGACGCAAACGGCAACTACGGCAGACTCACCGTTGCGCCCGCCTACGTCGAGAATCCCGGATATCAATACACCGATCTCGGTCCCGATACCGCCGAGTCTTCGAGCAGCTTGCTCGGCCACACGCACGACCCGTCGTTTGTGGAAGTCGTCAATCCCAAGTCGGGGAAATCCACCTACTATCTCTTCTCGACGGGCTGGGCGGATCAGACGACGGTCGACGGCGAGAAGACATACGGAAATGCGATTCACTCTTCGACCGACCTTGTGACGTGGGAATACATCGGCAGAACGTTTGACGTAGAGACCCGCGACGAGGAATTTGTCAACACCAAGGCCGGCAAATGGCTCTACGACGGCACGACGAGCGGTTACGGTTCCGACGACGCGAGCTGGTGGGCGCCCGACATCGTGCCTTGCCCCACGGGCGGCTATTGGCTGTATACCTGCGTTGTCGACGACGCGGGTAGCGATGAAGGTATGCTCATCGACGGCAATGTCTATGCCCGCGCCTGCATCCTTCTCTATCATTCGAGATCGACGCTTCCCGGAACGTTCACGCCCGTAAAAGACGCAAACGGCGATCCCGTCGTTTTGATGCAATCTTCCCTTCAGCGCCATGAGACTGTTGCCGACGTCAACGGCATCGACCCGCAGATCATCTATTCTCCCGACGGAAAGATGTACATGGCATACGGCTCTTTCGGCTCGGGCGACTATATGATCGAGCTCGATCCCGAGACGGGTATGCGGAAAGACGGCAAGGGTTGGCAGACGCATGAGCAGATCCGCACATATGTCAACGACATTCAAGACGATTTCGGCAACGTGTCGAGCGACAGCATCGGCTGGGAACACGACTACTACGGCAAGAACATCAGTAAGGCCAACATGGAGGCGCCCGTGATCGCGCGTCACGACAATGTGACGATCATGGATGAGAACGAACAGCTTCTCGAGGGCAGCGGCAAGACGTATTACTACTCCATGCACTCCTACGACGGCCTTGACGACAACTATCAGATGTGGGGCGGCAGAAGCGAGAGCGTCTGGGGCGTCTATAAGTCCGTTGGCGGCGGCATCGTCCGCAACGTCGGCCCCGACAGCGGCGGTAACTCGGGCAATAAATACATGGGCGCTTTCAAGTGGGCCGAAAAGGGTGCGGGCGTCACGGAGTACGACATCATTCTCCCCGGCCACAACGACCTCTACACGACCAAAGACGGCGTTGACCTCGCGGCGTACATCACCCGTATCCCCAAGGAAAATGCTCCCAAAGACACGGGCGCTTTCCTTACCCAGATCCATCAATACTATCTCAACAGCCTCGGCTACATCGTCATCAACCCCAACCGCTACGGCCTCGAAGTAGACAGAGCGGTATCGGAAGAAGAACTTTTCAAATACACCGAAACGAAGTCTGAAGGCGCGTATAAATTCAAGATGGTCGTCATGATCAATCAGCGCGACACTGCGAGCGGCAATTTCAGCAACATTCAGAACGTCTCCCGCAACGTGCTCTTAAAGAGCGATCACACGATCACGGAAGAGAACGGCACGGCGCTCGGCACATGGAAGATGTACGGTAAGGGATATATCGTCTTCAACTTCACCGAGACCCTCAAGGGAACGAACAACAAAGACAGCGGCAACAAGACGTTCTACGGCGTTGTCCGTCCCGCATGGCTGGGCGATCAGAACAAGTCGGGCTTCACGATCACGACCCTCGGCTCCGACGCAAACACGACCCGCAGCATGGCGATGTTCATGAACAATTATTCGACCATCACGGGCAGCGGCCTCGTCGGTTGATCTCATCAAAAAAAGTGCACTTATGCGAGCATAAGTGCACTTTTTTTTGTTATGATCTATACAAACAGCGTCAAAAATTCGCTCGTGTATGCGCCCGTCAGGACGTTGTAGAGATCGTTGGCGCGGACGTCCCGTTCAAAACAGGCGAGCGCGTCTTTTTTCAGCAACAAATAGTCGCTCTTCCGCGCGATGAGGGGGATGCCGCCCGCAAGGGACGACAAGATCTCTTCGGCGCCCTCCTTTTTTACGGCGAGCACGTTGGCATACAGCGGGACGGACAGAAAATTTTTGACTTCTTTCACGCTCACGCCCAAAAAATTCTGCATGAGGATGCGCCTCAGGCGGGACGCGGTGTATCGCTTGGAGACGACTTTCGAAAGCAGGGCATCGTAATCGGGATTGGTCTTCGCCATGGAGAGAAGTCTGTTTTCGAGCCCTTCCGAGCAGTCGGGCGCAAGCGCGATCTTCTCCCGCTCCGCCCGCAACAGGGCTAAAAGCGCGGCTCTTTTATAGGGGAGTTCTCTGTATTCGGCGCAATCGGCGTAGACGTCGGGCGGAAGATTGGCTTTCAGGAGCTTCAGATCCTTGCGCGCGCCCTTTTTCATCCTTTCTCTGATGGCGGAAGAGGAAGAAAAATTTTCTTTGGGCACGAGGTCGCCGTGTCCGCTTCCCGTACGGAGAACGGGGAGGGGTTCGATCGCGCTCTTTTCCGCGAGCAGGGCGCGGCAGTACTCGATCCCGAGGATATTGTTCGGCGTTGAAAGAAAGCTTTCCCCGATCTCTCCCCCCGTCGAAAGAATGGCCGCATTACGGGCGCGTATGTACGAAGTCCCGTCTTTCATGTTTTCTTTGAGGGCGTTCTTAAAGGACTTGTCCTCGCGGGACAACAGTTTTGCGACCCTTAAAAACTCCGCCTTATCGCCGCTTTCACAGCCGAAAGCGAGCGCTTCCACATTGCCGAGCGCCGAGAGGATATGTATGGCGCCCCGTGCGAAGAGTTCGGCGGGGGAGACCGAAAAGCAGGCGGGAAGTTCGAGCACGGCGTCGGCGCCGTTTTGCACGGCGTGGCGGGCACGGACATATTTCCCGAAGACCGCTTCTTCGCCCCTCTGTACGAAATTGCCGCTCATGAGACACAGGATATGTTCGTATCCCGCCTCTTTTACCTTGGAAAACAGGTATTTGTGGCCGTTGTGAAAGGGGTTATATTCGCAAATTATCGCACAGAATTTCATTTTTTTCTTTACAAGTCCGCTCGATTGTTGTATAATAGAACGGAAAGATTTCCTCTGCTTATCATTATACACAAAGCAGAGAGAAAAATAAAGTGTTCAACGGAGAAAAAACTATGGATTTTGTTGAAAAGTTCAAATCTGCCGCGCGGGAGATCGCCGAGAGCGGCACGATCGTAGGCGTCATCAAAAAGAAGGCGCAGGCCCTGAACAAGAAGATCGTTTTGTGCGAGGGGGAAGACAGCCGCGTCGTCAAAGCGGCCGCAGAGTGCGTGCGCGACAAGATCGCCCGCATCGTTCTTCTCGGCAACGCGCAGGAGATCGCGGGACGCAATCCCGACGTCGACCTCAGCGGCGTGGAGATCGTCGATCCCGCAACGAGCGATAAGCTCGGAGAATATGCCGCGCTCTTATACGAACTCAGAAAGGCAAAGGGCATGACGGAAGAACAGGCCCAAGAACAGGCCAAAGACAGCACATTCTTCGGCGCTCTCATGCTGAAAAGCGGCGACGTCGACGGCCTCGTCTCGGGCGCATGCCATTCCACGGCGAACACACTCCGCCCCGGGCTTCAGATCATCAAGACGGCGCCCGGCGTGAGCTCCGTTTCCAGCTTCAATCTCATGGTCGCCCCCGCGCTCGGCAATAAATACTGCGAAGACAACATGCTCGTCTTTGCCGACTGCGGGCTCAATCCTACATACACGGCGGAAGGCCTTGCCGACTGCGCCATCGCAACGGCGAAGAGCGCAAAGGAGATCGCAGGCCTCACTCCCCGCGTCGCCATGCTCTCTTTCTCCACAAAGGGAAGCGCCAAGCACGACAATGTTACCCTCGTACAGGAAGCGACCCGTATCGCAAAGGAGAAAGCGCCCGATCTTTTGCTCGACGGCGAGTTGCAGTTCGACGCGGCGCTCGTACCCGAGGTCGCAAAGCTCAAGGCGCCCGGTTCCGCCGTTGCCGGCCATGCGAACGTGCTCATTTTCCCCGATCTGCAGGCGGGCAACATCGGCTACAAGATCGCGGAGAGATTGGGCGGGTTCCAGGCGATCGGCCCGATCTGCCAAGGCTTTGCGAAGCCTTTGAACGACCTTTCGCGCGGGTGCAAAACGGCCGATATCGTCTGCGCCGTCGCAATAACTGCGTTGCAGGCAAAGTAAGATTTTTCGAACGATTTCTTTTGCATTTGCAAAAGAAATCGTTCGAGGGGTCGGCTTATTACATTCCGGAGCCTTATCTCCCCACGAATTGAGCTTCCTTGAAAGACAACAAGGCGCAGGTATGCGCCGAATTGAGTCGCCCACGGCGGAAGTAAATTCCGCCTGAGGCGCATGATGTTGGAATGATTTCGAACATTTCTTTGCTCGGCCCGCGGACGCGTCGGGCGCCGGCCCGCGCGTCATTCTGAGCGAAGCGAATCCAAGCAAACCTACGGGCTCCGTGGGTTTATGAGATGCTTCGCTTGCGCTCAGCATGAGCGAACCACAATTTTGAATTTCAAATTCGGAGTATATCATGAAAATTTTAGTCATCAATGCAGGGAGTTCTTCCCTCAAGTACCAACTCATCAACATGGAGACCGAAGAGGTCATCGCAAAGGGCGGGTGTGAACGCATCGGGATCGACGGCGGTAAACTTACCCACAAGGCGCACGGGGAAACCTATGTCGTCGAACAGGAACTTCCCGATCACACCGCTGCCATCTCCCTTGTCCTCAAGGAACTTGTCGACGAAAAGGCGGGGGTCATCAAGTCGATGGACGAGATCGACGCCGTTGGGCACCGCGTGGTCGCCTCGGGCGAGACGTTCACAGAAACGACGCTTGTCACCGACGAGACGATGAAAGCGCTTCTTCCTCTCTCCGAACTTGCGCCTCTCCACAATCCCGCGGCGATCCTCGGCATCAACGCCTGCCGCGCCATTATGCCGCAAAAAAAGATGGCGATGGTATTCGATACCTCTTTCCACGCCACCATGCCGCCCTATGCCTATCTCTACGGCATCGATTATAACGACTACAAGGAACATAAGGTCAGAAAATACGGCTTCCACGGCACATCGCACAAGTATGTATCGCAGGCGGCGGCGGAATATCTCGGCAAAAAACCCGAAGAATTGAAGATCGTCACCTGCCATCTCGGCAACGGCTCTTCGATCTCTGCCGTAAAAGGCGGGAAATGCATCGACACGTCCATGGGTTTCACTCCCCTTGCGGGCGTTCCCATGGGGACGAGAAGCGGCGACATCGACGTTGCGGCCGTGGAATTCCTCTGCAACAAGAAAGGGATGACGTTTGCCGAAGGCATGAATTATCTCAATAAGAAATGCGGCATGCTCGGCGTCTCGGGCGTCTCGTCCGACTTCCGCGACCTCTGCGCCGCGGCGGATGGGGGGAACGAGAGAGCTCAGCTCGCCCTCGACATGTTCGCCTATTCCTGCAAGAAATACGTCGGCGCGTATATGGCGGCCCTCGGCGGGCTCGACGTTATTGTCTTTACGGCGGGCGTCGGCGAAAATACGCCCTCGGTCAGAGCGGGCATATGCAACGGCCTCGAGGCGTTCGGCGTCAAGCTCGACGCAGAGAAGAACGAGTATAAAAACGACGGCGCGATCCACGATCTTTCGGCAGGAGATTCCAAGGTAAAGATCCTCGTGATCCCCACAAACGAAGAGCTCGTCATCGCCCGCGAGACGGCCGCTCTCCTTTGATTTTTCGCAAAAGCGTGAAAAAGAAGAGGAAAAGCCGTCAAAATCGATTGACAGACTGTCATAAATAAAATATAATTATGCAGTCAATGGTTCCGAGGATCGACGTACGCAACCTCGTTGCGAGGAAAAATTACACGGGAGAACTGGAGTTTTCATTCGATGGCGACGAAGCTCTCATCGATATCCCGTTTGTGGAATTTTCATCCCCCGTAAAAGCGGCGCTGAAGTATGAGATCTTTGCAGATGATAAAACGGAAATCGAGGGAACGATAGTTTTCTCTCTGAAAGGGCTCTGTTCGCGTTGCCTTGCGGAGACCGAAGAGAAGATCGAATACGGCGCCGAAGGCGTGTTTTCCCCGCTTCCCAAAGACGAAGAATACGGCTATCGGAACGGGATCATCGATTTGAGGGAGTTTTTGCGCGACAGCGTTCTGTTTGCGCTTCCTTCGCGGCTTCTGTGCAGGGCCTGTGCGGAAGATGACTCAGAATAAACGACATTGAGAGGTGTAAAATGGCTGTTCCCAAGAGAAAACAATCCAAAAGCAGAACGAATAAGCGCTTTGCAAACTATAAGGCGACTGCGGCTACGCTCGTAGAGTGCCCTCATTGCCACGAACTGAAAGTGGCGCACAGAGTTTGCGCAAACTGCGGCTGGTATGATGGGAAAGAAGTTGTACCCGAGCCTGTCGAAAAGAAGTAATGCAGTAAAAACCACGAAGGCGGATATATCATGTCCGCCTTTTCTTTTCGTTTGAGAGGGGACTTGATGGGTTCCCGGCTCGCCGCCGCATCATTCTGAGAAACGGACTTGAAACGAAGTCGAAATGACTTAATCCGAAGGATCTCGCGGTGAGATCCGTAAAGCATGCGGAGAGATGCTTCGGGTCAGCCTTCACGGACTTCGTACAATTTCCGTTCTCGGCATGACGCCGCTACAGGCCGCCGTTGGTTTTATGGGATCCTTCGCTACGCTCAGGATGAGCGCGCGGGGCAGAATGAGCGTCCCGCGGCACACAACAACCGCTTTCAACAGAGAAACTTTTCCCAATGGAGTCATTATGAATCAAACTGCTTTTTATAATTTATC
This sequence comes from uncultured Clostridia bacterium, assembly GCA_947623655.1. Lineage (GTDB taxonomy): Bacteria > Bacillota > Clostridia > Christensenellales > Borkfalkiaceae > Gallimonas. Next base: position 27,487 of record CANQHG010000017.1, on the reverse strand, counting down.
TTACGGTGTGTATATCTGTACGTCGTGGGACGAGGGGAGGCCCGTCGGCTGCGTTGCCAACAGCGCCATGCAGATCACTTCCGACCCCGCCACCATCGCCGTCTCGATCAATAAGGTCAACTATACCCATGCATGCGTCTCAAAAACGGGATATTTCTCCATTTGCGTCTTGGGCGAGAAGGCCGACCCCAAGCTCATCGGCAATTTCGGTTTCCGTTCCTCGAAAGAGGTCGATAAGTTCGCCGGGACGCCCTATGCGGTGCGCGGGAAACTTCCCGTCGTCGACGACTGCCTCTGCTATTTTGCCTGCAAGGTCATTGGCAAAATGGAGACAACGACCCATACCGTCTTTCTCGGCGAGGTGTACGACGCCGAAGTATTGCACGGCGGCGCACCCATGACATATGCGTATTATCACAAGGTATTAAAGGGAAAAACGAGCGTGAACGCGCCCACATATGTCAAGGAAGAACCCAAAGGGGACGTCGGTGCAAAATATATCTGCACGGTGTGCGGATATGAATACGACGGGGATATCCCGTTTGAGGAATTGCCCGACGATTGGGTCTGTCCTCTGTGCGGCGTGGGGAAAGATATGTTCAAAAAGGTCGGCGGCGAGGAGAAAAAGAAGTATCGCTGTACGGTCTGCGGCTATGAGTACGACGGTAAGGTCCCGTTTGAAGAATTGCCCGACGATTGGGTATGCCCTCTGTGCGGCGAGCCCAAGAGCGCATTCGAAGAAGTGAAATAAATCGCACATATGTTGCAAAAAATGGCTTCCCGCAGGGAGCCTTTTTTCGATAGCCCGCCCCCGTTCATCCTGCTCCGCGCGCTCATGTTGCCACGCGCGCTCATCCTGAGCGTAGCGAAGGATCCCATAAAACCAACGGCGGCCTGTAGCGGCGTCATGCCGAGAACGCGAGCATAACGCAGTCTACGGAAGTCTTACCGAAGCATCTCGCCGCATACTCTACGGACATTCGCCGCGAGATTCTTCGGGTCAGTCCCCGTCCTTTCGTCCTGTTCCGTTTCTCAGAATGACGAGGCGGCGCGTCCCGCCTCGGGATGAGGACGGCGGGGACATTTTTTGTGCATATTGTACAAAATCAGCCTGCAATTTTGTTGTGTTTTTCTCTTGCAATCTCGGCGTAAATTTTGTAAAATGATTATATAAAAACTGTTCAAACAGGGAGGAAATTATGTCCGGTCTTTTACTCAAAGGCATCAACAAGGTTTATCCCGGCGGAAATCAGGCGGTTTTCAACTTCTGCCTCGAGATCAGGGATAAGGAATTCATGGTTTTCGTCGGCCCTTCCGGCTGCGGTAAGTCTACAACGCTCCGTATGATCGCGGGTCTCGAAGAGATCACCTCGGGCGAACTGTATATCGACGGCAAGCTCGTCAACGACGTCGTTCCCAAAGACAGAGACATCGCAATGGTCTTCCAGAACTATGCTCTCTATCCCCACATGTCCGTGTACGACAACATGGCGTTCGGTCTCAAACTCCGCAAGATCGCCAAAGACGAGATCGACAGGCGCGTGAAAGAAGCCGCCAAGATCCTCGGCATCACCGAATATCTTTCCCGTAAGCCCAAGGCTCTTTCGGGCGGCCAGAGACAGCGTGTCGCGCTCGGCCGTACCATCGTCCGTGAGCCCAAGGTCTTCCTTCTCGACGAACCTCTTTCCAACCTCGACGCTAAGCTCCGTGCACAGATGCGTACCGAGATCAGCAAGCTCCACGTCCGCCTCGCGACGACGTTTATCTACGTCACCCACGACCAGATCGAGGCTATGACGATGGGCACCCGTATCGTCGTTATGAAAGATGGCTTTATGCAGCAGGTCGATACCCCGCAGAACCTCTACGACTATCCCATCAACCTCTTTGTCGCAGGGTTCATCGGGACCCCTCAGATGAACTTCTTCAAAAACGCCACGATCTCCTCCGAGGGCGGCAAGGTCTACGTCAATTTCATCGGTGGGAACAGGATCCTTCTTCCCGAAACGATGGTAAAGCGCATCAAGAACCTCGACGAGTACAAGGATACCGGCAAGGAAGTCACGCTCGGCGTCCGTCCCGAGGATATCCACGAGGATGAACGCTTCATCGCGACCTCTCCCGAGACGGTCGTCAACGCCAAGATCGACGTCATCGAAAAGCTCGGCGCCGAAATGCAGATCTACTGCGACCTCGACTATAACAGCGAGAAGACCTCCGTCGTCGAAAATGCGGCGCAGATGGTCGCTAAGATCTCCTCGCGTGCAACGGTCGAACTCGGACAGATCGTCAAGCTTGCGTTCGACGCACGCCACATCCACCTCTTCGACGGCGTGACCGAAGCTACGCTCCTTGAGCGCGATGAGCACTACGACGTGATCCCCGAGAACGCAGAGGGCGCTTCTTTCGTACCGCCTACGCCTCAGGAAATGAAGGCGCAGATCGAAGCGGCGCGCGTTGTCACCAAAGAGATGAAGAAGCAGATGAAGCGCGACGAAAAACTTGCGAAGAAAGCGGAAGCCGAACCCGCTCAGACGGCGCCGACAGACGGCAATACGCCCGCGGAAGGCGACCAGCCCACAGATACACAGAAATAAACGGAATTTACAAAAGAGCGATCGCTGAGCGGTCGCTCTTTTTCTTTCGTGCGCAGACGTCCCGTCGGGGGCGGGGCTTTCCCGATCGGCTTCCTCATAAACCGCGCAGAAGTTCTTGACAATTTCACAAAAGTTCTGTATCATATACGCGATAAAGTCTATAAGGAGGTGCATATGTGGTGGGAAGTCATCGTTGACGCGCTTTTGGATACGCTCAAGTTGTTTCCGTTTCTTCTCGTGCTCTATATCCTCATAGAGCTCATGGAGCACAAGACGAAAATGGGCCATCCCTCGCGCCTTCTTTCGGGGAAGTTTGCGCCGCTGATCGGCACGGCGACGGGAATTCTTCCCATGTGCGGCTTCTCTGTCATGGCGGCAAAGCTATATTCGCACCGTCATCTGACTCTCGGCGCCCTCATCTCCGTGTTTATCGCAACGAGCGACGAGGGACTGCTCGTGCTTCTTCTCTCCGATGCCGCATGGGATTTTAAACTTTATTCGCTTCTGGCGCTCATTCTGAGCAAACTCGTCCTCGGCGCGGGGGTGGGGTATCTCGTCGATTGCATTGCGAAAAAACGCGAACCTCTTCCCATTCCCGCCCGCCACGAGCACGAATACATGCACATCCACGAACATGAACACGGACATGATCATGAAGACGGACATGTGCACGATCATGAACATATGCCTGAAGAAGACGACCTGCATGTCCACGAAGACGGCAGTTGCGAATGTGCGGAACTCTCCGTTTGCGAGCACAAGCACGAGAGCAATGTAACGCTCTTCTTTGTCTCTCCGCTTTTACATGCGCTCGAGGTCGCGGGATTTGTGCTTTTCGTCAACTTATTGTTCGGTTTCCTCTTTTTCGGGCTGGGCGGCGGCGACGCGGAAGCGGGCAATGCGCTTGTCGGAAATTTCATGCGGGGCGCGGGATATTGGGCGCAGCCCGTGATTTGTTCACTCGTCGGGCTCATTCCGAACTGCGCTTCTTCCGTCGTACTCGCCGAAGTATACGCGCTCGGCGGCATCGGATTCGGAGGGCTTCTCGGCGGGCTCGTCGCGAACGCGGGGCTTGGGTATCTCGTTCTCTTCAAGGGGAAAGAGGGCTCGAAACGGGCGCTCGGCATTCTGCTCTTCATGTTTCTTTTGGGCATTGCCGTGGGATATATCGCCTGTATTGTGACAAAATTTATCGTTTAGAGAGGTGGAACATGGCATTCGTCCAAAGTTCCGTACTGAAGAAAAATCCCGAAGACGGGGCAGACGGCGCGGCGGACGGACTGTGTTTTTGTACCGTTCAGGAGGGCTTTTCCGCTTTTTTGCGGCGGACGGCGGGGAAAATTCTCGCCGTTTCAGACGCAAACGCGTTTTCCGCCCTCGCCTTTGCGGCGCGGGATCCGCGCACCGTGAGCGTTGTGACGGAAGACGACGCATTGCCCCTTTTTGCAATGCCTGAGACGGGCGGCGTGTTTGCGGTCGGCGGGGAGGGCGTGTTGCGCGCGGCAAGGCTGTACGCGCAAGTGCGCAAAATTCCGTGCGTCCTTTTCCCCTCGAAATGCGAACTCGACGGCGTTTTCGAGCTTCAAGGAGAGGTCCCGCTACACGGCGGCAGGATCGTCTATCCTCTTTCGGCGGCGAAAGTATGCGTCGACGAAAGTCTGGTCGCTCCCTCCCTTGCTGAGGGCTACGCGCGACTTTTGCTGTGCCGCCTTGCCCTGTTCGAACAGAGCGCCCTCGCCCGTTTTTTCGGGGAAAAAGAACTTTCCGAAAACCGCGAAAAGGCGTTTGCCGTTGTCTCGGGGCTCGGGGAGGAGCCGAAAAACCGCGACATATTGTTGAAAAACGCCGCATTGCGCCGCCTCGGCACGAGCGAAGGGGAGGGAAAAGTGTTGGCGCGTTCCGCGGGGAATTTTGCCGCATTTGAGAGCTTAACCGCACTATATGTTGCGTTTTTTCGATGCGGAGAGCCACTTAAAACCGTCGTTCCCGACTATGCGGCGCGGGCACGGGAGGCGGGGATCCCTTACGCGCGGCAGGTCATTCCGACGGAAGAGACGTTTGCGCGGCGGGCGCTCGTCTTCGGCGGCAGAAGAGCGGAATTTTTGCGCGAACTGCGTCTTATTACGCAAAATTCGCACATATATCGCAGAAATTACCGCATGCTCGGCGGTACGGTGACGAAAGCGTTGCGCGCGGACGTCAAATATCTTCCCGAGAGAGCGGGCGGGCTTTCCGCCGTCATCCGCGATTTCGGCCTCATGGAGAAGTTATGAACGAATTCTTGCAAACGGTCAACTTTTTTTTGCTCGATCTCGACGGTACGGTGTATCTCGGCGGCAAGCCCATCGGACAGATGCCGACCACGCTGCGCAAACTCCGCGGCATGGGAAAACGTCTCGTCTTTCTCACCAACAACTCATCCCGCACCGAGCTCGAATATCGCCTCAAGCTCACCCGCATGGGGCTTTTTGAGAAGAATGACGTCGTTTATACGTCTGCCATGGCGACTGTTTCCTATCTGAAGGAGCGCTATCGCGGCGCCTCGGTCTATCTCGTCGCGACGGACGCCGTTCGGGAAGAATTCGAAAGGAGCGGAATCGAACTCAACGAGAATGACCCGGATGTTTGCGTTCTCGCCTACGACACGACGCTGACGTTTGACAAGATAAGGCGGCTCGATTTCTTTTTGCGGCAAAACAAACCCTTTTTGGCCACGCATCCCGACGACGTTTGCCCGACGCCCGACGGTTCGATTCCCGACGTCGGCTCCTTTTTGGCGATGTTCGAGCGTTCCGCAAAGAGAACGGCGCAAACGATCGGAAAACCGTACCCCTATATGGGCGAGGCGCTCTCCCGCCTGACAGGCGAAAAATTGCAACATATGTGCATGGTAGGCGACAGAATGTACACCGATATCCGCTTTGCCAACCGTTGCGGCATGAAGTCTGTGCTCGTCCTCTCGGGGGAAACTGCCGCGGACGACATCGGGAATTTTCCCGACAAACCCGATTTGATTTTAAAGGATCTCAACGATATTTTCGGCGATTGACATTTTTCCGCTTTTTTGATACAATTCTCATGAAAAAGTTTGAACGCCCTTTTTCGGCGTTACAATAAAGGTGCCGCAAGTGTGCGGCGGAGGAAGTTATGCAGGAAGTTACCATCATGGGCGGCATTCCGCTCACATTTTCCCTTGCGGGAGAGATCGACTCCGAAAACTCGGACGAGCTCTTCGATATCGTCATGGGGGAGTATAAAAAAACTCCCGCGGACCTCGTTTTCGAATGTAACCGCCTTTCTTTTATCGACTCCACGACGCTCGGCACTTTTGTGAAGATCTTAAATCTTGCCAAGGCAGACGGTCATACGCTTAAGCTCACCGCTCTCAAGCCGCAGCTCAAAAAGCTGTTCGTGATCTGCGCGCTCGACCGCATCATGGAGATAGAGGGATGAAAATTATTTTTGAACTTTCATTTCCGCTTCGCAGCGACCTCATGACAACGGTACGGTTGGCGGCGGGGGGCGTTTGCGCGCTCAAAGGTCTGGATATGGACGCGAGCGAAGACTGCAAAGTCTGCATCACGGAGAGTTTGCTCCTTTTAAAGCACAGGGGCTACGCGGTAGGCAGAGTGCGCTTTTTCGAGAGCGAAGGCCTCTCCGTCCGCGTTGAAGGCGAAGGCGTCGGGCAGGAAGAGGAGTCTCCCGAAGACGAGATCTCTCTCGCCCTTCTGAGCGCGCTCCTCGGCACTGTCGAGACGACGGAAAAGGGCGGCAAGCTCAATTCCGTTTCCTTTGAGATCGGGTCACGGAAATGACGGAGAGCGAGCTTTTTCAGAGGTATCGCGAGACGGGAGATATTGAGCTTCGCAATCTCATTGCCGAAAAATACCTCTACATAGCCGCCATTCTCGCAAAAAAATTTGTCGGCCGCGGCGTTGAATACGACGATCTCTATCAGGTCGCTTCCCTTGCGCTTCTCAAGGGGATCGACCGTTTTGACGAACGCAAAGGACTGAAATTTTCCACGTTTATCACGCCGACCATCGCGGGTGAGATCAAGAATTACTTCCGCGACCGTTCCCGCCTCGTGCATCTGCCGAGAAAAATTTCCGAGCTCCGCGCTTCCGTGCGGAGAGCGGCGGAAGACCTCACGAAAGAACTTGGAAAAAAGCCCACGGCGAACGAGATCGCCCAAAGGCTGGGCATTTCGGAAGAAGACGTTTTGTATTCTGCCGAAGCGGGCGGAGTCGTTTCCCTCGACAAACCGTCCGAAGACGGCGACATGAACTTTTACGATGTCATTCCCGCCGAGAATGATGTGTTTGAACGCATCGAGACGCGCGACGCCGTTTCTTCCGCGCTCACGGCGCTCAGCGACAAGGAGAAGACGCTCGTGAAACTCCGCTTCACCGAGGAACTCTCGCAGGCGGAGACCGCCCGCCGCATGGGCGTGTCGCAGATGTACGTATCGCGCATGGAACGCAGAGTTTTGGAAAAATTAAGGGAGAGGCTCAAAAAGAGCATGGCGGAATGATGCGTTTCGAGATCGATTGCTTTCCGGCCCTGAGAGAGGCGCTTTTAAAAATTATTGCGGAGATCGGGGATCTTCCCGAAGGCGTTGTGTTCGATTGCAAGCTTGTCATCGACGAGCTTGTCTCCAACGTTTTGCAGCACGGCGGCGGACGCGCATTTCTTGCCGTGGAACGGACAGACGGGATCAGGATCTCCGTGCGCGGGGAAAACGGCTTCCGTCCGCCCGAACAGAGCGTTTTAAGCCCCGCAGACGCGGAGCGCGGGAGGGGGCTCTACCTCGTCGACGCGCTCGTCTCATCGCGGACGTACTCCGAAGAAGAGGGGATCACCGTCATCATTCGGGATTGATCTTGCGCGGGAATATGAAGAAGTTTATTTTTTGCTGTGCCTCTCCGATTTTCCTTGGGGAAAATCGGAGAGGCACAGATCTTATGATTTTCCGGAGCGGAATCGAAAGGCGCAGTCCGTTTTCCGTTAACGTTTATTTTCTTCCTCATAAAAAAGCGTCGGTCGCTTGCCAAGCGGGCGACGCTTGTGTTATACTTGAGCCATGAAACATTGTATCGATTGCGCGATGGGCCGCGAAAAATGCGACCTTGTGATCAAAAACGTCAATATCTTCAACGTCTTTACGGGAGAGACGGCGCTTGGCGCCGTGGGCATTGCGGACGGCCGCATCGTCGGCTTCGGCAACCTCGCGGGAAAGCGGGAATACGACGGCGGCGGAAAATATCTTCTGCCGAGTTTTCTCGACGCCCATATCCACATCGAGAGCAGTCTTCTGTCGCCCGAGGCGTTTGCTGTGCTCGCCGTGCGCAACGGCACGGGCACCGTGATCGCCGATCCGCATGAGATCGTCAACGTCTGCGGCGTCGCGGGCGCGGAATATCTTTGGGAAGCCCTCGGCCGTCTCTCCGTAGACGGCGTACAGCCGCTCGGCATAAAAATGCAGCTTCCTTCCTGTGTGCCCGCTACCCCGTTTGAGACGAGCGGCGCGGCCATCAACGGCAGGGAGACGGAGGCGGAACTTAGTCGGGAGCTCTTTCACGGGCTCGGCGAGATGATGAATTTTCCCGGCGTTTTGCAGGCCGACGAAGATGTTCTGAGAAAATTGCAGGCCGCAGAAAAATACGGCAAGATCGTCGACGGCCACGCTCCCGCCCTCACGGGCAACGCGCTCGACGCCTATCTTAGCGCGGGCGTCAGAACGGACCATGAGTGCCTCACGGCGGAAGAGTTCCGTGAAAAGACGGAAAAGGGCATGTATGTGCAGATCCGCGTCGGCTCCTCGACGAACAGCGTGGAAGAGGGGGTGAAAGCCGTGACCTGTATGAACTTCCGCCGCTTCCTCGTCTGTTCGGACGACAAGCATGCCGAGGATCTCGAAAAGGGGCACATCAACGGCGCTCTCGCCCGTCTGGTGCATGCGGGGCTTCCCGCGAAATTTGCGGTACCCATGTCTACGCTCAACGTCGCAGAGTGCTACCATGTCCAAGATGTCGGCGCGATCGCTCCGCATTACTTTGCAGACATGGTACTCGTAAATGACCTTGAGAACTTCGAAGTTGCTGCCGTCTGGAAGCGGGGCATGCTCGTTGCGGAAAACGGGAGAACCATCTTTTCCGCCGCACAGCGCTACTTACCCGACGCCGTAAAAAATACCGTCCATGTGAAGGACGTTTCGCCCGAAGATTTTAAGATCGTCACGCGAGGGGGAAAGCTCCGTGCCATTGAGATGACTCCTCAGTCTCTCTACACCGCCGAAACGTTTTTCGACGCCGCGGCGGGGGAACTGTGGGTCAAGGGGACGGAATTTTTAAAGCTTGCCGTCGTCGAACGCCATTTTGCAACGGGGCGGATCGGGCTCGGCGTCGTCAAGGGCTTTGGCCTTCGCGGGGGAGCGATCGGCGTCACCGTCGCGCACGACAGCCACAATCTCATCGTCATGGGCGATGACGACGGGGCGATGGCGCGGGTCGTGTCACTGCTGAAAGAGGCGGGCGGCGGTATGGCGCTCGTCTTTGACGGGGGGGAGGAAGTCTTCCCGCTCGATATTGCGGGGCTGATGAGTTCGGCGCCGTACGAAGAAGTCGTAGGGAGAACTTCCGCGATGCGCCGTCGCGCCTACGGAATGGGGGTGAAAGAAGGGTTCGATCCCTTTATGTCTCTCGCATTTTTGGCACTTCCCGTCATTCCCGCTCTCAAGCTCACCGATAAGGGACTTTTTGACCTCGGAAAGGGCGCTTTTGTTCCGCTCGAAGAAATGCAAAATCATTGACTTTTTTTCCGCATTCGCGTATAATAAAGAGTGGAAAAAGAAAAATCGCGGTAGGGTGATTTCGAACGGCACCCCGTGAGTTGCCCTCGGCTTCAACCCCCACCTGACGCGGCTACGCCGCGCCACCCGGTGCGGCGGCAGGGACCGCCGCAACTTCTTCGGCGAGGCCACGCCTCATGTCGCGGCACGCTCACAGCCCACAGGGCTGTTGAGCAAGAACGGTGCCGCTCCCCCCTTTAAATGGGGCAAGCGAGGGCCGAGCAAAGAAACGTTCGAAACCATTCCGAAATCATGTGCCTTAGGCGGAATTTACTTCCGCCGTGGACGACTCAATTCGGCGCATATCTGCGCCTTATTGTCCTTGCATATAACGCTTCCGCGGCCAACCTGATTGATGAACGGGGAAGGTTCGATTGAACGTTTCTTTTCGTAGGCCCGTGAGATTCTTCGCTTCGCTCAGAATGACGCGCGGGCGAACTCCCTACGCGTCCGCAGGCCAAGCAAAGAAATGTTCGAAATAAATAAATAATTAATTAATGATAAGGAGAAATATTGCTATGAAAGGACGAAGTAGCTGCGTAGACAACATAGGAAAGCCTTTGTTCCTTTCGGCATGCCAAAAATAGCAGGGGCCCTATTGTTGTCTGCGCTCTCATTCCATAATTTCAGAACGGAGGTGGAGCCATGACAGATATGTTAAAAGAACTGCTCACAAACAAAGACTATGAAGCCGCCGCCGAGATCGTGGGGAAACTCTCCCCCGAAGAGGCGGCTCAAATTTTATCGGAAACCGAGGATCTGATCCCTCTCGCGCGGGCGCTCGAAAGCGACTTTCTCGCCGAGATCCTCGTCCTTCTCGACTCATCTGTGCAACAGAAGATCGTTGAGGGGTTGCGCGACGACGAACTGCAAGAAGTCATGGAAGACGTCTCGGTCGACGACACCGTAGATATCATCGAGGACTTGCCCGAGGGAGCCGCCCGCAGGATCGCCGAAGAAGAGGAGATCATCGCGCTTCTCGGGGAGAGAAAATTTTCCGTTTTAAAGCCCATTCTCTCCTCGATGAACGAGATCGACCTTGCGGAGATCTTTGAGAACGTCAAGGAAGAAGACCTGCCCGTCCTCTTCCGCATTCTTCCCAAGGACCTCGCTGCAGACATGTTTGTCGAGATCGACAGCGATACGCAGGAAAAACTTTTAAAGAAACTCTCCGACAAAGAAGTCAAGGCGGTCATGGACGAGCTTTTCCTCGACGATACCGTCGACCTCATCGAGGAGATGCCCGCTAACGTCGTCAAGCGTCTTCTTGCCCAGAGCGACAGCGAGACGAGAACGTACATCAACGAACTCCTCAAGTATCCGAAAGACAGCGCGGGTTCGATCATGACCATCGAATATGTGCGCTTTTTGCCCGATATGACGGTGGAAAAGGCGTTCGACCGTATCCGCGAGACGGCGATCGACAAAGAGACTATCTACACTTGTTACGTGACGGATATGTCAAATCGGCTCATCGGGCTCGTCACGGCCAAAGAGCTCATGCTCGCGAAAAAAAACGCTCTCATCTCCGATGTCATGGAGGATAACGTCATCTACGTCAACACACGGGACGATAAAGAAGCCGTGGCACGGAAGATCTCCGATTACGGCTTCCTCGCGATCCCCGTCGTGGACGATGAACGGCGGCTCGTCGGTATCGTCACCGTCGACGACGCAATGGACGTCATCGAGGAAGAGAATACCGAGGATATCGAAAAGATGGCCGCTATTCTCCCCGCCCAGAAGCCGTATCTGAAGACGAGCGTGTTTTCTATCTATAAAAACCGCGTGCCGTGGTTGCTCATTCTCATGGTTAGCGCGACCTTTACGGGGCTCATCATCAACACGTTCGAGGGAAGACTGAACGCGATCAGTCCCGTGCTCTTCGCGTGCGTGCCCATGCTGATGGATACGGGCGGAAACACGGGCTCGCAGGCTTCCGTCACCGTCATCCGCTCTCTCGCGCTGGGCGATCTCACCCTCAAAGACTCATGGAAAGTTTTGTGGAAGGAATTGCGCGTTTCTCTTCTCCTCTCGGCGACGCTCTCCATGGCATGCTTCTGCAAACTGCAACTCATCGACAGATTGCTCTTCGGGTACGAGAGCTACACGGTGCTTTTGAGCGCGGTCGTATCTCTCGCCATGTTCGCGACGATCATCATTGCAAAGCTTGTCGGCTGCCTGTTGCCTCTCGCCGTCAAGGCGGTGAAACTCGACCCTGCCGCCGTCGCCTCGCCCTTTATCACGACTATTGTCGACGCGCTCTCTCTCATCCTTTTCTGCGGCCTGTCCATTTTGATTTTGGGCTGATGCAGCCATCGCACAAAAGAAAAAACAGGAACGGTCAAACGTTCCTGTTTTCTCTTTTGTGCTTCTTTTGTAAAAAATTTATTTACCAAAGTATCTCTTTAAAAGACCCTTAAAGCCCGCGCCGTGACGCGCCTCGTCCTTTGCCATTTCATGCACGGTGTCGTGAATCGCGTCATATCCGAGCTCTTTTGCCCTTTTTGCAAGCTTGAGTTTGCCCTCGCAGGCGCCCGCTTCCGCAGCCGCTCTCAGTTCGAGGTTCTTCTTGGTGGAAGGGGTCACGACTTCGCCTAAAAGTTCCGCAAACTTGGAAGCGTGGTCGGCTTCCTCATAGGCATAGCGCTTATAGGCCTCGGCGACCTCGGGATAGCCCTCGCGTTCGGCGACTCTTGCCATTGCAAGATACATGCCGACTTCGCAGCATTCGCCGTTGAAATTAGCGCGGAGGCCGTCCATGACCTCTTGATCCTCCACAACGCCGTCGCCGACGTGGTGTTCGCATGCAAAGCCCTCTTCCTCGACGGGAACAAACTTTTTCGCATGGCAAACGGGGCATTCGGTGACATCATCTTCTACGATCTCGCCGCAGATTGCACATCTTTTCATATCTGTATCTCCTTTAAAAATTTATTTTGCAAATGTATTATATCACATGTCCGCAAAAAAGACAAGATAAATTAAAAAATGAAATGAAAAAACAGACGGCGGCGGAAATTCAGACGTACTTCAAAATGTCCTCAAATCTTTCAGCGAACTCCCGTGCGCCTGCCGCAAAGAGCTGCTCTTTGGTGCGATATCCCCAGAGCGCGGAGAGGGGACACATGCCTGCGTTTTTCGCCGTCAGAAGATCGGTCTCGCCGTCGCCGACAAAGAGAGTCTCGGCGGGGCTTACGCGGAGCGTAAGCGCCGCATACCGCGTGAGCGCAGGGTCGGGTTTTACGGGAAAATCTCCGCTGTCTCCCGCGATAAAATCGAACATATCTTGTGAAAAAAACTTTTTCAGCACTTTCACAGTCGCCTCGTGCGGCTTATTGGTGATGACGGCAAGTTTCAGCCCCTTTTGCCTGAGAGCGGAAAGACATTCCCGTGCTCCCTCGTAAACTTGCGTATTCACGCAACTGTTTTCGGCATATATGCTGCGAAATTCCGAAAGGCGCGCTTCGATCGGGGCGCCTTCGGGGAGGACACGTTCCATGAGCTTTCTCGCTCCGTTTCCCACGGCGGCGCGGACTTCGGAAAGCGTCGCTTCCCGATCGCCGTACTTTCTCAGGATCGTATTGACGCAGGCGCAGAGATCGGGCAGTGTATCGAGCAGCGTGCCGTCGAGATCGAAAAATACCGCCCTCATCACATCTTCTCCGGGACGCCGATTCCGAGGAGAGTCAAGGCGTTCGTCAGCGCGGTCAGAGTCGCCTCGGTGAGCGCTTTGCGGAACCTGCGCAGCGTTTCCGTCTCGGCGTTGACGATCCTGCAATCGATGTAGAACTTATTGAACGTCTGTGCCGCGTCGACGCACCAGCGCGCGATCATGCTCGGTTCATAATTCTTCGCCGCCGCTTTAACCGTATCGGGGAAATCGGAGACGGCTTTCACGAGTTCGAATTCCCGCGCGTTCATGCCGACTTCCTCCCCGTTCCACAGGGGGGTATCTTTGAGCTTTGCAAGCACGGAGGCGGCGCGGGCGCATGTGTATTGCACATATACGCTTGTCTCCCCGTCGAAATTGAGCGCCTTATCGTAGGAAAACACGATGTCCTTTATCTTATTGTTGTAGAGTGCACCGAACACGACGGCGCCGACGCCGACCTGCTCCGCGATATCGTCCCTGCCCGCAAGTTCCGGATTTTTTTCCGCAAGAATGGCGGCGGCTTTCTCCACACTGCGCGAGATGACGTCTTCGAGCCATACGACTTTCCCTTTCCGCGTGGACATCGCGCCGTCTTCGAGGGAGACCATGCCATAGGCGACGTGCACCATATCTTTCGCCCACGGCTCTCCCATGAGTTCGATGACCTTGAAGAGTTGATTGAAGTGAAGATTTTGCTGGTAGGCGACGACGTACAGGCACTTATCGAAGTCGTATGTCTTTTTGCGGTAGAATGCGGCGGCGAGGTCGCGCGTCGCATAGAGAGAGGCGCCGTCCGAGCGAAGCACGATGAAAGGGGGCATGCCGTATGCATCGAGGTCGACGACTTGCGCCCCGCGGCTCTCTTTGAGCAGATTTTTTTCTTTGAGTGCGTCGATGACGGCGGGGATCTTGTCGATATAGAAGCTCTCGCCGCAGTAGCTGTCGAACTGCACGTTCAGGCGGGAGTAGATTTTTTCAACATAGGCAAGCGTGATGGATTTGAAACGGTTGAAGAGCTCGTTCGCCTCGCTGTCTCCGCTTTCGATAAGCCGAAAATATTCCCGCGCCTCGGCCTCCATCTCCTCTGTCGCCTCGTTGTTGAAGCGGACATAGAGATCGTTGATGGCGTGGATCCCGCCATTTTCCACCTCTTCGCGGTCGCCCCAACGCTTGTAGGCGGCGATGAGCTTTCCGAACTGCGTGCCGTAGTCGCCGAGATGGTTGATCCCGACGGCACGGTATCCGAGAAAGTTAAAAATGCGGTAAAGCGCGCCGCCGAGCACGGTCGTCGAGAGGTGCCCGATGTGGAAAGGTTTGGCGATGTTGACCGAAGAGTAATCGATGCAGACGGTTTTTCCAGCACCCATGTCCGAGGCCCCATATGCGCATTTTTCCCGCAAAGCTTTCAGAATGACTTCCTCCGCAAGCCCCGTGCGGTCGATTTTAAAATTGAGATAGCCGTTTACGGCGGAGACGGAAGAGATCACGCCGTCCGTTTTAAAATCTGCGGCGAGGCCCTCCGCGATCGCAACGGGAGATCTTCTCAAGAGCTTTGCAAATTTAAAACAGGGGAGCGCATAGTCTCCGAGCGAAGTGTCGGGCGGGACGGCGAGAGAGTCTGCGATCTCCTCTTTCGTGACGCCTTCGATTTTGAGCCTTTCCGCGATGTATGCCTTATGATCCATGGTGAACTCCTTATTCGGCAGTATTTTAGCATATTTTTCCCCGCAAGGCAACCGAAAGGCTTGCCGTTTCGCCGAAAATGTTTTATAATGAGGAAAACACCGTTCGGAGAAAAGAATATGAAACTCGGAGTTGTGGGACTGCCCAACGTCGGCAAGTCCACGCTGTTCAACGCCATCACCCACGCGGGCGCCGAAATGGCGAATTACCCTTTCTGTACCATAGAACCCAACGTCGGCGTGGTCGCCGTTCCCGACGAGAGGCTCGACAAGCTCGCCGCCCTCTATAACAGTAAAAAAGTGACCCCCGCCGTCATCGAATTTGTCGACATTGCGGGGCTCGTCAAGGGTGCAAGCCGCGGCGAGGGGCTCGGCAATAAATTTCTTTCTCATATCAGAGAGTGCGACGCCATCGCGCACGTCGTCCGCTGTTTTGAGGATGAAAACGTGACGCATGTCGAAAATACCGTCGACCCCGTTCGTGACATCGAGACGATCAATCTGGAACTCATCCTTGCCGACATTGAGACGGTTCAAAAACGGCAGGACAGGATCAGAAACGCCGCCCGCGGCGGCGCGGACAAGGCTGCGGCGGTGGAATTTGCTTTCCTCGAAAAACTCATGGCGCATCTCGAAAAGGAGCAACCCGCTTCTTGCCTTCCCGTAAGCGAAGACGAAAAGATCATGCTCGACAATTTGTTTTTGCTCTCCGCAAAGCCCGTCATCTACTGCGCGAACATCTCCGAAATGGATATGGGCGCGGACGAAGAGAATTTGCCCCTCGTGAAACAGGTGCGGGAATACGCCGAGAAACATAAAGCGGGGGTCATCGTCGTATGCGCCAAAACGGAAGAGGAACTCGCCGAAATGGATCCCGAAGATGCAAAGGTGTTTCTCGAAGAGTTCGGGCTCAAGGAGAGCGGGCTCAATAAGCTCATCAAGGCGTCCTATTCGTTGCTCGGGCTTATCTCCTACCTTACGGCGGGAGAAAAGGAGACGAGAGCATGGACGATCGTGAACGGGACAAAGGCGCCGCAGGCGGCGGGGAAGATCCACACAGACTTCGAAAAGGGCTTTATCCGCGCCGAAGTGGTCGATTGGGAGACGCTTTTGGAGTGCGGGGGGCTTACGGGCGCCCGTGAGAAAGGGAAAGTCCGTTCCGAGGGCAAGGACTATGTGATGAAAGACGGCGATGTCGTTTTGTTCAGATTTAATGTATAAGTTTCGAACATTTCTTTGCTCGGCCCGCGGCCTACGAAAAGAAACGTTCGATCGAACCTTCCTCGTTCATCAATCGAGTTGGCCGCGGAAGCGTTATATGCAATTACAACAAGGCGCAGGTATGCGCCGAATTGAGTCGCCCACGGCGGAAGTGAATTCCGCCTAAGGCACATGATTTCGGAATGGTTTCGAACATTTCTTTGCTCGGCCTACGGACGCGTAGGGCGTCAGCCCGCGCGTCATTCTGAGCAAAGCGAAGAATCTCGCGGGCTTTCGAAAAGAAAGTGTTCAAAGGGGGTGCGGGCGGCGTCATGCTGAGAACAGGAGCTGTACGCAGTCCGTGAAAGATGTACCGAAGCATCTCGCCGCATGTTTTACGTTTGCCCCGCGAGATTCTTCAAATTAAGGATTCTGACTTCGTTCTGCATCCATACTTCAGAATGACGCGGGGCGCCTCTGCCCCCTCAGCCACCTGTGGTGCCGGCTCCGCTTTGGGAGGAGCCTTGCATCAACTCCTGCTCAAATGGGTCGATCCCCTTTCCCCAAGAGGTACGGCGAGATCGATGAGGAAAATAGATTGATGTATGATTTGATAAGTATGAAGCGCCGCCCGCGGCCTATGGCCGCGGGCGGCGCTTCATGATCTTAAATTATGCAACTTATAGTTCGATTTTCATGTCTCCCGGTTTGATCCAGCCGATCTTGCGGAGAAGTTCGCTCACCAACAGCGAGATCGTCGCAGGCAGGACAAAACATACAAGAATGACTCCGAAGACAAGTTGCAGCGTCGGTACAACGCCCCACGAGGCGCCGATCATATCGATCACGCCGACGAGCCCCGCCGTGCCCATGCCCGCGCCGACCGCCGTCGCCTGCAATTTAAAGAGACAGGTGGAGATAGGTCCGACGACCAGCGACGACACAACTGCGGGAATCAGAATGAGGGGATTTTTGAGGTTGGGGATCTGCAACATCGATGTGCCGAGCCCTTGCGCCATGAGCCCCGAAAATTTGTTTTCGCGGAAGCTCGCAACTGCAAATCCGATCATATGCGCACAGCAGCCCGCGACGCCCGCACCCGCGGCAATACCTTTGAGCCCGATCGAGACCCCGATCGCCGCGCTCGAAGTGGGGAGCGTGAGGAGAAGTCCCATCGCCGCCGAGATGATAAGTCCCATCAGGAAAGGCTGCAGTTCGGTCGCCGCATTGATGCCCGCGCCGATCTTTCCCATCAGCCATTCGATGGGGGTGCCGAAGATCGCCGCAATCGCCCCGCCTGACAAAAGGCTAACGAGCGGCACGACGAGGATGTCGAGTCTGGATTTTCCCGTCGCCAGCGTGCCGAGTTCCGCCGCCACTACGACCGCAAGATAGCATGTGATGGGGTTTCCCGTCGCAATGAGCACGGACGCGGAAAGCGCCGTCCCGCCCGTGACGTAGGAGATAAACGTCGTGGCATTCGCAGAGAAGACCCCGACCGCAACGCTGCACGCCATGGCCATTTTTGACGATTTGAGGGAATAGGCGATGCCGACGCCGATTCCCGCGCCCATCATGACTTTGGCAAATGTGCCGATGCCGTTCAAAAAACGGTAACATATGTTGAGAATTTCGTTCTGCGACGACCCGTCCCCGAAGATGCGCGCGAGTTGGCAGATGATCGTCCCCGCGATGAGCGTGCAGAAGAGTCCGTTCGCCATTCCTCCGAATGCAACGATGAAGTAGCGGTTTGCAAATTTTTTGAGATATTGGAGAAACACTTTCCCCTTGCTTTGCGGGGAAGCGTCAGATTTGTCCGTTTTCTCCGAAGTTTCGGACAAATCCGTTGCGGCTTCGGCGGACAAGACCGCCTCCGTGTGTTCCGCGGCGGTCTCTTCGGACGGCGTTACGCAACTCTTCGCTTCGCTCTCTTCCGCCGACGGTTCTTCCGTGTTTTTGATTTCTTTTTCCATGATTGCCGATATGGTATCACATTTTTGAATGAAATGCAAGTAAATTCATTCGGTAATTTCCATCGGGAGAAGCGGATAAACGTGCCCGTACGGCGGCGTTCCCGATTTTCGGCGCTCCTGAAGGGGAACCGCCGGGCGCAGATAGAACGATGAGGGGGATATACACGGTTTTTGCTCAATTTACAATAAAGTTTTTTGAAAACCGCTTGACAGAGGGCGATAAATATGTCATAAATATTGATAGTAAATAGAGGAGAAATGTACATGAAACACAGAAAACTCGGTCTTTGCATGTATCTCGGCGGGGGAGCGTTGCTCGCAGTGGCGTTCGGACTCCTTATTGCCTATTTCGGTCTGAAGAGTTCCGAAGAAGAAGAGATTCCGGCTCTGCTTTGGTCGGGCCTTGCGACCGGTGCGGTCAGCATTGTACTTTTACCTTTGGGATATCTCTTCACCACGCGTCCGACCAAGGAGCTCCGGGAGAGATTTCAAACATATTCTGCCTTATCTCCGGTGGAGATCTCCGATTTTGCGGCAGAGATTTCCGCCATGCGCGCGGCTTTCGGGGCGGAAAAAGACCCCGCGTCCAATCAATTTTTCATACGTCCTTTCGCGGGTTCGGCCTACGTGTCCGACTTCGGCGTTCTTGCCCGCGGACAAGTCGTCTGGGGCTGCCTTGTGCAGGCGAACGATACGCTCTATCAAAATAAACGGATCGACATTCTTCCCGTTCCCGCCGTGATCTTATATAGTCCCGACGCATATTTCGACGCCGATCCGCTGGAGCTCAAACACATCTCCGAACGGCTTTATGAGGGGAAAGAGGGTAACTTTTTGCGCAATGAGAGCGCATTTTTTACCAACAAACGCTTGAGCGATGCGATCACAAACGGCAGAGAAGTTTATGCGAGCTGTATCATGGTATACCGTCCCCATCTGCCTCTCTACAAGGCGACGGATGAACTGCTTCCCGTTGTCGCCTCTCCTGCCGAGAGATCCGCTTTCGCCCTCAATGTAAAATATTGGACGAAAAATTTTGCCGCCTACTATGTAAACGGCGGAAGCACAGGCAGAGACGGCATGTTTGAGATCTGAGTTTTTGAAAAATCGGTTCAGCGGCGCCGCCCGCGGACATTTGTCCGCAGGCGGCGCCGTTGATTTTCTGCATTTTATTCTTCATTCTCCGTTGAGAAATGCGATGGGACAACTGCGGAAGTATTCCCCGCAGAGCGAGCGCGGAGAAGAAAGCCGCTTACTTCCGCTCCGATCTGCTTGGCAAAACCTCTCCTGACGAAAGGGGACGACGGGAGACATCCGTTTTCTCCGCAAGCGCTTCCTGAGAGATCTTGTGTTGTGTCCTGAGCTCCGTCAGTTAAAATCCAAAGGTCATATTAACTTCATATACCCTCAATCATTCAAATTCCAATCGATGGGAGAAATGCCGTGGGAGAGGAGATATTCGTTGGCCTTGGAATAGTGTCGGCACCCGAAAAATCCCGCATAGGCGGAGAGCGGAGAGGGATGTGGCGCCTCGAGGATGAGGTGCTTTTTCGGATCGATCAGTTCCCGCTTTCTCCGCGCGTTATTTCCCCATAAAATAAACACTAAGTGCTCTTTTTCACGGGAGAGAAGTTCGATAACGGAGTCCGTAAACCAACTCCAACCGCAGTTTGCGTGGGAATTCGCCTGATGCTCGCGGACGGTGAGCGCAGTGTTGAGAAGGAGAACGCCCTCTTTCGCCCATTTCGTCAAATTTCCGCTTTTCGGCGGGGGGAAGCCCAGATCGTCTTTGAGTTCTTTGAGCATATTTTCAAGCGACGGGGGCTTGGGAACGCCGTCTTTCACCGAAAAACAGAGCCCGTGCGCTTGCCCCTCGTTGTGGTAGGGATCCTGTCCGAGGAGAACGGCCTTTACCTCGCTGTACGGCGTGTAGCGGAAGCAGTTGTAGAGGTCGTACATATCGGGGTAAACGATATAATGGGAGTATTCGTACTTCAGGAACTCCCGTATTTTTTTGTAGCGCTCGTCCGCAAACAAGGGCGCGAGCGGTTCTTTCCAGTCGCCTAAATCGATCATAGTGTCTCCAAAATTTCAAAATATTTTCGCAGTTCCTCTTTTGCGCCGTTGAGGTCGTGGGCGAGGTAGTTGCCGCACTCCTCCCGCTTCGCCCCGGGGACCTCGCCGAGGGAAAGCGCCGCGGGGATGCACTCTTTGAGGAGAGCCAAAACTTCCCCTTAGCTCAAATTCACGGTGAGAAGGTAGAACCCCGTGCGGCAGCCCATGGGGCCGAAGTAGACGATATTGTCCTTTTCGCGGCTGTTGCGGAGCACGGTCGCCAGCATGTGTTCGATGGAATGCAGGGCGTCGGGCGTGATAAAGTCGCCCGCGTTCGGCTTTTTGAAGCGGAGGTCGAAGGTCGTCACGCCGTTTTGCGGTGCCGACATGTGCAGTCCGACCTGCAATAGGTCGTGATTTTTCTGAAAGGAAGGGATCTTATTCATAAATTAAAAATTCAAAATGAAAAATAAAAAATTGCGGCGGTGCGGCGTCGCACAGCAACGACCGCTCATTCTGCCCCGTGCGCATTCTATTCATGTCTAAGCACGGCACGAGCGCCGTCCTTGGCGCGAAGTAGCGTAGCGAAGAATCCCGGCAAACGGGCGAACTCCAATGGACAAGAAACATGTTGCTCCGTAGCTTTAATGGGATGCTTCACATGCGTTCAGCATGAGCGTGCGCCGCGGTGCACGCCGTGCAGTGTCGTGCATGAGAGCGCGGCATCCTATGGCCGCGGCATATCACTCCAACGCATCCAAAATCGTTTTGAGCTCCGATTTGAGGTTGGAAAGGGCGAGGGCGCAGTTCACCCTGAATTGTTCGGTCGTCGAGCCGGAGCCGTACACGTCGGAGATAGCTTTCATCGAAGTGAAGGGTACGTTTGCATACTTGCACACCTGCGCGATCGCGCCGCCCTCCATCTCGCGGATATCGCACCCAAGCCTCAACAAAAGCTCGTGATCTGCGGGGGAGTCGTTGAACCTGTCTCCCGTGCCGAGCGCGCGGCGTTCATAGGGAAGGGCGGGGCAGAAGAGGGGTAAAAAATTTTCCGCTTCATCGGGAAGAGTGCCGACTTCCTTGCCCGAGAGCTGATGTAAGTCAAAGTCGTATTGCACGGCCCTTTCAATGAGGTATAGCTTGCCTACTTCGGTATTTTTTTGAAGCCCGCCCGCGACGCCGAAATTGAGAATGCGGTCCGCTCCGGCCTGCAGTGCGACGCACGTTCCCGCGGCGGCGTTGACCTTGCCCTCCTTGGAGTAGACAAGGACAATGTCATGCCCGAACGCGTTGCCGAAATATGTCGTTTTTCCGCACATATGTTGCGTTTTTTTGATTTCCATGGAAGAAAGCAGAAGGTCTGCCTCTTTGTCCATAGCAATGACACAACCAATCATAATGACTCCTTTTCGATGAATTCTTTTCAAGGGCGAAAAGAATTCATCGAGGGGTTAAGTTCCGTATTTCACAATAAGTCCGCTGCCACCCGCTCCGCCTTTCATTCGGACATTAAGGTTCCCGTAGGGTACCAAACGGGGTGCGCTTAGGGGGCCCGCCACGCGCCGTAAATTGGGAATGGCGCCGTAGGAACTCGGCCGCTTATTCTGAGCCGCCCCGCGTCATTCTGAGGTACGGATGTTGAACGCAGTCAGTGGACTTGACGCGAAGAATCTCGCGGGGCGATTGCACTATCATGCGGCAAGATACTTCGGGTAAGCCGCCGTAGACTTCGTACAAATCCCGTTTTCAGCATGACGCCGCACCTACGGACTCCGTGGGTTTATGAGATCCACTCGCATCGCTCGGGATGAGTCCCCTTGGCTCCCCCTCGAGGGACGCAAAACGCATTGCTGCGCATCAGCACAGTGCGCTGTGCGCTGCGTTTTGCGATGAGTGAGCGCATTGTTTCGCGCGAACGGTGACCGAATGCGGGTCTCTACCCGCATGAGACAGCTGTCGAGCTCTGCGAGACTGAGGGGGTGTCATTCTAAGCCGCCTCTTTTTTCTATTATAACAACTTTTCCGCCATTTTGCAATGGATGAATACTTCTTTTTCCGAAAGAGCATAAAAAAAGCAAGGAGGTTCAAATGAATCCGTTTGAATGTAAGCCGCAGAAGGCGGACAAGATTTTCACCACTTGGAAGAATGTGCTCGTGAAGCCGTATAATAAAAACGAAGTCGACCCCTACACCCGTCTCCGCGTCATTCTGATGTCGGGCACGGAGTTTGAGAGCGTGCGTCTTTCAAATTCATTCACGCGCATGTGCGCAAATAACGACGTGAGGCGCCGCCTCGCCTATATGCGAAGAGGGGAGCAGATCCAGCAAAAGCGCGTGGCCTCGCTCAAGCCCGCCAACGAGAGCATCATCGAACACACCATCGGCTACGAACAGCTCGCCGTTGACCTCACGGCAAATCTTGCCGTCACCGAGAAAAATTCTTACGTCAAGAAACAGCTCGACTTCGCCCTTTTGGAAGATTTCGATCACTTATATCGCTATTCCGACCTTATGGAGCTCGAAAAAGCGGGGGATCCCAAGAAGCTTGTCGGCGACTACACGGAGATCATGCCCGGCCGCCCGACCGTCGCCGAATACCGTCATCCCCACGACGACGTGAATTTCTACCTCAACAACTATCTCAACGATATCAAGACCAAGCTCAACGTCAACATCATCACGGCCGCCGAACAGCAGACGATGAATTTCTATATGAACGTCGCCAACATCTATGCTTCCCCCCTCGGCAGAAAGCTCTACAACGAGATCGCCATGATCGAGGAACAGCACGTCACGGGCTACGGCTGCCTCAAGGACCCCACCGCAACGCCGTTCGAATGCCTGCTCATGAATGAATATACCGAAGCATATCTCTATTATTCTTGCTATGAGGACGAGAAAGACGAGCGCATCAAGAAGATCTGGGAGATGCACTTCGAGGAGGAAGTCGCCCATCTGCACGAGGCGGCAGATCTTTTGAGGACGTACGAGGGAAAGGTCTGGCAACAAGTTTTGCCCGAGGGAGGGGAATTCCCCGAACTTCTGAAGTTCCGTTCGCAGAAGGAGTATGTGCGTGAAATCCTGAAGAGCGTGCGGCTCACGGGCGTCGAGGAGGGCTGGGAAGAGCTCGACAAGGTTCCCGACAAGTTCCGCTATTTCGGCTATAATGCCAAGATCAACGGCGACCCCAAGACAGTCGGCACCCATATCGTCATCGACAAGGCCATTTCGGCGTTTAAGTATGACTACCGCATCCAAAACAAGGAGCACCCCATCAAGGCTCTCGCCGACAGAAAGAAAGACAACACCGACATCGCAAGAGTGAAGGGAAAGTGAGCGCCTCCGCGCTCATCCTGACCCTGAGCGTAGTCGAAGAGGAAGGAACCCCTCAAACGGAGTCCGCCGCTCATTCTGAGGGAGCGAAGAATCCCCTCAAACGGGCGGACTCTTTGAATTAAAAATTGTGGTGCAATGCCTTCCCCCTGCGGGGGGCACGGCTTTGCCGTGACGGATGAGAGGCCTTCCAATCAGAAGCACCCCCCATCAGTCGCCTACGGCGACAGCTCCCCTGCGAGGGGAGCCGAGGGCAGAGCGGGGATTTACAAATCAAATCAAACGTGCTATAATCAAAGCATGGTCATCTATTACACCACGGAAAAGACGGAGAGCGGGGAATTTCTTAAAAATGTGCTCGCAAAGCACGGCGGGACGTCGCAGATCCTCCGCACAGAAAACGGCAAGCCCTATCTCGAAAAGGGCGAGTGTGCGTTTAATCTTGCCGATACGGACGGTCTCGTCGCCGTGGCGGTCGGGGCGCAGAGGGTGGGGCTGGATGCCGAACGCCGCAAGCCCCGCAAGTTTGACGCCATTCTCGCCCGCCTTACGCCCGCCGAGAGAGAGGAGGACTTCTTCGAACTCTGGACGGCCAAGGAGGCGTACGTCAAATACCGCGGCGGCACGCTCGCGAGAGATCTTCCCGATTTAAAGTATGAAAAAGGCGTCCTCTATTTTAAGGACGCGCCGACCGACGTTATCATAAAACATTTTTGTCTCGAGGGCTGTACGTTGTGCCTTTGCACGGAGCGCGAAGAGGAGACCGTCTTCGTCAGACTTTAAACTTCATACCATTCTCCCTCTTGCGGGATAAACGCCTCCGCATCGGGGAGAATTTTTTTTACCGTCGGGACAAACTTCTCCATGTTTTCCCTGTGGGTGAGCGGGGGGAAAGCGTCGTCGAAATGGTCGGCCATGACCTTTTTCGGCTTGAACGCCTCGAGGAAGTTTACCATATATTTGTGCATCCTGCTTCTGCCCTGATAGGGAAACACCAGAAGATCCGCTCCTTGCGGGTAAGAGACATTTTCGTCCATGCCTGCCGAACCGAGTACGAACACCGTCTTTTCCCCGTCCGAGATGTGGAGCGCGAAGCAATCGCCCTGCAATTTATACTGAAGCGCATGGTGGCAAAGCTTTAAACAGCTGATGGCGTGTAGCCACGTCCGCGGGGCGAAGGTGACGCGGAGCACCGTGGGAACGTCGAACACGCAGTGGCGGCTCTGATAGGTGCGGACGGTAAAATTGCCGATCTTGATCTCCTCGTTGACGGCGTAGGAGATCATGCCGTCGGTATCCTGCCCGAGGGCCTTGGCGTGGGAGATGCCGTTCTCGGAGACGAACACGGGAATGACGGTGTCTTCGGTGAACGCCCCCACGTCTCCGAAGTGGTCGAGATGGGGGTGCGTGATAAAGATCGCACGGCACGATTTTGCCTCTTCCATCGGAATGCGATACAGCGTCTTATTCAGATTTTTCAGATACGGGTCGATGAGAAGCTTTGAGCCGCCGCTCTCGAGGAGAAGGGAGGCCGTCCCGTACCATTTGATTTTCATATTTTGTCACTTCCCGTATTTCTACTCCGCATTATAGCATTTTGTTTTTTGATTGACAATCTTTTTCCCCCGCCGTGCGCAAAAAAATCGGAGAGGAATAAAATTCACAAAAAGTGTACAAAGTTTTTCTATGAAAAAGTTTGCGCAAGCGCTGTGTTTGGCGATGTTTTCCGTCTTTTTCCTCTTCTGCCTTGCGGCATGCGACGCGGAAAATATGGGCTCTCTCAAAGATATTTCCCGTCCCTATGCGGGCATGTATATCTGCAAAGAGCTCTCTCTCGGCGGCAGGGACATGCGCGGGGATTTTGAGGAGATCACGCTCGAACTCAAACAGGACGGCAGTTTCGTGCTCCTCTATGAGACAAAAGAGGGGAACAGGGGCGGTTACAACGGGACATACGGTTTAGACAGCGAAAAGGGGGAGATCTCGCTCACCGCGCGGCAGGGCAAGAGGGACAAGTCCTTTACTTTTCCTTATCGAAACGGAACGATCTGTATCGACTACAACCTCTTCGGGACTCTTCTCCACGCGTCGTTCGGCGCAAACTGAAGAACTTTTCCCCCGCGGTTGACAGACGGGCGTTGTTCTGTTATACTTTTTCTATCTCAACGCGGAGAATGAATATGATAGAACAATTTGAGGTGACGGTCCCCGCGGTCGGCGGCCCGCAGCGGAGAGGGGCGGCCGTGTATGTCCCCGAACGGAGCGGGCGCTTCCCCGTTTTATATCTCTTCGACGGGCAGACGGCGTTTTCCGACAAGCGCGCCCCTTTCGGGGAGAGTCTTCGCATGGGAGAACTTCTCGACTCCATGCACGCTTCTCTCATCGTCGCGGCGGTCGATTGCGATCCCGAAAACAGACTGACGGAGTATTCTCCGTTTGCCTTTTCGTCGCAGTACGGCTCTTCCGCGGGACGGGGGGAGGTCTATCTCGATTGGCTCGTCCGCACGTTCAAAGAGAAAGTCGACGAGAAATTTCCGACCCTACCCCAAAGGAGTTCAACATACCTTGCGGGGTGCTCGATGGGCGGCCTCATGACGATGTACGCCCTCTGCCGCTATCCCGAAATTTTTGCGGGCGGGGCGGCGCTCTCGCCGAGCTTGTGGGTAGCTCCCGCAGCCTGCGCAAAGATGATCGCCGATGCCGATTGGCAGAGCGGGGCGCCCGCGCTCTATTTCGATTACGGAGAAAAGGAGCTGGGCGGCGGCACGGCGCGGAAAGAGGCGCTCGCGGGCTGCTGTGAAGCGCTCGTAAAAAAGGGCGTTCCCTTTACATTCCGCATCATCGGCGGCGGGACGCACAGCGAAACTTCATGGCGCAACCGTCTCCCGACGGTATTAAAAATGTTGAATTTAGTTTAAAAATATTGAGTTATATAAAAATAAATTGAGTAAAAAACGTAAAAAATCTTCTCGGGACTTGTTTTCGGGGGGATTTTTTGCACAAAAAAATTTTTTTTGAAAAAATTTTCAAAAGTAAAACGGTTTGCCATTTGTAAGTTTTTTTATTTTCTGTTACAATATTGGAACAAATGATGAGAGGTGAAAAATTGTTATACGGAGAATGGCTGGAGATCTGGCTGGAAGATTATGTCCGTCCCGTGGAAAAAGAGAGGACATATAATAATTATAAGGATGTGATAAGGCTTCGGCTCAAGCCCGTTTTCGGGAACTGCGAGATCAATGCGCTCGACGTCGGGGAGATCCAGCACTATATCACGGGGCTGCTCGAAAGCGGCAATCTGCGCACGGGAAAACCGCTTTCCGCCAACAGCATACGGCTCATATTTAGCGTGTTCCGCAATTCGTTGCGCAGGGCGTACAACATCGGTTACGCCGAGCGGTACATCGGCGATAAACTCGAGCTTCCCAAAGTCACGTCGGAAGAGGTGGTATGTTTTACGGAGAGCGAACAGAAGCGGATCGAGGAAGAGATCGCAAGACTTTTAAAAAAGAAGTCGTGCCGCCACAAACTCAACGGGATCGTCATCTGCCTGCACACGGGACTGAGGATCGGCGAACTTCTCGCCCTCGAATGGGACGATATCGATTTCGAAAACGCGCTCATGACGATCTCAAAGACCTGCCGCGACGGGAAAGACGAAAACGGCAACTATAAAAAGATCGTCGACAGGCCCAAAACATACTCCTCGCGGCGCGTCATCCCCCTGCCGAACAGCCTTTTGGAACTCCTCAGGGAGATGAAAGCGGAGAGCAAGAGCAATTTTGTCATTTCGGACGCAAAGGGGAATACCGTGCGGGTGCGTTCTTTCCAGAGAAGTTACGAACTTCTCTTAAAGAGGCTGGGGATCCCGCACAAGAAGTTCCACGCGCTCAGGCATACGTTCGCGACGAGGGCGAACGAGCGGGCGATGGACGATAAAACGCTCTCGGAAGTGCTCGGACACAAATCTCCCGTCATCACGCTGAGGCTTTATGTCCATTCTCTGCTCGATCACAAGCGGAAGATGATGGAGATCGTAAACGGTTAAACCGAATAAATTTTAAAACCTCCCGCGGGGCGCCGCCCCGCGGGAGGTTTTTTCATGCGGAAAATCACAAAAAAGCCACCCAATAAAGTATTAG
>CANQHG010000016.1 GCA_947623655.1 uncultured Clostridia bacterium | reverse complement strand
C
Source organism: uncultured Clostridia bacterium (assembly GCA_947623655.1). GTDB lineage: Bacteria > Bacillota > Clostridia > Christensenellales > Borkfalkiaceae > Gallimonas. The sequence goes on along the minus strand of CANQHG010000016.1, from coordinate 40,438 downwards.
TGGAGGCGCCACCCGGATTTGAACCGGGGAGTCAGGGTTTTGCAGACCCTTGCCTTACCACTTGGCTATGGCGCCGAAAAAAAACAGTGCGGAGCTGTGTTTGGAGCGGGAAACGAGACTCGAACCCGCGACATTCACCTTGGCAAGGTGACGCTCTACCACTGAGCTATTCCCGCATAAAAAGCTATCCGCACTGTATGGTGGAAGTTATAGGGTTCGAACCTATGACCCCTTGCTTGTAAGGCAAGTGCTCTCCCAGCTGAGCTAAACTTCCGATTTCCTGATAAATATACCATATCCATGGGAATAAATCAAGCGATTTTCTTTGATTTCAAGAAAATTTTCGGAAATTTTTTCGCTTCATTTCCTTGTCCGCCCAAAAGGGCGGATCTCGGCCTATTTCTGCTTGTCGTACTTCATTCTCTGGAAAAAGACCATATACTTCTGTACGCCGCGTTTCATTTTGAAAAACCGCTCGTTCTTGTCGAGAGCGCGGAGAGTGCCGAGTTCCTCTTGCGTAAACGAAAAGTCGAAGATATCTGCGTTTTCGGCGGCATGGGCAGGATTTCCCGTGCCCGGAATAGGCAAATACCCCTCTTCCGTGTGCCACTTTAAAACGATCTGGACGGGAAATTTTCCATATTTTTCCGCGAGCGACACGACTGTTTTTTCCCCGAGAAGGCCCGCGTTGCCGCTGCCGAGCGGATACCAAGACTCGAGAAGGATCCCGCGTTCTTTCAGATATCCCCCAAGCGAGCGTCTCTGGCAGTACGGATGACATTCCACCTGATCTAAAACGGGTTTTACCGTGCAATATCCGAGCAATTTTTCGAGATCGGCCTCGTCGAAATTGGAGACGCCGAGCATTCTCACCTTGCCCGCTTTTACGGCCTCTTCGGCGGCGGTCCACGCCTCTTCGACCCTGCCGAACGGCTGGTGCAGCATGAGGAGATCGAGATGATCCGTCCCGAGGCGGGAGAGCGTTGCGTCGATGGCTTTCACCGCCTTTTTATATTTATATTCGCTGCACCATATTTTTGACGCAAGAATGACTTCGTTGCGGGGCACGCCCGATTTTTTCACGCCCCTGCCGACGGCGCGCTCGTTCATGTAGACATTGGCGGTATCGATGAGGCGATAACCGCTTTGAATGGCCGCCGAGACCGTCTTCTCGCAGTCGTCGGGTCGGATACGGAAAGTCCCGAGCCCGATCTTGGGAAGTTCCATGCCGTTATTGAGCGTATATGTTTCGATTTTCATGATTTCAGTATACAATACTCCCGCACGGTTGTCAAGTGGCCGGCGCCCATTTTGACCCTGAACGTAGCCAAAAGGGAAGAGCTCCCTCAAAGGGACAGCAAGACACCCCCTCAGTCGCGGCAAGAACACCGCGCCAGCTGTCTCGGGCAGGTCGATCCCTGCCCTCGGTCACCGTTCGCGCGGGATAATGCGCTCACTCATCGCAAAACGCAGCGCACAGCGCACCGTGCTGATGCGCAGAATTGCGTTTTGCGACCCTCAAGGGGCAGCCGAGAAACGTTCATGTTTATCGGCAATGCCTCTTTTAAACCATGCGTCTATCGCGTGGTTTTCGTTTACCAAGAAAAACTCCGCCAAAGTGGCGGAGTTTTGGATTTTTTAATAAACGCTGACTTGCTTCTTGTCTCTTCCCTTGCGCTCGTACCTGACAACGCCGTCTTTCAGAGCGAAGAGCGTATCGTCTCCGCCGATGCCGACGTTGTTGCCGGGACAGATCTTCGTGCCTCTCTGGCGCACGAGAATGCTGCCCGCAAGCACTTCCTGCCCGTCTTGACGCTTCACGCCGAGCCTTTTCGCCTCGGAGTCTCTGCCGTTGTGGGAGGAACCTGTACCTTTTTTATGCGCGAACAAACGGATAAAAAACATTATTCCATTCTCCTTATTTCAAATTTTCGGACGGGCGCCTCTTCGGGCGCCGTGCTTAAAGGCTGATCTTTTCGATCTTGACGACAGTGAACGGCTGGCGGTGACCCTGCTTCTTGCGCTCGTTCTTCTTGGGCTTATACTTGAAGACGATGATCTTCTTGTACTTGTCTTGTGCCTGAACGGTCGCCGTCACCTTTGCGGAAGCTGCCTCTTCGCCCACTTTGACGGTTTCCCCGTCCGCGAGCATCACAACGTTGAAAGTAACTTCGGCGCCGACTTCTGCGTTCAGTTTTTCGACCTTGAGAACGTCGCCCTCGGCAACTTTGTACTGCTTCCCGCCGTTTTCGATGATTGCGTACATTTCGCTTTACCTCCTCTTCCCGGTCTCGCAAGATATCATAGGCGGTCTGTCCTGTAAAAAACAGACGCTTAAAAAAGCCCGTTCTTAGCGGCTCAACATGTAATTTATCATATGCCTGCACAAAAGTCAAGCGGTTTTGCATATAAACGTGCAAAAAAGACAAACTTTCGGTAAAGGAGAACGATATGGAGATCAAAAAAAGCGAAGAAGTTTTGGCGGAGATCCACCGCAACTGCCGTCTGGCCGTGCAGTCCATTTCGGACATTCTTCCCGAGACGGAAGAGACGGAACTCAGGGAAGAGCTCATGCGCCAGCACGAGGAATATGAACATTTCAGCGCAAAGGCCGCCATGCTCGCGCAGGATAAAAACATCGAACTCAAAGACCCCGGGGCTTTTAAAAAGGCGATGATGTGGTCGAGTATCAAGCTCAACACGATGAAAGACGACTCTTCCGCGCACATCGCCGAGATGATGGTGCAGGGGACGGTCATGGGCATTACGGCGCTCAAGACAACGCTCTCCGACATGAGCCGCGACATGGCGGATGAAGAGATCGAGGCGCTTGCGAGAGAACTTCTTGCGGCCGAAGAAAAGTTCGAAAAGATCTGGAAGAGCAAGATCAAGTGAAGGTTCCCCGCTCATTCTGAGCGCAGCGAAGAATCCCCTCAAACGGAGTCTACCGCTCATTCTGAGGGAGCGCAAGCGACCGAAGAATCCCCTCAAACGGAGTTCCACGCTCATTCTGAGGGAGCGCAAGCGACCGAAGAATCCCCTCAAACGGAGTTCCACGCTCATTCTGAGGGAGCGCAAGCGACCGAAGAATCCCACTAAAAGAGCGGACTCTTTTAATGAAAAATTGTGGTGCGGCATCATGCTGAGAAGGAGAGTAGGACGAAGTCTACGGATATTTACCCGAAACATCTCGCCGCATGGTGTATGTTTGCCCCGCGAAATTCTTCGGGTCGAGTCGTCGGACTTCGTTCTTTTTTCCGTTTCTCAGAATGGCGCGGGGCTTACGGCTCAGCATGAGCGCGTGCACGGCACGCACTTTCGGTTGCACAAAATTTCTCAATAATAGTGATATTCCGTCGTATATGTGCCGTTTTTTGAGATCGTGACCATTATGTCGCCGAGCTCGTCGGTGCGGTAGATGTCGGCGCCCGCCGCCGCAAGGCGGTTCAACGCGCCGCCCGCCGGGTGGCCGTAAATATTTCCCGCGCCGCAGGAGACGATCGCCGTCTTCGGGCTCAAAAGCGCAAGCCATTCCTCGGAAGAGGAACCGCCCGAGCCGTGGTGCGATACTTTCAGAATGTCCGTCTCCCGCAGATCGACGGCATAATTGCCGCTGTCGAAAAGCCGCTCTCCGAGTGCGTCGGAGAGCTTTTGTTCGTTGATGAGCCGTTTTTCGCGCTCTTTTGAAATATCGCCGCCGAACAGCACGTTCACGCCCGCATACCGAAAATAGAGCACGGCGGAACTGTCGTTCATATCCGTTTCGTCGACGGAGTAGGGTGAGACGCAGACGGCGTAAGCGTCTCCCGTCGCGATGACGTCGTAACGGGAGAGCGTTTTTACTTCTGCGCCTTGCGCCGCGGCAGCGTCCGCAATGCTCTCGTAGAGCCGCATGGAAGCGGGCAGAACGGGCAAATACACCGTATTCGCTCTCCAATCTTCCAAAAGCGCCGCAACGCCGCCGCAGTGATCGGTCTCCGCATGAGTGACGACCAAAAAAAGCGTACTTATGTGCAAACTTTTAAGGTATCGGAGAATGTGATCGTTATTTTCCCACGAACCGTCTCCCGCGTCGATGACGAGGGCGGAACCGTCGGGAAATTCCACAACGGAACAATCGCCCTGCCCCACGTCGAGAAAGTGGACGCGCACTTCGCCCCGATCCCGTGCGTCGATGCCGTAGACGGGGAGAGCGCGGCGGAAAGGAGAGAACTCGTTCCAAACGCCGATCGCCGCGATCGTACAGACGGCGGCGAAAATGCCCGCCGCCCGCCGTAAAATGCGATATATGTTGCGTTTTTTGTATTCCTTGTCTGTCATTTTTCTTTGATATCGGGGAGAAAGCGTCAGTACAGCAATTTCGCGTCGTCGGGAACGTTGAGAACAGCGGCGTTGTCGCCGCGGACGGTGAACTTTTCCTCGTGATAGGTGCGATGGCCGACCAGATAAATGCGTCTTCCGCGCCATCGGCCCTCCATATCTTTGGAAAAATACCGCTCCGAGAAGATCTTGTCCATCAGGTCGCGGTTGAGTTCGATGACTGCGGAGGAATATCCCGCCGCAAAGCAATCGATAATCTCCGAGCGGATGCGCATCGCCATGTAGACGTCGGAGAGCACAAACCCCTCGCGCGTGCAGTGCGGGCAAGGTTTGAGCATGAAAGACTGCAACTCGTTGTTGGTGCGCTTCCGCGTGAAGAGCGCGACGCACAGTTCGCTCATGGGGAACGTCCTGCACTTCGACCTGTCTTCCGAGAGCGCCCTTGCAAGCTCCTCGTCCACGGCGAGGCGGTGTTCTTCCTCCGTCATGTCGATAAAGTCGACGGCGACGATCCCGCCGATGTTTCTCAGGCGCACTTGCCTTGCGATCTCCCGCGCGGCGACGAGATTTGTGTCGAAAACCGTGCGTTCGAGGTCGTCTTCCCCCGTATATTTGCCCGTATTGACGTCGATGACCGTCATGGCCTCCGTCGTGTCGATGACGAGGTATCCGCCGTTTTCGAGGGGGACGCGCGTATCGGAGAGGCCGTAGACCTGTTCGGAAAGGCCGTATTCCGAAAACATGCTTCGCTCGCCCGTATGCAGAACTACTTTTTTCTCGCCGACGTCGCTGCGCATGCGGGCGAGATGCAGAACGCGCTCATAGAGTTCTCTGTCGCCGACATAGATGCCCTCTACGCCGCCGAGCGAGTCGCGCATGACCTTGACGGGAAGCGCCCATTCATGGTAAACGGCGGTGCCCACGGGCGCGATTTTTGCCGTTTCGAGCACGGAGCGATAGATGCGCTTCAGATACTCCGATTCCGTTTTCAGGTGCCGCTTCGTTGCGGTCTCCGCCGCCGTCCGCACGATGAAGCCCTGTCCTCTCTCCCGAAGTTTGTCTGCCTCTTTTAAAAGATTTTCCCGCATGGCGGGGTCGGTGATCTTTCTGGAGATCCCCAAAAAGTCGGTATTCGGCATATATATGAGCGTTTTTCCGACAAAGGAGAGGTCACATGTCACTTTGGCGCCCTTATTGCCGCGGGGAAGTTTTACGACTTGCACCAGAATTTCGTCCCCCGTCTTTAAGGTGCGCTGTTCGTGGACGCCGACGGCGCCGTCGTACGAATTGAGAAGAACGGGGCTCTCGTCGAGCGGTAAATAGCAGTTGCGCTCCATGCCGCAGTTGACGAACGCCGCGCGCATGCCGGGGACAACGTTCATGACTTTCCCCTTATAGATATTGCCGAGCAGATCGCCGCCGCGGTCGCTCTCGACCCCCACTTCAACGATCTTTCTGTCTTCCGTATAGACCACGATCTGCGTTCCGCAAAAACGGTCGAAAAACCATTCTTTTTTGCTTTCTTTCTTCACGTCTGTGCTCCGAAAGTGATGTCTCTCCGATTGTACCATACAAAACGTATTTTTTCAAGAGTTTTTATTTTTTTATGGGGCGAACGCGGCCAACGTTTTTGAATAATCCCCCTCTTCGAGCGCCTTTAAGAGCTCCTCTTCGGTCATTTCGGCAAGAAAATTCCCGTTTTCGAACAGGAGAAGGGTGAGATATCTGTCCTCGCGCAGGAAGCGCAACGCCTGTCTGAGTGTAATATCCGCGGAAACTGCCACGCGATATTCCTCGATCCCTCGTCTCAGATCTTTTTCCCGCGAGAAAGAAATGGGGCGGTACCGTGCGCCGCCGAACGCCCCCGCCGCCAGAAGCAGCGAAAAGGGCAACGCCGAAAAGACAGGCTCCGAAAAACAGGTGTATACGAAATAACCCGCAATCCCCGCCGCGATCGCAAGCGTGAGGATGCGGCTGACGCACTTGGCCCTGCGCTCACCCAGCGGACGGAGCGCAAGAAAGAGCATGCGGCCGCCGTCGAGGGGCCACGCGGGCAAAAGATTGATGAGACATAGGGAAAAGGAGACGATTGCGGCGACGTCGGTATAGGGATAGGTCTCGGGATACAGCCACCACAGCGCAACAAAGAAAAAACCCGTCGCTCCGTTCACGAGGGGGCCCGCGAGAAGCACGCACAGCTCTTCTTTGACGGATATCCCCCCGAGATCGCCGCCGATGACCGCACCGTAGGGCATGAGGACGATCTTATCGAGTTCAAAACCGTATCTTCTCGCGACAAAAGCGTGCGCGCACTCGTGTTCGAGCGCCGCTAAAACGGCCGCAAGAAACCAAAACAGGGATCCCGTAAACGCAGACAGGATCCCCGCGGCCACGCAGAGCGGGTGAACGCTCAGCTTTGTTTTATGCCCATGCAAGGGTATTTTCCGCGACCGTGTAGCTGTTGATGAGCCCGCCGTCCGAATAGAACATCACGCGCACCGCCCCTTCTCCGTCCGTGTAGGCAAGCGGAACGTTGCTCTTGACCGTCTGCCCGACCGTGTAATAAACGTTGTCCAATCCGCTGATAATGGTGGAGAAGGAGTCCGAATGTTTGATCTCCACGGTATAGCCGCTACCGCTGTCGCCGTTTACGGAGACGAGCGAGCCCTCACAGGGGGCGTAGACGGAACATGCCGCCGTGAAAGAGAGGACACCCGTGTCGGAGACGGCAAGTTCGACTTCTTCGAAGTCGTTGACGATGGGCGAGAGCGTGAAATCGTGATAGGTCCTCGTATCCGTGGCCGTCTCGCCGTTTCCGTGGAAGAGACTGCGCACAAAAGTGTTGATCGCGCTCGAGGGGACAAAGATATTCGTCAGAAAGATCGCGGCGCAGAGGGCGCATACGGCGGCAAACTCTGCAAAGAGCAGGCGCTTTGCCCCCTTGTTTTTCGCGCTTACGGGCTTTTCTTCGCGCTCGATGGGCGTGCTCTCCGCATAGAGCGGATCGTATGCGTCCTGCATGCGGTCGTTGACTTTCTCCACGACTTTTTCTTTCAGATCGTTGTCGCTTTCCTGTGTTTTTCTGCGTTTTTCCTTGCGCGATACTGTCACCGTTTCCACGGGGATCTCGAGCATTTCGGCATAACTCAATTCTTCGTCCATGACACACCTCTTTTTGATTTTTTCGGCGCTTCTCCCGCCGTAGCAATCATAATGTATGCCGCGGAATGCGTATTTAGAAGAAAAAAACCCTGTCGATTGTGCTCGACAGGACGGAAATGTTGGGGGAAATTGGCGGCGGCTTATTCAGATCGGGCGGCGCAGCGGAGGACCGTGTCGGCGGCAAAAAGAACTTCCTCTTCCGTCGTCTCCCGCCCGAACGAAAAGCGGACGCCCCGCTTTGCCTCCTCTTCGGTCCTGCCCATAGCGAGCATGACATGAGACGGAAGGGAAGCATGCGCCGAACACGCCGCTCCCCCCGAACACGCAACGCCGTTCAGATCGAGCAGGCTCAAAAATGCGTCGCCGCCCCTTTCAAAGGTGATGTGGGAGATGTTGGGCGCACGGTTTTCGCCGTCTATGTGCGCGGCCGTGCCGAGAGCGGACACGATCTTTTCCTCAAAGATGCGTCTGAGCCGTTCCGTGCGGGCGCAAAAGTCCTCCCGCTCCGCCTGCGCAAGCCCGAGCGCCTTTGCAAAGCCGACGATCCCCGCCACGTTGAGCGTGCCGCCCCTCAGACTCCGCTCCTGTTCTCCCCCAGCGAGAAGAGGTTTTAAGGGAACGCCCCTTTTCACAACAAGCGCTCCCACACCCTTGGGGCCCCCGATTTTGTGCGCGGAGAGGGAAACGGCGTCGGCAGACTTCAGGATCTCCTTTAAGGAGAGCGTACAGGCCGCCTGCACGCAGTCGGAGAAAAAATACGCCCCGTGCGTATGCGCGTATGCCGCGATGCGCTCAACGGGCTGGATGCAACCCGTCTCGTTATTGACTGCCATCACAGAAACGAGAGCAAGGTTTTCGGACATGGTATCGCCAAAATCCGTCTGCACGATCCCATTCGGGGAAACGCGACATGGTATGGCCTTTTTGCAGTTTCTGAGAGGGATCGCAGACATGGTAGCGGCATGTTCGATGGGAGAATAGAGAATGTCCCCCTCCCCGATGCCGCGCACCGCCCAGTTATCCGCTTCCGTGCCGCCCGACGTGAAATAGACTTCGTTAGACTTTACGCCGAGAATATCCGCAATCGCGTCGCGCGCCTCCGTGACTGCGTGCGCAGCCCGTCTCCCGAAAGAATGGAGAGAGTCGGGATTACCGAAGTTTTCTTTCAGATAGGGAAGCATGGCGTCGAGCGCCTCTTCTCTCAATGGCGCCGTCGCGGCATAGTCGAGATACACATTCATGACTTTATTGTATCACCTCCCCCGCCGCTTGTCAATCCGAATTCAATGCAGTGAAAGTTATTAGAACGACACCCCCTCAGTCGCGCAGTGACAGAGGGGTTTTGAACCCCTTCGGTCTTCGGCCACTTCCCCTACAGGGGCTGCAAGGTCGTAACCCGCCCAGATGAAATACGCGCCGCGGGAAGCCGCGGCGCGTAACGTTTTTTCATTCAGTTACAAAAATTTCTTCAGCTCTTTGATGATAAGATCGGCGATGTAGCGGCAACCGCGATGGGTCGGGTGCACGCCGTCTTCGGCAAACTCCTCGGGCTTGATGTCTTGCGTGATGCCGTTAAAGATCTCGTCGAGCGGGACGAGCGGCAGCTCTTCCGTGCGGGCGATCTCCCTGATCACTGCGATATAGGTGTTGAGATAGGGACGGAAGCGACGCTTGTCCTTCATGTCGAGCACATACGGTTCGACGAGAATGACTTTAGCCCCGCACTTTTTGAGCGCCTTTACAATGGACGAATAGTTCTTTTCGAACTGTTCCTCGGTGACGATCTCCTCGTTCGTGAAGCGGCGCCACACATCGTTCACCCCCACTTCGAGCACAACGACGTCGGGCTTTACCGCCGTCACTTCGTCTACGCGGGCCAAGAGCTCCTCGGTGCGTTCTCCCCCCACGCCGAAGTTATAGATATCAAAAGCAATGTCGGGATAGAGCGGACGCAGTTTGGATGCGGCGATCTTTACAAACCCCTCGCCGAGGTCGGCGGGATCGTACAGATTTCTCCCCGCCTCCGTGATAGAGTCTCCGAAAAAGACAAGTTTCATAATTCCCCCTTAATGAAAAAATCTATTTCGCGAACTTCTCGTTGTAAGTTTTGATACATTTCTCAACGATCTCAACGGCTTCGTCGCGGTGGGCGATCTCTTTGACCGTGGTCATCTTGTGCTCGAGCGTCTTGTAGACTTCGAAGAAGTGCATCATTTCGTCGAAAATGTGTTTGGGAAGCTCGTGGATATCGTAATAATCGTTATAAGACGGATCTTTGAACGGGATCGCGATGATCTTTTCGTCCAGAGCGCCGCCATCGATCATCTTTATGACGCCGATCGGATAGCACGAGACGAGCGTCATGGGATAGATGACCTCGTTCGTCAGAACGAGAACGTCCAAAGGGTCGCCGTCGTCCGCAAAAGTACGCGGGATAAAACCATAGTTGGCGGGATAGACTGTTGAGGTATAGAGTACGCGGTCGAGTTTTAAAATACCGGTCTCCTTGTCGAGTTCGTACTTCGTCTTGCTGCCCTTGGGGATCTCGATCAGCGCCTCAAAAGATTTGGAGGTGATACGCTTGGGATCGATGTCGTGCCATATGTTCATAATTGTTCTCCGTAGGACTATTTTAACATATTTTTAAAGCCGCCGCAAGGGCGTAAGGGGAAATTTTAGAAAAAAATTATAAAAAGTAAGAAAATATACTTTGACATTCCTCGCGATTTGTGATATAGTGGAGATGTTGAGACGGAAGCACGGCTCTGCCGCTCCAATCTTTTAAAAGAACAGAGCTTGGCCCGGCACGCAGAAGTACCCAAGAGGCTCAAGGGGCTCCCCTGCTAAGGGAGTAGTACCTGTGAAAGGTAGCACGAGTTCGAATCTCGTCTTCTGCGCCAAAAAAAGCACCCCGCAAGGGGTGTTTTTTTTTGGCGCAGAAAATGAGTAGACAGAAATCGTGATTCCCTCACGAGTTCGCGCGAGGAGGCAGACGACGCCCGCATTGACGCCTTTGTCCCGCCTGACTCTGCCGACGATGCTTTCGAGCCCTCGGGACATTACAATATCAAAAACTATTTCCAAACTCTTTTTACAGCGGATATCATCAGTACATGATGATCCGCGCTTGTTTCATTAATAGGTATCCGTTATACCGAGAAAATAGTCAGCGGAGATATTGAACGCAATCGCCATAGCCTTGAGCGTATCATATCCCGGTTTTGCCTTTCCGCGCAACCATTCGGAGACTTGACTTTGTTTCACGCCGATTTTTTTAGCAAATTCCGTTTGAGTAATATTGTTTTCCGATAAAAAATCGCGCAGTATTTCTGTAAAATTTTGCTCCATGAAAATATTATATAGAATTTTCTAACAGTTTATCTTGACACATAGAATTATCTATGTTATAATCCATCATAGAATATTCTATATAGGAGAAAGTGATGGATTTTTTGGAATTTTTGAAAAGTTCTTGCTATTATTCGGACATTAAATTTGACATGCGGGATAATATGATCTACAAATGGCAAACGTCAGAGTATACAGGTTTTTCATTCTACAAGCTAAGCAATTATGAATTTCGGGTGGATTATTGCGGATCCGCAACGGGATATACATTGCAACATTATTCTTCCGACTATCACATTTACAAAGGCGGATCATATACAAATTATGATTTGCACGACAGCGGTTATGGAGATTTAAGACTATATTATGGCGGCTCCTTGTATGGACAGAGCGAATACATGAAAGAAAAGGAAGAGCGGAAAAACATGGAGACTTCATCATATTCGAGTTCAACGAGTTCTTCCGGCAGTAGTTCGGACGGATTTTGGAGTTGGAAAACGTGGGGCGTCGCATGGGCGTATATTTTGGGATTCACGTTTAGTGCAGGTGGTGTGCTGGCAAGCTTTCTTTCTCCTTATCTTCTTATACCGGCTCCTGCATTTATGGTGCTTTGGGCTGTTTTACTGATAATTCATAAAATTCGAAAAAAATGAAAACATCGGCGGTAATAGCTGTCAACGATCCCCCATCGTTTTAAACTCTCCCGGCTTTCCCCTTCGCGGATACGCGAGGGGGAAAGCTGTATTACATTGCCAACCCTACTTAATCCCCTCCTCGGGAAGAGGTATGCTTGGCTTCCGTTCTTCGAAATCCTACGGGGAGTGCTCTTCGAACTTCGTGCGGCTTATTGTTTCAGAATGACGCGGTAAGAAGGGGGGCAAGGGGGTAGACGAAAAAGAAATCGAGTCAAACATTTGCAATTCAAATAAAACTGTGCTACAATACCCTCGATGAACGTCGTGCGGCAAAACGCGTATGCAAAACTCAATCTCACTCTCGACATCACGGGTCGGGAAAACGGCTATCATTTGCTCGACTCCCTCGTCGTCACCGTGGACCTCTGCGATAAGCTCATCCTGAAAAAACGCAAGGATATGCGCAGCAGCGCCGTCATGCACGGCATGGGAAGCGAGGCGATCGCCCCCGAAGAAAACAACGCCCTGAAAGCCGCGGAAGCTTTTTCCAAAGCATTCGGGACGAACGGAGCGGACATCACCGTCTATAAAAATATCCCCATGGGCGCGGGGCTCGGGGGCTCCTCCGCAGATGCGGCGGGCGTGCTTCTCGGCATGAAAAAACTGTACGGCGTCACGGATGAAAAAGCCGTAAAAGACCTTGCGGACAGTTTGGGGAGCGATACAGGGTATCTCCTCACGGGCGGGCTCTGCCGCATGCGGGGACGGGGCGAAGCGCTCAGCTTTTTTGCCGAGGAACCCGACATGTATTTTCTCGTTTTGTGCCCGAAAGAGAGCGTTTCTTCGCGGGAATGCTTTGCGGCGTACGACAAGCTCGGCGTCCCCCCGGCGCTCTGCACCGAAAAGGCGCTGGCGCTGTTGGCCCGCGGCGATCTCGGCGGTGCGGCGCGCTATTTTTCCAACAGTCTCTATGCGGCGGCGAAAGAACTCGAGCCTGCCGCAGAGGCCGCCGTGCTCGCCGCAAAGGGCTTTTCTCCGCTCGGCGCCGCGATGACGGGATCGGGCAGTGCGGCGTTCGCTCTATTCGAAACGCCCGAACTCGCCGCATGGGCCAAGAGCCGTTACCGAGGCAACGCGCGGGCGTTGACCTTAAAAAACATCCGCCCGAACAAAATAAAAACGTTCAAAAATCCTTTCGCGCTCTCCGAAGGCGAAGGGGAAGGAGAATAAAATGGAAGAAAGGATCCTTGACGAAGACGAAAACAGAGGTATCCGCATCAAACGCACCAAGGACGGCGAGACGGACGCCCTGGAGGGGACCGAGGGAGAGATCGGTGAGGAAGAAGTCGCCTTTGAATTCCCCGAAGAGTACGACGAGTCCCTCGCCGGCATGTCGCAGGCGCAAGTAGAAGATGAACTTGCCCGCCGCGAAAAGGCCAGACAGGAAGCGCTCGAAAACTGCCGTAAGCTCATCGACGAGGGCAATGCCCTGCTCGCCGAGGAAAACTTTTCCGAAGCCGAAGAAAAATTCGCGCAGGCAAGCGTCTTCGACGTCGACAGCGACGAGGCCGCCGATGGACTTTTCAGAGCCGCTACAAAGAACTTCACCGACACCGAACGTCTCTACACCGACGCCCGCGCCGAAGATCTTGAGCGGCTCGAAAGCGGGAAAAAGCTCGTCGCGGAAAAACTCGGCGGCAAACTGCGCGAAGAACAGCGCGCGTATCGCGAAGAGGCGGACTCCCTGCGCCCCATTGTACTTGAGAACAGGGCGAAAAGGCGGGAAGCGTTTGCGGCGAACAGAAAACACTATATCATTTGGACGTGCGTCTTCATCTTTTTCGCGGCCGCCTTTGCGATCGCAACGGCCATCGCCGCGGACAATATTCTGCGTGTGAAAGACAGCACCGTTCCCCTTGCGCTGACGATCGTATTCGGCGTTATCACTTTTCTTGCGGTCGCCGCGCTGGCGGTATTCTTTGCCAAGCTCGCAGGCGCGAACAAGCTATGCCGCATGAACGAACGCCCCGACGCCACACAGGACGGCGAACGGTTGCTCTATCTGGAACGCCGTCTGGAGATCCTCGACATTATTTTCGGATCCGACGACCCCTCCGACGCGTGAGCGGAAAAGAAAGAATACATTCATGAATTTTAAAATGGGGCTTTACTTTCGGGCGAAATTGGTGTATAATATTCCCGAAAAGAATTTGCGGGATAATCCCCCGCGCGATCAGGAGGTCTTCTATGCAGTTGATTCACGAAAGTTCAGGCAAAAAGCTCTACCGCGACGGCGATAAACTCGTCAAATCTTTCGACAGCACCTATTCCAAGGCGGGGATCCTCAATGAGGCTCTCAATCAGGCCCGCGTCGAGGAAACAAGCCTCAATATCCCGAAAGTGCTCGGCGTTGAGGTCATCGACGGGAAATGGTCGCTTATCTGGGAATTCATCGAGGGCGACACGCTCGAAGATCTTATGCGGAAAAATCCCGAAAAAACGGACGAATATCTCGAGTTTTTTGTTGATTTGCAGATCCGCATGAGCAAAGAAAAAGTGCCGCTGCTCGGGCACCTGCGCGATAAAATGCACGCCAAAATTTCGGCGAGCGGATTCCCCGCGACCGTCCGCTACGACCTGCATGTACGACTCGACGGTCTTCCCCGCCATAACAAGCTGTGCCACGGCGATTTTCAGCCCTCGAACGTCATCATCTCGAAAGACGGCACGCCGTATATCATCGACTGGTCTCATGCCACGCAGGGCAACGGCTCGGCGGACGCGGCGAGAACATATCTCATTCTGAAACTTCAGAAGAGAGACGAACTTGCGGAGAAATATCTGCGCCTCTTCTGCGACAAGACGGACACGGCCATTCAGTATGTGCAGCGCATCCTTCCCATCGTGGCGGCGTCGCAGTCCGTAAAGAAAAAGCCCGAGGAAGCGGAATTCCTCGCGAGCTGGGTAAACGTCTGCGATTGGCAGTAAAATTTGCAACATATATGCGAAAAACGCCCTCTCCCAAGGGCGTTTTTGAATGCAAAAAAACAAATATCGAGCGTTTTGCGCTCATACATGAGCGGAGAAAGCGATGCGGCGTTTACGGCAGAAAATCCTCAAATATGATGTTGTTTACATACTTTCGGGCGGCGCGTTCTTCCTCTTCGGAGCGCACGACCCAGGCAAGTTTCGTGCCCTTGAACCGTTTTATCTTGCCGCGCGGCAAGTCCTCTTTGCAATAGCTGATAAAGGCGGGCTTCACCCAAAAATTCAACGGCATATGTTTGATGATATAGCGCTGAAACCCTTTCGCCGCGCCCTTTTCCGCCGTCCCGAGAACGCCGCAGGGGATGTCGGGAAAAAGCTTTTTGCAGGCTTTGACATAAAGCGGGTTGAACGACTGCAGGGCATACGCGCCGCTATACTCTTTCAAATGCGCCCGAACCGCCGCGGCGATCTCTTTCCCCTTGACATGCGGCATGTTTTTGATCTCGATGAGGAGAGGGACTCGTCCCTCTACGCTCTCCAAAAACTCTGAAAACAGCGGGATATGTGCCGTTTTTGACTGCATTTGGGGGGATTCTTCGCTACGCTCAGGATGACGCAGGAGCGCGGCGGGCGCAGAATCATGCGGGGAATCAATAGTGCAGTCGGACTGCATTCCGGGACGGAGCACGAGCGCGGAGAGCTCCGCATAGGTGCACGCGGAAACGGGGCGGGGGTCGCCCGTCATGCGGCGGAGATCGTCGTCGTGAAAGACGACGATTTTTTTATCCTTGGTGAAGCGGACGTCCGTCTCGATGGCATAGCCGTGTTCGACGGCGGCGAGGAAGGCAGGCAGGGAATTCTCGGGCCGCTCCCCGTCATGCAGTCCCCTGTGGGCGATGGGAAGATTTTTCAAAAATTCGGCATTCATATCGCTATTTTAGCACATAAGTGCGAAATTTGCAAGGGAATGCTTCGCTTTTGCTCAGGATGACGCGATTAAGGATGACCCACACCGCCCCGCGTCATTCTGAGAAACCGAGAAAAACGCAGTACAACAACTTAACCCGAAGAATCTCGCGGGGCGATCGTATACCGTGCGGCGAGATGCTTCGAGTCAGCTTCCGTTGACTGCGTTCCGTTCACTTTCTCAGCATGACGCCGCGGTTTTACTGTGGTGACCCTTCGATTACGCTCAGGGTGAAGCGATTGAGAACGACGCGGGAGCCGAGAGAAAGCCTCCCCCACAGGGGGGGAGGCTCCGTCGTAGGCGGTGGTGGGGAATCATGCTCGCCTTATCCCCCAATCCGTCACGGCTGCGCCGCGCCACCCTCCCCCCATAGGGGGAGGGTTTGGAG
Source organism: uncultured Clostridia bacterium (assembly GCA_947623655.1). Classification (GTDB taxonomy): domain Bacteria; phylum Bacillota; class Clostridia; order Christensenellales; family Borkfalkiaceae; genus Gallimonas. The sequence continues at coordinate 24,630 of CANQHG010000016.1, read as the reverse complement.
AGACGGGCCCACCTCAGTCATTTGCGGTGACAGCTCCTCCTAAGGAGGAGCCTTGAACCCCCTACGAAGGGGAGCCGTCGCGGCCATTCTCGCCGCGACTGAGAGGGTGTCATTCCCAATCGTATGCCACCCCTTTCGTCTTGCTACGCTCGACACCAACCCCTCAAGGAGTGGGTAAGGGACTACATTAAGGACAAGGCGCGGGGTTGACAGGGGGGTGCATTCTATGGTACAATTCAAAAAAACAAATAGGTGATTGCATGAAAAAATTTCTCTGTTTTGCGCTCGGGGCGGCGCTTCTTGTCCCCCTCCTTACCTCTTGCGGCGGGGAGAAATGGGACATCTCCAAAGACGGAGACGGCAGTCTCACGGCCACTCTTTCTCAAAGGGGCGGAAAGCGCACCCTCGTCGTCTCGGGCGAGGGCGAGATGCGCGACTTCAAATACGGCACGGCACCGTGGTTTGCGGAGCGCGAGGAAATCGAAGCGGTCGAGATCGGCGCGGGCGTCAAATCGGTCGGAGAGAACGCCTTTCAAGGCGTCTCCGTGCCCTATATTTTGCTTCCCGAGAGCGTCGGACGCATCGGCGGGGGCGCGGCGGAGACGGGCGTAAAACTCTTTGCCGAAAACGACGCCGCGACGAGCGGGGACGGGATGGACCTCTACTATTACAGCGACTCCGCTCCCCTCTCCACGGACGTCTATTGGCAATCGGACAAGAGCGCGGGGAATGTCACGGATGGGCTTTCCACTGCAAAACGGTATTTCCGCTATGAAAACGGCCTTCCGAACGCGTGGGATTTCTACAAAGTCCTCTTTATCGGGAACAGCTTTACCTATCGCAACGGCATTTCCGAACCGAGCGGCGGCGTTGCGAAGCTCTTCGACAGTATCGCCGAAAATTTAGGCGCGGTATGCGAAACGTATATGATCGCGGGCCCCGGGTGGCACCTCAAAGACCACGCAAACCCTGACGACATCTGCGGAAAGCAGGTCGCCCTTCTCCTCGACGCCGTAAACGACTTCGACTACATCGTCTTGCAGGAGCACAGCACCGACTCCATCGACAAAAATGCCGATTTTTTGGACGGGATCGCGACGCTTCGGCAAAAAATCACGGCCACACAGGCCCGCGCCACAGCCGTCCTTTACGAGACATGGGGTTCCCCCGCCTCGGCGAAGACGAGAAACACAACTGTCTCCGCGATGGAAGCGGAGCTTAAGGACGTGTACGAAGACGCCGCCGCGCAGTGCGGGATCCCGCTGATCTCCTATGTCGGAAAGGCGTTTACGGCATTTTACGAGCGCTATCCGAGCGATAAAAACTACTATCTTTGGGACACGGACGACCGTCATCAGGGCTATCTCGGGGCATATCTGAGCGCGTGCGTGCATGTGGGGACTCTTTTGGGGCTCGATCCCCTCGCCTGTACGTTCGGAGCGGAGACGGGCGTCACAGCCCCCTCTTCCGACGTGCTCTACGCTCTGAGAGAGACGGCGGAAGAAATCGTGTTTGAAGAGTAAAATCGAGCGCTCGGCGCTCATCCTGAGGGAGCGTTGCGACCGAAAGATCCCATTGAACACACGGAGCCCGTAGGTTTGAGGGGATTCTTCGGCTACGCCTCAGAATGAGCCGCCCTATTCGAATGACACCCCCCTTGGCTCCCCTATGAGAGGAGACAAGGGGGCGAAGCCTCATTCCGCCCCAATGTGATTTTTATTCTCAATTTCATTGCAATATCGTAAAAAATCCGCTATAATTGAACTATGTCAAGTCCCAATAAAAATTTGCGGAATTTCTGCATCATCGCGCATATCGACCACGGCAAGAGCACCATCGCCGACCGAATCATGGAACTCACCGGACAAGTAAGTAAGCGCGACATGGAAGAACAGCTTCTCGACAGCATGGACATCGAGCGGGAACGCGGCATCACCATCAAGCTCGCCCCCGTCCGCATGTATTATACCGCCCTCGACGGGCAGGAGTACGAATTCAACCTCATCGACACCCCCGGCCACGTGGACTTCACCTATGAAGTCTCCCGCTCCCTTGCGGCTTGCGAGGGGGCGATCCTCGTTGTGGACGCGACCCAAGGAGTGGAAGCGCAAACGCTCGCAAACGTCTATCTTGCCCTCGAAAACAACCTCGAGATCGTTCCCGTCATCAACAAGATCGACCTGCAATCGGCGCGGATCGAGGAGACGAAAGCGGAGATCGAAGACGTCATCGGGCTCGACGCAAGCCAGGCTCCCTGCGTTTCCGCAAAAGAGGGCACGAATATCCGCGATATTCTCGAAGCCGTCGTAAAATTCGTCCCGCCTCCCGAGGGAGACACCGAAGCTCCCCTGAAAGCGCTCATTTTCGACAGCTATTACGACAACTACAAAGGCGTTATCCTCTTTGTGCGCATCAAAGACGGCAGCGTGAAAGTGGGAGACAAGATCAAGGCCTGCCTCTCGGACAAGACGTACGACGTCACCGAAGTCGGCGCGTTCTCTCCGCAGTTGCAGCCGAAAAGCGTGCTGCTTGCTGGAGAAGTCGGCTATATTGCGGCGAGCATCAAATCCATCGAAGACGTCGCGGTCGGCGATACCGTGATCTGTGCGGACAAGCCCGACACGCCCCCGCTCCCCGGATATAAAAAAGTACAGCCCGTCGTATTTTGCGGGATCTATCCGCTCGACGGGAGCAAGTTCCTCGACCTCAAGGAGGCCATTTTAAAGCTCAAACTCAACGACGCGTCCCTCATTTTCGAGCCAGACAACTCCGTTGCGCTCGGTTTCGGCTTCCGTTGCGGCTTTTTGGGGCTTCTGCATATGGAGATCATTCAGGAGCGCATCGAACGGGAATTCAACCTCGACATCATCACGACGGCGCCCTCCGTTTCCTATCTCGTCCATAAGACGGACGGGACGCAATTTTATGTGGATAACCCCTCCCATCTTCCCCCCGTGTCGGAGATCGACTATATGGAAGAGCCCATCGTCAAGGCGGAAGTCTATTCCCCGCCCGATTACTTGGGTTCCGTCATGGACCTCTGCCAGGACAAGCGCGGGACGTTCAAAGATATGACCTATCTCGACGCGCGGCGGGTAAAACTCGAATATCTGTTGCCGCTCAATGAGATCGTCTACGACTTTTTCGACGAGCTCAAGTCGCGCACAAAGGGGTACGCAAGTTTCGACTACGAGATCGCAGGGTATCAGAAGAGCCCCCTCGTGCGGCTCGATATTCTTCTGAACGGCGAGATCTGCGACGCGCTTTCAACGATCGTCCATGAGGAACGTGCCTATGCACGGGGCAGAACGCTGTGCGAAAATCTGAAAGACGCCATTCCCCGCCAGCTCTTTGAAATTCCCGTTCAGGCGGCGATCGGGGGCAAGATCATCGCCCGCGAGACGGTGAAGGCGGTGCGGAAAGACGTCCTCGCCAAGTGCTACGGCGGCGATATCACAAGAAAAAAGAAGCTCCTCGAAAAGCAGAAAGAGGGCAAGAAGCGCATGCGGCAGATCGGCACCGTCGAAGTTCCGAGCGAAGTCTTTATGGAGATATTAAAGACCAATAAAGATAAATAGTTTCGCACATTTCTTTGCCTCCCTCCCCTCAATTTTTAATTTTCAACTCCATCGCACTATGACTTTTGATGAATCCGTCTATGGATACTTAAAGACCGTGCCGCGGGGAAAAGTTGTCACCTACGGCATGATCGCGCATGCTATCGGACGGCCGAGAGCGGCGAGGCAGGTCGGGAATGCTCTGCACCGCAACCCCACGCCCGTCGTCGTCCCCTGCCACAGGGTGGTCAACCGTGAGGGCCGTCTCGCGCCCGCGTTCGCTTTCGGCGGGATCGACATGCAGGCCTCCCTTCTCCGCGACGAGGGTGTGGAGGTTGCAGACGGCTACGTCGACCTTTCAAAATATTTATGGCAGGGGTAATCCCCCTTGAAAGTAGCGGTGGGAATAGCTGCCCCCTTAAAAGGGGGCAGGTAATAAAAAGGAGGCACCCATGTCCGGAATCTATATTCACATTCCGTTTTGCAAACACAAATGCACCTACTGTGATTTCGTCTCTTTCCCCAATCGTTTGAACTTTGCGGAAGCGTATATGGCATGTCTCTATAAAGAGATCGAAATGCGCGGGAAAGAGCTCGAAAAGGAAGTTTTCGACACCGTATATTTTGGCGGCGGGACCCCTTCTGTCATCGATCCCGCCTACATCTACGGCGCGATGAAGCAGATCAAGAAGTGTTTTCGTCTCACCAAAGACCCCGAGATCACGATCGAAATGAACCCCGGGACGGTCTCCGAAGCAAAGATCGCAACATATAAGCGGGCAGGCGTCAACCGCTTCTCCGTGGGGCTACAGACGGCCATAGACGCCCAGCTCGAAAACCTGGGACGTATCCACAACGTGCGGGATTTTTTGTACTGCGCGAAACTTTTAAAGGGCGAAAATTTCTCCGTCGACGTCATGCTCGGGCTCAAGGGACAGACGCGGGAAGACGTCCGCAAGACGATCGAAATCGCGGCGGCGAGCGGGGCGAAACACATTTCGATGTACGCCTTGACGCCCGAGGACGGCACGCCCATCTATACCGATTATCTGAACGGCGAGCTGCCCGACGGCGACGAAGTGCGCGCGCTCTACGACTACGGCTACTCTCTTCTCAAGGAAAAGGGCTATTCGCGCTATGAGGTCAGCAATTTCTGTCTGAAAGGGTACGAAAGCCGCCACAACCTCAACTATTGGCGGCGGGGGGAATACATCGGCTTCGGCGTCTCGGCGAGCAGTTTCTTTTACGAAAGAAGATTTACGAACACTTTTGATCTCGACGAGTATATGAAGTGTATTCTGTCGGGCTTTCTGCCCGTCATCGAAAACGAAAAAGTGGAGGGCGATGACGCAAAGTTCGAATTTGTGATGCTTGCGCTCCGCACCGCCGAGGGGCTCTCCGCGGAAAAGTATAAAGCGGCGTTCGGAAGCGACTGGAAGAAAGATTTTTCCGCCGCATACGAAAAAAACGCGACTTATTTCACGGAAAACGGCGATTTTACCGCCATCAAAGAAGAGTATCTGTACGTGCAGAATCAGATCCTGATGGACTTTATGGAAGTCGGAAATTAAATCGGGCGCTCTGCGGGCGTATCCTCTCCATGGGGAGGAGCGGGGAGAACAAAGAAATATCCGAAGAACTGTTCCGAAAACTTTAAGGAGTTTACTTATGAAGATCGCAATGACAGGCGTGAGCGGCAATATGGGACGAGAGGCCTTAAAGCAGACTCTCGAACTTAGGGATGTCGAACTCGTCCGCGTCTTTCTCTCGTGGAGAAAACGCAATCGAAAACTGATAAAAAAGCTCAAAAAGGAATACGGCGGCCGCATTGAATTTGTGCGCGGTTCCGTTTCCGATAAAGACGCCTGCAAGGCGCTCGTGGCGGGCACGGATCTAGTGGTCCATATGGCGGCGGTGATCCCGCCCCGCTCGGACAACGACGTGAAAGCGAGCGAGGAATGCAATCTATACGGTACGATCGCGCTTGCAGACGCCGTGTATGAGACTGCGCCGCAGCCGAAGTTTATCCACATCTCCACCGTCGCGCTGTACGGCAACCGCAACGAAAAGCACCCGTTCGGCCGCGTCGGAGACCCCCTCGTTCCCTCTCCTTTCGACGCTTACGCCATGCACAAGCTCAAAGCGGAGCGCTACGTGCTCGAGCGGGGCATCAAAACATGGGCGGTCCTCCGCCAATCCGCCATGCTTCATCCCAACATCATGCGCGACAACATCAGCGACGGGCTCATGTTCCACACCTGCATGAACGCCCCCCTCGAATGGGTGAGCTCGCGGGACAGCGGTCTGCTCATAAAACGCATCATAGAGCGCGATTTTCGCGGCGAGATCCCCTCTTTCTGGAACAAGATCTACAACATCGGCGCGGGAAAGCGGGGCAGGGCGACGGGCTACGACACTTTCAACTACGGATTTGAAATGATCGGCGGTTCCACGGAGAAGTTTTTCAGACCCGAATGGTTCTCGCAGCGCAACTTTCACGGCCTTTGGTATTACGACGGAGACGCGCTCGAAGAACTCTTCCGCTACCAACGCGACGGCATGGCGGAATATTGGAAAGAGCTTGCGGATCGTCACAAGCTCTACAAACTCGGGAAGCTCGTTCCCAAAAAACTTATTCACTTCTTTTTGTTCCGCCGCCTGCTCAAGACGCCGAATTCTCCCTTGCAGTGGAAGAAATCGGGCGATGCCGCACGGACGTACGCCTACTACGGGCCCGACGAGCCGCCGACCGATTGGAAAGACGTAAAACTCATCACAAAGGGCGATTTCGGCGATTACGACGCCATGCGCGAGGAAAAGAACGCCGTTCTTCTCTCCCACGGCTACGACGAGAGCAAAGATATGTTTGAATGGACGGCGGAAGATCTCAAAGCGGCGGCGCGTTTCCGCGGCGGAGAATGTCTTACCGAAGAGCCGCAAGGCCCCTATGCTCCCGTCGCATGGAAATGCCACGACGGGCACGAATTCACGCTCTCGCCCTATACGGTGCTGAAGGGCGGACATTGGTGTCCTCACTGCGGATGTCCCGCGCCGTGGGATTTCGACAGACAGGCGAAATTTTCCCCTTTCATCGCGCAGGTCTGGTATGACAGTCACGCCAAAAACGAAGATATATGTTACGATTTAGAGGACGGAAAGCCCGTACTCAGACACACAGAGGATAAAAAATGAAGATCGTCTGCCGCTATTTCTCGGGAACGGGAAACACGAGACGCGCCTGCGAGGCTCTGCTCGGCGAACTTGAAAAGTCGGGGCATACGACGAGCATCGGCGCGATCGGAAAGAATGCGCCGAGCGAGGTCGAACCGTGCGACTGCCTTCTCATCGGCTACCCCGTGCACGGTTTCAACACGCCGTCTCCCGTTCTCAAATTTTTAAAGTCGCTCCCGAAAACGGAGCATCTGCCGTGCTATCTTTTGCGCACGTCGGGCGAGCCCCTCAAATTCAACGACGCGTCCGGCATCACGCCCAAACGGATCTTAAAAAAGAAAGGATATGACGTCATGGGAGAATTTCATTACGTTCTCCCCTACAATATCATCTTCCGTCACTCCGACGGCATGGCGGCGCGCATGAAGCTCGGCATGGAGCTCCGTCTTCCCGACGACGCCCAAAAAATCGCACATATGCAACGTTTTCGGGTGAAATGCGGCCCGCTCAGCCGCTTTGTCTCCCTCGCTTGCCGCATCGAACACACGGCGATGCCCCTCATCGGGCGGCACTTCAAGACGACGGAGACGTGCGTCGGCTGCGGCAAGTGCGCGGCAGTCTGTCCGCAGGGGAATATCCGCATGACAGACGGGAAGCCGAAGTTCGGAAAATCGTGCGCGGGGTGCATGGGATGCGTGTTTTCCTGCCCGCAAGACGCGATCCACCCCGCTCTTTTCGAGAGTTGGAAAGTAAACGGCGCCTACACGTTCGACGCCCCGCCCGCCACCGACGGGGAAGTCTGCAGGTACTGTAACAAGGCGTATTTGCGGTATTTTCACGACGGGGAAAGCATGAAACGTTGAATGACCTTTCTTCATCGCTCCCAAGCATGGGCGCGGGGAATAAATATAAAAAATTGCGGCGTTCCGTTCCCGGAACGCCGCTGTATGTTTTATAAAAATTACTTGATGAGCTGTTTGATCCACTGTTTTTCCTTGAAAGAGACCTTTCCGTCGATCGCGCAGATCATGAGGCAGACGAGAATGAGATCGTTTTTGAGATCGTCGGAGAGAAGTCCCAGAATGTCCGCCATATCGTCGACGCTCTTCTTGAGCTCTTTCGCCTCCGCATGAAGCCCGCGCATCTCCTTTTTGCAGGCCTCGTAGTCGATCGCGTCGCCGAAAAAGGCGTGCAGGAGGGGCGAGATGAGCGTGTATTCCTCTTCGGATAATCTGCCGTCCGCGGCGATCGCACCGAAGACAAAGGCAGAGAACACGGCGAGCCCGCCGAGGCCGTCTTGCGTGATGAGACTGAGTGCGGGAACGAGCGTCGCCGCCTTTTCCGCGAGCAGGGCGGTATACGTTTCGCCGTCCATTTCTTCGAATTCTTTGCAGAGTAAATCAAAGTCTTTCATATTGCTTCTCCTTTGTTTTTTGAGAGGTATAGGAAGAGTATATCACATAATATGCTTGTTGTCAATAGGGAAAATTGAGTGCGATTCAGTGCGTGTAGGATTACAATAGATGTGAGACAAAGAGAATAGAAAAAGATAGCGAACAAAGAGCTCCGTGTGATATAGTTTAAGTGTCACCAAAAACCTCAAAGGAGCAAGTTCGCTATCCATGAAAACTATATCACAAATCGCACAGTTTCGTCAATCGGTTGTCGGATATTCTCAAAGATTTTCTATTCAGGCAGCCATGAACCGTTTCAATGTCTCCCGCGCCACCATATACCGTTGGCGCAAACGATACGACGGATCCGTCGTATCGCTCATGGACCGCTCCCGCCGTCCACACCATCACCCCAAGCAACATACCGAAGAGGAATTGAAACTCATCTTCAATATGAGAAGGCGAAGTCCGCATTTAGGTCTTGTCGTCTTTTGGATAAGACTAAAGCAAAGAGGGTATTCCCGCTGTGTCACTTCTCTATGGAGAGTTTTGAGAAGGCAGAAACTCCAACCGGTAAAACCGCCCAATCCCAAATACATCCCGTAACCTTACGAAAAGATGCATTATCCGGGAGAAAGAGTGCAAGTAGACGTAAAAGTCGTCCCTTCCGTCTGTATCACTGGAGATGCGAAGATCATGGAAGAACGTTTCTACCAATATACCGCCATTGATGAATATTCCCGCTTCCGCTTTGTCGCCGCTTTCAAAGAACAGAGTACATACTCCTCGGTACAGTTCCTCGAAATGCTCATAAAGGCATTTCCCTTCAAGATAGAGTGTATCCAGACGGACAACGGCATGGAGTTCATCAAATCCTTTGATGAACACAAGAAGGGGAAACTTTCGCTCTTTGAGGTGCGCCTCAAAGAGTTGGGGATAAGGCACAAGCTTATTCGTCCCTACACACCGAGACACAACGGCAAAGTGGAGCGTTCTCACCGAAAGGACAATGAGTACTTCTATGCGACGCACCGCTTTCATTCTTTTGAGGACTTCAAACAACAACTCGCCGTTCACAACCGACGCTATAATAACTTCCCCATGCGCCCCCTGAATTGGCATTCCCCTAAAGAATACATCTTAGACTATCTCCATGACGGCCTCTTGCACTGATTTTTTTCTCCCAACCCCGTCTCATATGTTTGACAAACCTACAGAAAATTGAGTGCGATTCAGTGCGCTCATTCTGAGGACGAAGTCCGAAGAATCCCCTTGAACGAAGTTCGTCCGTTTGCCGGGATGCTTCGCTTGCGCTCAGCATGAGCGCACGGGATAGAGCACAAAAAAAGCGCCGAGGGCGCTTTTTTGTGCTATATGTTACATTTTTTATTCTTCGGAATCGGCGTCGACGGGCTCGTCGGGAACGTCGGCGGCCGTCTCTTCGGGCGCCTCGACCTCGGCGGAATCGTCCCTGTCGGTGACGGCGACGGTCGCGATATAGCCCGCCCTTACATTCATGAGTCTCACGCCGCGCGTATTGCGGCCGATCGTGGAAACTGAGTCGGCGTGCATTCTGATGATGACCCCCGCGCTCGTGACGAGAAGAACGTCATCGGCGTCGGAGACGAGCTTCATGCCCGCGAGGGCGCCCGTCTTTTCGTTGAATACGCCCGCCTTGATGCCTTTTCCGGCGCGGGATTGCAAGCGATATTCCTCGGGATCGGTGCGCTTGCCGTAGCCGTTTTCGGAGACGGTGAGAATGTCGTACCCCTCGTGGAGGGCGAGCATGTCGACAACGCGGTCGCCCTCTTCGAGCGTCATGCCGCGGACGCCCATCGTATCTCTGCCCATCGGACGGGCGTCGCTCTCGTTGAAGCGGATACATTTGCCCGAATGGGACGCGAGCATAACTTCGTTACCGTCTTTTACAAAGCGTACGGCGATGAGCTCGTCGCCCTCTACGATCTTGATTGCGATCTTTCCCGACTTCAGGATATGGTCGAACTCGGTTGCGGGCGTCTTCTTGACGAGGCCGTTGCGGGTCGCCATGATGAGGTATCCCTCTTCGCTCCCGAGCACGGGCAGAACGGCCGCGATCCTCTCTCCCGCCGAAAGAGGCAAAAGATTGACGATGGCGCGCCCTCTCGCCTGACGGTTGGCTTCGGGGATCATGTAGCCCTTGATGGAGTAAACTTTTCCAAGGTTAGAGAAGAAGAGAATGGGCACATGGGTGGAACAGACGAACATATCGGAAATGAGGTCGTCTTCCTTGGGCTTGTGCGCCGTGATCCCCACGCCGCCGCGCCCCTGCGCACGGTATTCGGCGAGCGGGATGCGTTTGACGTATCCGCTGCTCGTCATGGAAATCACGACGTCTTCCTCGTCGATGAGGTCCTCGTCTTCGATGTCGCCGTAGTCGACGGAGATCTCCGTCTTGCGTTCGGAGGGATATTTTGCCTTGATAGCCGTGAGGTCGTCGCGGATGATCTGAAGCACTCTCCCCTCGTTTGCGAGGATGTCCTTGAGGTCGGCGATGGTGACGCGGAGCTGTTCGAGCTCTTCCCTGAGTTTTTCCACTTCGAGAGAGGTGAGGCGTTGCAGGCGCATTTCGAGAATGGCGTTGGCCTGGCGGTCGGTGAGCGTGAAAGACGACATGAGCTTCTCGCAGGCGTCGTTTTTATCCGACGACTCCTTGATGATCCTGATCACTTCGTCGATGTTTGCAAGCGCCAGAACGAGCCCCTCCACAATGTGCGCCCTCTCCTCCGTCTTTGCGAGGTCATATTTCGTCCTGCGGCGGATGACCTCTTTCTGGTGATCGAGGTAGTAGCACAAAATGTCTCTGAGGGAAAGATAGCGCGGCTCCGTGCCGTTCTCGACGAGAGCGAGGAGAATGATACCGTCGGAGATCTGCAAATTCGTGTGCTTATAGAGGGTATTTAAAACGACCTGCGCGTTGGCGTCTTTCTTGCATTCGATGACGATGCGCAGTCCTTCGCGCCCCGATTCGTCGCGGATATCCGAAATGCCCTCGACGCGCTTGTCTTTCACGAGGTCGGCGATCTGCACGACGAGCTGCGCTTTGTTGACCTGATAAGGGATCTCGGTGACGACGATACGGCTTCTGGCGTTTGCGCCCGTGCCGTGTTCTTCGATCTCGCACTTACTGCGGATGATGAGGTTCCCCTGCCCCGTCCTGTATGCCTTTCTCACGCCGCTTCTGCCCATCAGAATGCCGCCCGTGGGAAAATCGGGCGCGGGAATGTATTCCATGAGCTCCTCGACGGTAATATCGGGATCGTCGATCATGGCGATCGTGCCGTCGATGACCTCTGCGAGGTTGTGGGGCGGGATATTCGTCGCCATGCCGACCGCGATGCCGTCGGACCCGTTCACGAGAAGATTGGGGAAGCGGGCGGGAAGCACGGCGGGCTCCATTTCGATGCCGTCGAAATTGGGGAAGAAATCCACGGTCTCCTTATCGAGATCGCGGAGCATTTCGGCGGCGAGCTTGGTGAGGCGGGCCTCCGTATAACGCATGGCGGCGGGCGGGTCGCCGTCGACGGAGCCGAAATTGCCGTGGCCGTCGACGAGGGGGAAGTTGATGGAGAAATCCTGCGCGAGACGGACGAGCGCGTCGTACACCGAGCTGTCGCCGTGGGGGTGGAATTTACCCATGACGTCACCGACGATACGGGCGCACTTTCTGTATGCCTTGTCGTTGTAGAGCCCCATCTCGTGCATTGCGTAGAGGATACGGCGGTGGACGGGCTTTAACCCGTCGCGGACATCGGGAATGGCTCTCGATTTATTGACCGCCATTGCGTAGGCAATAAAGGAACGCTTGAGTTCGTCGTTGACCTCAATGTCGAGGATCTTGGTCATTTCCAGCGTTTTTTTAAATTCGTCTGTGAGCTCCGGGCTCGTTTCTCGTTTTGCCATATATCACTCCTGAATTTTTTCTTTATATGCTCGGGTTCAATGTGACACCCCTCCCGTCACTGCGTGACACCCACCCCTCAAGGGGTGGGCAAGGATTCGCACTCTTCTCGGCTCCCCCTTGAGGGGGAGCTGTCGAGGCTGTCCTTGCCGAGACTGAGGGGGTGTCATTCCAATTCCAAATAATACAATATTTCTTTTTTTACCTGTTCGAAATCTTTTGCTATATCATAATTTGAAATCCGCAATACTTTGATTCCGTTCCCTTCAAGAAATTCGTCTCTTTGGACGTCATGTTGCTCCTGTTTGCCTTCATAGTGCTGAGAGCCGTCAAGTTCCAGGACAATTTTCCTTTCGGGGCAGTAGAAGTCCGCGATATAATACCCAAGTACTTTTTGCCGAACAAACTTGACGGGAAGATAACGTAGAAAAGTATACCAAAGCTTGCGTTCCTCTTTTGTCATGCTTTTGCGCAAATTCTTAGCATGGTGGATGATATTAGGGTTGTATAAATCGTTCATAAGGATCGAGTTGTTCTATGACACCCCTCCCGTCACTGCGTGACACCCACCCCTCAAGGGGTGGGCAAGGGATCGTCCTTATCTCGGCTCCCCCTTGAGGGGGAGCTGTCGAGGCTGTCCTTGCCGAGACTGAGGGGGTGTCGTTCCGTTTCATATGACACCCCTCCCGTCACTGCGTGACACCCACCCCTCAAGGGGTGGGCAAGGATTCGCACTCTTCTCGGCTCCCCCTTGAGGGGGCAAGGGAACGCTCGTTGCCTTTTCCTCAAATATCCAAATCCGTTACCAGAGTGGCGTTTTCTTCGATGAACTTGCGGCGGAGGGCGGGGCTCTCGCCCATGAGAAGCGTAAACATCTTGTCCGCCTCCATCGCGTCAGCCATCGAGACCTTGATGAGCGTCCTCGTAGCGGGGTTCATCGTCGTGTTCCAGAGTTGTTCCGTCGACATCTCGCCGAGACCCTTATATCTCTGATACTCCACCTTGTTGTTATTGGCGGCGTCGAACAGCGTCTTTTCCTCTTCGGAATAAAGATATACGTCCTCTTTGCCCTTGACCGTCGCCTTATAGAGCGGAGGTTTAGCCGAATACACGTGCCCGTGCTCGATGAGCGGCCGCATGTAGCGGAAGAGGAATGTGAGAAGCAAAATTCTGATATGCGCCCCGTCGACATCGGCATCGGTCATGGAAATGATGCGGTCATAGCGGAGCTTGCTCTCGTCGAAATCGTCTAAAATGCCGCAGCCGAACGCTGTGATCATCGCCTTAATCTCGGCGTTTTCGAGGGCACGGTTGAGCCGCACTTTCTCGACGTTCAATATCTTGCCCCTGAGGGGAAGAATGGCCTGAAAACGTCTGTCGCGGCCCTGTTTTGCCGTGCCGCCTGCGGAGTCTCCCTCTACGATATAGATCTCGCACAACTCCGGCCGCTTATCCGAGCAATCGGCAAGCTTCCCGGGGAGCGTGGTGCTCTCCAGAACGCCCTTCCGCCGCGTAAGTTCCCTCGCATTGCGCGCGGCGTCGCGCGCCTTCTGCGCCGTGATACAGCGTAAAACAAGCTCACGCGCCTCGGAGGGATGTTCCTCGAGATATTCGCCGAATTTGTCGGCGACGGCCTTGTTGACGAAAGGACGGATAAAGGAATTGTTGAGCTTATCCTTGGTCTGCGACTCGAACTGCGCATTCTCAAGCTTGACGGAAACGACGGCGGTAATGCCTTCGCGCACGTCCTCGCCCGTGAGTTTGTCGGAGTCCTTTAAAATGTTGAGCTTCTTGCCCGCGTCGTTGATGACCTTGGTGAGGGCGAGCTTGAGCCCCTCGACATGGGTGCCGCCGTCGATCGTATTGACGTTGTTGGCGTAAGAATAGATGACTTCGTTGTAGCTCTCGTTGTATTGGAGCGCAACTTCGCAGACGGTGGTATCTTCCTGCGCCTCGAAGTAAAGCGGTTCCGAAAACAGCGTCTCCTGCCCCTTATTGAGTTCGTCGACGAGTTCGCGAATCCCCCCTTCGTAGCAGAAACTGTCTTTTCTCTCCTTGCCCTCGCGCTTGTCTTCGAGGGTGATCGTGAGCCCCTTGTTGAGGAACGCGAGCTCTTTTAAGCGGATCTTGAGCGTCTCGTATCTGAAGACGATCGTCTCGAAGATCTCGTCGTCGGGGAAGAAAGTGACTTTGGTCCCCGTCTTGTCGGTATCGCCGACGATCGCGAGCGAGCGCTGGGGCACGCCGCGGTTGTAGACCTGTTTATAGATGTGGCCGTTTTGATAGATCTCCGCCTCGAGCCATTCGGAGAGGGCGTTTACGGCCTTGACGCCGACGCCGTGCAGCCCCGATGAGACCTTGTAGCCCGAATCGCCGCCGAACTTGCCGCCCGCGTTCACCTTGGTAAAGACGACTTCAACGGTGGAGATCCCCTCTTTGGGGTGAATGGCGGTGGGAATGCCGCGGCCGTTGTCGACGACGGTGCAGCTGCCGTCCGCGTTGATCGTGACATCCACGCGGGTGCAGTAGCCCGCGAGCGCCTCGTCGATGGAATTGTCGACAACTTCGCTCACAAGGTGGTGAAGTCCCTTTTCGTCGGTGGAGCTGATGTACATGCCGGGACGCTTTCTGATGTGTTCGAGCCCGTCGAGCACCTGAATTTGTTCCGCGCCGTAGGCGGTTTCAACCTTGTCGGACATAATATATCTCCTTGAATGAACTTCGTGTTCGCGCACGCGTGCGCGTACGCGCGCACGCGCCGTATGACCATTATAACACACGCGGAAAAAAATGTAAAATAAATCACGGCTTATTTTTGCCGTGATCGGAAATTTTTCGCTCATTCTGAGGCGCCGGCTGAAGAATCTCATTGAACAGACGGATTGTATGTGCTTCCGTGGGCCTATGGGATTCTTCGCCTACGGCTCAGAATGAGCGGGACACCCTACATCAATTCCTCTGCCAAAGCGCAGATCTCTTCCGTCGACTGTGCGGCGAAAAAGCGGCGCTTGGCTTCGGAGGCACAGCGCGTCCCCTTGAGATAAAACGCCGCCATTTTCCGCATATATACGCAGGCAAAGCGCTCGCCGTAGATCTTTTTCGTCTCCCGAAGCTGGTTTAAAAAGAATTGTTTTATGGGCGGTTCCTCCCGTCCCGTGAGCTCGGCGAAGACTTGGGGACGATAGAGCGCGGCGCGGGCGACCATCACCCCGTCGGCTCCCGTGCGTTCGAGCATTTTTTTCATGTCTCTGTCGTTCCATACGCCGCCGTTCGCAATGACGGGGATCTTTACGGCTTTCTTTGCCGCCGCGATCTCGGCGTAGTCGGGGGGACCCGCGTAGATCTTATCGCGCGTGCGGCCGTGAACGGCGATCATACACGCTCCAGCGCCCTCGCACAATTTCGCGAAATCGGCGCACATCTTGTGATTTTCGTCGATGCCGACGCGAAATTTTACCGAAATTCTCTTTCCGCTCCCTACGCAGGCGGCAATGACTTTTTCGGCGAGGGCGGGGTTTTCCATGAGCGCGCTCCCCTCGCCGTTTTTCACGATCTTGGGCATGGGACAGCCCATGTTGATGTCGATGAGGTCAAAATCTTTGAGCGCCTCGCTCTCGCACGCCTCGCGCATGATGTCGGGGTCGGCGCCGAAGAGCTGCGCGGCGAGGGGACGCGTCTTTCGCTCATCCTGAGGAAGCGTAGCGACCGAAGGATCCCCTTGAACGAAGTCCGTGGGCTTATGAGATCCTTCGCTGCGCTCAGGATGAGCAGACGGGACAAGCGGACGGGTCTCCCCGTGATAGAGCAACAGCCTCGTCTCCTCGTTTTGATAGTGCAGGCCCTTGGCCGACACCATTTCGGTAAAGGTGAGCCCTGCGCCCATTTCCTCGCACATCTTGCGGAAAGGATAGTTCGTATATCCCGCCATCGGGGCAAGAAAGACGTTGTTTTTCAGCGATAACCCGCCGATCTCAAGCGCGTGCAGCATCTTTGGCTCTCTTGTAATAGGCATCTTTCTCTTCGTCCGTGAGGTTGTGCACGTCTTTGCCGTCTGCGAGCACGAACGATTCGTAGGCGGTATAGCGAGCGGCCGCCTTTTTCACCGTTTCGAGGAGAGCGAGCTCGCAATCGCCGCCGACCGCCCTTCCGAGCTCGACGGTGCAGAAGAGAACGTCGCCCAACTCCTCTTCGATATGGGCCTTATCGCCGCCGTTGAGCGCCTCCATGAGTTCGCAGTACTCCTCGCGGAACTTTTTTTCGAAATTTTCCAAAGTGGCCTTGTCCCAGCCCCCCTTCTCCATACGCTTTGCGATCTTCTGTGCCCGCAGGAGAGCGGGGAAACACTGCGGCACGTCGTTTACAGCGTCCGAATAGGTCGCCTGATGCTTCTCCGTCATCTTGTTCTTCTCCCAGACGGAGAGCGCGCCGTCCGCCGAGGCCGCCTTGTCGGTCCCGAAAACATGCGTGTGGCGAGTGATGAGCTTTGTGCACAGCCCCGAGAGCACGTCCGTCACCGTAAAATTCCCCTTTTCCTCCTCCATGACGGCATGGAAGAGCGACTGCATCAAAACGTCCCCCGCCTCTTCGCACATGCGGTCGGGGTCCTTTCTGTCGATGGCGTCTACGAGTTCGTACGCCTCTTCAATGGCGTTGATGCGGATGGATTCATGCGTCTGCACTTTGTCCCATGGGCAACCGTCGGGGGCGCGGAGACGCTTTAAAATGGCAACGACGTCCTCGAAATCAAAGCGTTTTTTGGACAATAAGTCTTGATTTTTCAACACAAGACCCGTCAGAAAGCCGAGCTCTGCGCGGTCGGTCTCATACAGCGGCATTTCACGGGCAACGCCGTCGGTGATGAGCACGCTCTCCGCCTCGTCGCCGAACTTTTCCGCAAGAAGAAGCTTGAGGTCGCCGACATTATCTTCCGTGACGTCGTACACAACGAGGGGAAGCTGTAATTTTTGTTCTGCGGCGGAAAAGGCGGAAACGGCCGTATAATCGCCGCAAAGGCCCGCAAGGGCGGCAAAAGCGCCCGCTTTGGAACGCCCGTCGACGGACCGCGCGAAGTTGCTGCGGAGCAGGATCCCCGCCGCCGCGTCTTCGGTGACGCTTCCGTCCACGACATAGCAGACTTCTTTTTTCCTGCCCCGTCTTTTGATCTCCTCAACGATCTTTTTGACGAGCGTATCATAAGTACGGCTCGATTCGTAGAGAAGATCGAGCGTTTCATAGCGAATATTTTGGTCGATCAAGGTCTGCGCGGCGGGGATTTTTTCCGTGCGGAGAATCACTTCGTCCGCTTCCCTCAGCGCCTGCAACGCGTTTAAAGTCAAGTCGCCCCGCTCCGTTCCCGAGCCGATCACCGTTATCATAACTCTTCACCTTCTTTTTTCTTACAGTATACACCAAGTCGAGAAAAAAAGCAATCGGATATGATACGTTTGCGGCAAGGGCGGCGCCCCCGACGAGCAGTTTTGCGTTGATAAAGACAAATTGCAGCGCGAGTTTGCACAAAACGGCCGCGCCCATCGAAAAGGCGGCGCATTTGGCCCGTCCCATGCCCGTGAGCGAGGCGGAAAGAGTATCTACGCCCGCAAGAAATACGGACGAGAGCGAGGAGAGCCGCACGAGGCCGATGATAGTCTGTCTGTCCGCAAGGGAGAGGGAGGGATAGAGAAAATCGACGATGGGCCGCGCGAAGAGGAGAAGCGCCGCCGCGAAGGGAAGGGAGAGCGCAAGGGTGAGAAGGAGGGCGTACATGGCGCGGTCTCTCCCCTCTCCCTCGTCGCCGCGCGCAATGCTTTTCGAGACGGCGGGAACGGTCGCCGCGACAAGGCCGTAGCAAAACGTTGCGGGAAGCGAACAGAGGCTCACGGCCGCCCCCGCAAAGAGGCCGTAGAGCGTGACGGCGTTCTCCGCATAGCGCGACAAAAGGCGTACGACGATAACGCTGTCCGCCATACGCGAAAGGGGCAGGAGCGCGGCCGCCGCCATCACGGGCAACGAGGCGCGCAGCACGGAAAAACCCGACTTTTCGCGCACGAGAAGAACACGCTTTGTCTTTTTATACTTTCTCGCAAGGTAGAAGAGCGCAAAGAGTTCGGAGAGGGAGACCGCAAAGAGCGCGTACGCGGCGCCGCGGGAGGGGTCGGACGCGGATCTTGCCAGAAGAAGTCCCGCAAAGACTTTGACGAGCTGTTCGAGAATTTCGGACAGCGCCGTGGGCTTCATGTCGTTTTTCCCCTGAAAATATCCCCTGAAAACTGCAATAAGTGCGACAAAAAAGACGGAAGGCGCGAGCGCGAAGTAGCAGGAGACGAGAGCGGTTTCCCCTTGCAGACCGCTCATCAGAGGGGCGAGCAGGAACATGAGTACGGTCCCCGCCGCGCCGAGGGTGGCAAAGAGGCGCAGGGCGCTTTTCATCACGCTCTCCCCGCTTCCGCCCGCGATCATGCGGGAAAGGGCGGACGGGATCCCCGCCGACGAAAAGGTAAGAAGAACGCAAAAGAGCGGATAGGCCATTTGATAAAGCCCCGTGCCGTACCCGCCGAGCATGCCTGTAAGCGGTATGCGGTAGACCGCGCCGATCCCCTTTGCGATGAGTCCCGAAAGGGAGATCACGGCAACGTTTTTTAAGAATTTCGCATGCTTCATGATATGTAGGAGCGCCAAGAGCCGCTCCGTCACGGCAAAGGCTTTCCCCGAGGGGGAAAGCGTCTTTGATCCGTTGCCCACCCCCTTCCCCCCTCCTCAGGAGGGGGCAGGTAAGCGGGCCGAGCAAAGAAATGTTCGAAACCATTCCAACATCATGTGCCTTAGGCGGAATTTACTTCCGCCGTGGGCGACTCAAGTCGGCACATACCTGCGCCTTGTTGTTTTCAAGGAGCATCGTTCGTGGGGTGATAAGGCTCGGGAATGAACTAAGCCGACCCCTCGAACGATTTGTTTTCGCAGAAAACAAATCGTTCGAAACTATTCAAACTGATTGGCAATGATGTCGGCGGTGAGACGGGCGAGTTTGACGGCATTCGCCTCGAGGACTGCCCCCTCTTCGTTCGACAACAGCACGACGGCGCCGAGGCAGTCTCCCCCCGCAACGATGGGAACGATGATCTGAGCCGTCGCCGCATAGTCGCTGTCGTTGGCAATGGGAACGATCTCTCCCCCCTCCGCCTTGTTGGCAAGATAACTGCTTCGCGCGGTCATGATCTCCGTCACTTTATCGGTCACGGTCTTTCCGATAAGCGCACGTTTCCCCGCGCCGCCGACGGAGAGCACCGAGTCGGTGTCGAGAATGGCGGCGAGATAGCCGCTCTGTTCGGAGAGCGATTTTGCGGTACCCTCGGCAAAGCGTTCGACGGACGCAATGGGCGAATATTTTTTGAGCATAAGCTCGTCGCGGTCGGTAAAGAGTTCCAAGGGGTCTCCCTCGCGAATACGCAACGTGCGCCTTATTTCTTTGGGAATGACGACCCGCCCGAGCTCGTCGATCCTGCGTACGATTCCTGTTGCTTTCATAAAAAACCTCCGTATACTTTCAATATGCGGAGGGAGATCGGTTTTTATGCGGTTGATAAAGCGCTCATTCACAGAGAGCGCGGGCGGTATTCTTCATACAACTTTTTAAAGGCGGGGAAACTGCGCTCGATGACGGCGCGGGGAACGCAGTAGGAGATACGCACATAGCCCCCGACGCCGAAACTGTCGGACGGGACGAGCAGAAGCTCATATTTTTTCGCCCGTTCGGAGAACGCAACGGCGTTCTCTTCGAGCGCTTTTACAAAGAGATAGAACGCGCCCTCGGGCGGCACGCATTCGTAGCCCAAAGACGTGAGCGCACCGTAGAGCAGATCGCGGTTTGCGCGGTATTTTTCCACATCGCACGACTTCCCGAGGCTCGCCGCGCACACGCGCTGGAAGAGAGCGGGCGCACAGACGAAGCCCAGCCGTCTTCCCGCGCCGCATACGGCGGAAAAGAGATCGTCGGCATGGCAGGCGAAAGGACTGACGGCGATATAGCCGATGCGTTCCCCCGCAAGAGACAGCGATTTGGAAAACGAATAGCAGAGAATGGTATCGTGGTAGAAGTTCATAGGGAAGGGGACTTCGGCGCCGTAAGTGAGTTCGCGATAGGGCTCGTCGGCAATGAGGAAGATGGTCTCTCCCTTTTCGAGGCTCTTTTTTTCGAGCAGAGCGGAGAGCGCTTTTAGCTCTTCCGCGCTCAGCACTGCCCCCGTGGGATTATTGGGAGAGTTGATGATGACTGCCTTCGTATGCTTCCCGACCGCCTTATCGAGCGCTTCTATGTCGAGATGGAACTTCTCATCCGACTGCGACACGACGAGCTTTGCGCCCGAGCCTTCCACATAGATCCTGTACTCGGGATAGAACGGCGCGACCGTGACGAACTCGTCGCCCTCCTCGCACAGGGCCTCGACGGCAATGGCGATAGAAGCCGCCGCCCCGCACGTCATATAGACGAGATTCGCGGACATGGGTACCCCGAATTTGGTCTCTATATGGTCGGAAACGGCCTTTCGGACCTCCTGTGCGCCGGGGGCGGAAGTGTAGCCGTGCAAAACTTCGGGGGGGACCGTGTCGATGAGGCGGCGGATCTCTTTCTGTACGAAGTCGGGGGTCGGCACGGACGGATTGCCGATGGAAAAGTCGAAGACGTTTTCCTCGCCGACAATTTTTTTGCGCCCGTTGCCATACTCGAAGAGCTCGCGGATCACGCTCCGCTCCTCGCCAAGATGTTGCATGGTTTTGTTCAGCATAATTTTCTCCTGATCGATTGGTGTGTTTTGAAATGCGGCCGCTCTTGCGGCTTCCGTAGGTTTGCCGGGATGCTTCGTCGAAGCTCGGGATGACGCGGTTGCCCTTGTCACTCCGTTGCCAGCACTTTTCTCAAAAATTGTCCCGTGTAGCTCTTTTCGACGCGGGATACCTCTTCGGGCGTGCCCGTCGTGACGACCTCGCCGCCGCCGTCTCCCCCCTCGGGGCCGAGGTCGACGATATAGTCGGCGATCTTCACCACGTCTAAATTATGCTCGATGACGAGCACCGTGTTCCCGCCGTCGCGCAATTTCAACAAGATATTGATGAGTTTTTCGACGTCGTAGCTGTGCAGACCCGTCGTCGGTTCGTCGAGGATATAAAACGTCTTGCCCGTTGAGCGTTTTGAAAGTTCGGTCGCGAGTTTCACGCGCTGCGCTTCGCCGCCCGAGAGCGTTGTGGAGCTCTGGCCGAGCTTGATATAGCCGAGTCCCACTTCGTTGAGCGTTTTGATCTTGTTGTAGACGGAGGGAATGCTCTTGAAGAAGTCGCATGCTTCCTCTACGGTCATATCGAGCACGTCGGAAATCGTCTTGCCCTTGTAGCGGACCTCGAGCGTCTCGCGGTTGTATCTCTTTCCGCCGCACACTTCGCAGGGGACATATACGTCGGGCAAAAAGTGCATCTCGATCTTCATGATGCCGTCGCCCTCGCAGTTTTCGCATCTGCCGCCCGCGACGTTGAACGAAAATCTCCCCGCCTTAAATCCGAGCGCCTTGGCGTCGGGCGTGGAAGCGAAGAGCTCTCTGATCGGCCCGAAAACGCCCGTATATGTCGCGGGATTGGAGCGCGGCGTGCGGCCGATGGGCGATTGGTCGATGGCAATGACTTTATCGAAATATTCGAGCCCTGAGAACGCGCCGCTGTTTCCCAAAGGGAGGCGGGAGCCGTTTAAATTGTTGGATAACACGGGGAGAATGATCTCGTTGACGAGGGAACTCTTTCCCGATCCGCTCACTCCCGTGACGCAAGTAATAAGACCCGCGGGGATCCCGACGTCGATCCCCTTTAAATTGTTTTGGCGGCAGTTTTCAACTTTCAGCCATCTGCCGTCCGGCTCCTTTCTCTTTTCGGGAACGGGAATTTTTCTTCTGCCCGCAAGATAGTCGCCCGTGATCGAGCGGGGCTCCGCCATGATATCTTCCGCCGTGCCGCAGGCGACGACTTCTCCTCCGTGCACGCCCGCCTTTGGGCCGATGTCGACGATATAGTCCGCCGCCCGCATGGTATCTTCGTCGTGCTCGACGACGATGAGCGTATTGCCGAGGTCGCGAAGTCCTTTCAGCGAATTCAAAAGCCGCTCGTTGTCCCGTTGATGGAGCCCGATGGACGGTTCGTCGAGGATATACAGGACGCCCGTGAGCGCGGAACCGATCTGCGTTGCGAGCCTGATACGCTGGCTCTCTCCGCCCGAGAGAGTCGCGGCGTTTCTCGAGAGCGTGAGGTAGTCGAGCCCCACGCCGACAAGGAAGTTGATGCGGCTTCTGATCTCTTTTAAGATGACGTCGGCAAACTTGTGCTGCGTCTGCGTCAGTTGCAGCCCGCCGAGAAACCGATAGATCTCCGACACGGGCATATCGCACACTTCCGCAATGTTTTTTCCGCCGACCGTGACGGCAAGGGCTTCCTTTTTGAGCCGTTTGCCGTGACAGACGGGGCAATCGGTCGTTCGCATGTACCGCTCGATGTCCCACTTCACGCCGACGGAGCTCGTCTGATTATAGCGGCGCTGCAGGTTGTTGACAAACCCTTCCCACGCACTCTTATAGTCCGAAGAGAAAGAGCGGGTCGCATAGTGCATATCGATCTTCTCGCCGCCGTTGCCGTACATGAGCATATCGAAAACGCCTTCGGGCAAGTCTTTCACGGGAACGTCCATCGAGAATTTATAGTGCTTTGCGAGGGCGCCGAGATACATCTGCGTGACGGTGGAACTGTCGAGATTCCAGCCGCTGATCCTGATCGCCCCCTCGCGCAGGGATTTTGTGCGGTCGGGGCAGATGAGATCGGGGTCGACGCGCTGTTGAAAGCCGAGCCCCGTACAGGCGGGACAGGCGCCCCACGGCGTGTTGAACGAAAAGAGGCGCGGCTCGATCTCTTCGATGGAGACGCCGCAATCGGGACACGCATAGCGGGAAGAATAGAGGGTCTCCGTCCCGTCGCAATCGACGACGACAAGCCCGTCGGCAAGTTTCAGGGCCGTTTCGAGAGACTCGGTGAGCCTTTTCAGTATGCCCTCTTTGACGACAAGACGGTCGATGACGACGGAGATATTGTGTTTGATGTTTTTATCGAGGTCGATCTCTTCCTGCAGGTCGTAGACGATGCCGTCGATCTTGACCCGCGCGTAGCCGCTCTTTCTGTAAGAGGCGAGTTCCTTTTTATATTCCCCTTTCTTGCCGCGGACGACGGGCGCATTGACGAGGATCTTGCTGCCCGCGGGAAGCTCCATCACGCGGTCGGCGATCTCGTCCACGGTCTGCCGTCTGATCTCCCTGCCGCACTTGGGACAGTGTGGAACGCCCGCGCGTGCGAAAAGAAGACGGAGATAGTCGTAGATCTCCGTCACGGTCCCGACGGTGGAGCGGGGATTGTGGCTCGTCGTCTTCTGGTCAATGGAAATGGCGGGCGAGAGACCGTCGATAGACTCCACGTCGGGTTTTTCCATCATGCCGAGGAACTGGCGGGCATACGAACTCAGGCTCTCCATATACCGCCGCTGGCCCTCGGCGAAGATGGTGTCGAAGGCGAGCGTCGATTTTCCGCTGCCCGAAAGACCCGTAAAGACGGTGAGCGCGTTGCGGGGAATATGGACGTCGATATTTTTTAAATTGTTGGCTTTTGCGCCGTGTACGTATATTTCGTCTTGCATAGTTGATTGTTGATGGGTTGGGTTTGGATGGAATGAGCTCATACGCTCATTCTGAGGGGGCGTAGCCCCCGAAGAATCCCCTCATACGAAGTCAGGCTCCGTGGGTTTATGAGATCCTTCGCTTACGCTCAGGATGAGCACGGCGGGAGCCTTCTACATCGTTCTTAATAAAACATTTAAAATCCCTGCAATTTGCTTCCAATTCGAGGCGCGGAAGTTGATCTCCGAAGCGCGGGCGACGTTGTGCTTGTCCACCATCAGAATGGCGTGCACGCCCAGCTCCTGCGCCGAAAAACAAGTCGTAAACGAATCGTCTATGATGACGGGAATGCCCTGTTCCTTGCAATATCTGCCCTTTTCGTTGAACGGCACGTCGGCGACGATCTCATCGTAAGGAATGCGTCGCTTTTCCAGCCAATCGCGCGAAACCTTTTCGGGATTGACGAACCATTCCCGCTGTCTTGCAGTCAATACAACGATTTCATGTCCCGCCTTTTTCAGCGCGGTAAGCACTTCCCGCGCGCCCTTTCTCGCCTCGGCGTCGGTGAAGACCGTGATCCCGCCCTCGCGGACAAATTTCAGCACGTCTTCGATTTCCCAATCGTATACGTTGACAAGAGCGTGAGCGTTTTCGTCCACGAGTTTAAAGGGCAAATGATAGCGCTCGATGTATCCGCCCGCCCGCGTCACACGGTCTACGACGGATAATGTATCGTCTAAATCGACTGCGATTTTCATAAGTAACTCCTTTTTTGGTTTCTTGCGCTGTGCCTCGGGCGGCCGCTCATTCTGAGGGGGCGTAGCCCCCGAAGAATCCCCTCGATCGAAGTCAGGCTCCGTGGGTTTATGAGATCCTTC
>CANQHG010000015.1 GCA_947623655.1 uncultured Clostridia bacterium | reverse complement strand
CATATAGAATGGATTGCAGAGTATCGAATGTCCTCTGTCGATCCTCACTTGATAGGGTTCTGTCGGCTTTTCGTTTCGCAGATTTTTAATTTCAATCGTCATTTTCGCAGCTCCTGTAAATGAAATCATCGGTATGGATTTTTGTAAAAAGCGGACCATACTCAAAGTACAGTCCGTTTCTATCTTCGTATAAATCATAGGTGATAACGCTTATCTTCCCGATATATGTAACAGCCACCGTAATCAGCCTTCGGTCGAGGTCGGCTGCTATTATATCGAATGTCGTGTAATCGTATCCGTCAAAGTGTTCGTATTCGTACATCTTCGTATCTCCTTAATCTGCGAGTTTGAACCAAATATAGTAGGTAATTTCGACTTCTCGCGTTTCGTATCCAGAACCGTTTCGTGTTTCAAATTCGACTTCTCGAAGCTCGTAGAACGTACCTTTGTATTCGTCGTGTTCTTTTGCGATCTTGTGGCAGTACTTGATACAATCCTCAAATACCCGTATGTACGGCTTTCCCTTTTGGCTGATGGCAGGAATCAATAAATCCGTTTCCGTGATATAACCAACTCCGGACATTCTTTTCTCATTTCTTCCTGCCTTGATAACCGAAAACACTACTTTTTTCATCCTTCTTTTTTACTCCTTATTTTTTTTATTTTTTGCCTTTCGGCAAGGTGGCTAAGTACCACCGAAGGAAGCACATATCCCGAAGCATTTGAGTACAGCCTCTCGGAAGTCAACGAACAGAAAAAAATATTGCATTCGACGGCTTAGATAATTTGAGTTTTCGAGCATAAGAAAAAAGCCGTACTCATTATCGAGTACGACCGTTTTTCCGTTCCGTATTTTAAGCAATAATTTTTTCCGTTGACTTGCCGCTTCATTCTGTGGTACAACGACACCTCGAAAGGCCAAAAAATAAGTTCTTGTCTTTCCGATGTTTCACCTGTTTGTTTTCGTTTTGAGTGTTCGGGCAGGGTTAAACAATGGTGCATTCTATAATTGCAGTTCGCTTGAAAGTGTGTATTATACGGGTACAGACGACGAATGGAATCGGATTTCAATTGGTTACAGCAATTTCAATTTAACAGATGCAACACGCTATTATTACAGTGCTGAAGAAAATTATGACGGGGAACATTGGCATTACGACCCCGTTACAAATCAACCCGTCGTTTGGTCGAAAGAATCAAATGAATAAAAAAGAATTAAAGTTTGCGCCCGCGGACGAAAGTCCGCGGGCGCTGCGCTTGCATCGTTTGGGGGTGCGGCGTCATGCTGAGAACGGGAGTTGTACGAAGTCTACGGGTGTTTGCCAGAAGCATCTCGCCGTACTGTTCTACGGCCCCCGCGAGATTCTTCGGGTTAGGTTCCGTACTCTTTACTTTCTTGCGTTCTCAGAATGACGCGGGGCTGCTCCGTAGGTTTAATGGGATGCTTCACGTTCGTTCAGCATGAGCGGCGGGGCTGTTCGGAATCCGCGAGAAAACGGAAAAACATATAAAAAATGCTTGCGTTATCGTAAAAGATATGGTATACTTGTTTCTGTCTGTAAAAGCAGATAGTCCACACTCCGATGGCGCCGCTCGCCGTGTCCCGTAAATCTTTTCATGCGGGATAGGAGCGGAAACTGTCGCAAGCGGGGGAGGAAAAACGGAGGAATTATGGCAGTTATCACCATGAAACAGCTTCTCGAAGCGGGCGTCCATTTCGGGCACCAGACGAGAAAGTGGAATCCCAAGATGAGCAAGTATATCTTTGCCGCCCGTCACGATATCCACATCATCGACCTCGAGAAAACGGCGGCTCTCATCGAAACGGCGTACAGCTTCGTTGTCGAATCGGTGAAGGCGGGCAAAGACGTGCTCTTTGTGGGCACCAAGAAGCAGGCGCAGGACGCCATCAAGGAAGAGGCAGAGCGTTGCGGGCAGTTCTATGTCAACTCCCGTTGGCTCGGCGGCACGCTCACCAACTTCAAGACCATCCGCTCGCGCATCGACTATCTCGAAAAGCTCGAGAGAATGGAAGGGAGCGGCGAGTTCGATCTTCTTCCCAAAAAAGAAGTGCTCGGGCTCAAGAAAGAGATGGCAAAACTTCAGGAGAACCTCGGCGGTATCAAAGAGATGCGGAAGCTCCCCGGCGTCATGTTCGTTGTCGACCCGCATAACGAAGACATTGCCGTTGCCGAAGCGCGCAAGCTCCACATTCCGATCGTCGCGATCACCGATACCAACTGCGATCCCGACCTCGTTGACTATGTGATCCCCGGCAACGACGACGCGATCAGAGCGATCAAGCTCATTTCGTCCGTCATCGCCAATGCCGTGATCGAGGCCAACCAGGGCGTCGCCTACGAGCCCGCCGCGGACGAACCCGCAGCAGAGGACGAGACGGCCGTTGCCGAAGCGCCCGCCGCGCCCGCAGAGGAATAATCGAAAGGAGAGATAAAAAATGGCAACTATATCCGCAAAGGACGTTATGAAGCTCCGCGAACAGACAGGCGCGGGCATGATGGATTGTAAAAACGCACTCACCGAGGCAGAAGGCGATTTCGAGCGCGCGGCAGATCTTCTCCGCGAACGCGGCATTGCCAAGGCGACCAAGCGTGCGGGCAAGATCGCGGCCGAAGGCGTCGTCTATGCTCTTGTTGAGGGCAAGAAAGGCGTGCTTCTCGAGATCAACTGCGAGTCCGACTTCGTTGCGAACGGCGAGAAGTTTGGCGAGATCGCAAACACCGTAGCAAAGCAAATCCTGGCGCACGAGCCCGCGACCGTAGAAGAGCTCCTCGCCTGCGATATGGGCGGCAAGACCGTTGAGACCTATGTGCAGGAGCAGACGGGCGTGATCGGCGAAAAAGTTTCCGTCCGCCGCTTCACGCTGTATACGACCGAGGGCTTCCTCGAGACGTATATCCATCTCGGCGGGACGATGGGCGTTATGCTCGACATGAACGCCGCCGAGACCGACGCGACGAAAGAGCTTGCGCACAATCTGGCGCTTCACACCGCGTTCACAAAGCCCGCATATCTTACGAGAGAGGACGTCTCCGCCGAGACGCTCGAAAAGGAAAAGGCGATCATGATGCAGGAAGTGCTCAACGAGGGCAAGCCCGCCGCGATCGCCGAAAAGATCGTGCTCGGCAAGATCAACAAGTATTACGAAGAGAACTGCCTCATGGAGCAGAAATTCGTCAAGGACGATAAGATCACGGTAAAACAGCTCATTGCGCAGGTGGCAAAGGAGACGGGTGCGCCCATCGCGCTCAACCGCTATGTCTTCTACGTTAGGGGCGAGGGGCTTGAGAAAAAGACTGAGGATCTGAGCGAGGAAGTCGCAAAACAGGTCGAGGCCATGAAGAAATAAGAAAGCCGGAATAC
Organism: uncultured Clostridia bacterium; assembly: GCA_947623655.1. GTDB lineage: Bacteria > Bacillota > Clostridia > Christensenellales > Borkfalkiaceae > Gallimonas. The sequence goes on along the minus strand of CANQHG010000015.1, from coordinate 38,888 downwards.
GGTTTGAAAAAGCAAGAGCAACGGAAATTCCGCTGCTCTTTTTGTTCGTTTTGATGAGTTTTTCCGATCGTGTGATTTTTGTTGATGAATGCAACGATTTATGCTATAATTTACTTGCGGGCAGTCCGTTACACATCGTCTGTGGGGCCGATATGATCGATTTCATTCAAAAATACAGAGATATGCCGTATGAAGACAGGCTGGTCGTGCGGGCCTTTTTGGGGCTGTGCTGGTCGGCGGTTCTGACGTGCGGAAAATTCTTTATCGGCCTCTTTACGGATGTCAATCTCTGTGTGATCGCCGTTTACACTTGCGCCATTTTGCTCGCGAAGTTGCAGTGCGTCCGCGGCGTCAAGGGTTCTTCCCCCAAGAGACGGAACGTCCTTGCCGCTGTCTTTCTGTTCCTCGCGAGCGTCGTCTACAGCGGATTTATGGGAAGCATGGCGTTCAAGAGCCGTAGCCACGGCGATTACGGCGTCATGTATGCCATCTTTCTCGCAGTCATCGCCTTTTGCGAGCTCGGATTTGCAATGCGCGGGATCATCAGAACGCAGGACAAGGGGTATCAGTACTTCGAGATCAAGATCATCGATTTCTGCATCGGGCTCATCGCGCTTCTGACGGCGCAGATCGCGATACTCGACTGTACTACCGCACACAATGTCGACGCGTACAACAGCTTTGCGGGGATGGGCGTGGGGATCTTTATTGCGGTTTGCGCGCTGTACGTCCTCTTTGCGCCGAAGATCGCCCTTGCGGGACGGGAAAGGCAGACGTTCTTGTTAAAAGAGGCGCAAAAGAACGGGCTTGTCGACATGCAGCAGGACGCGGCTAAGATCGTCCTCTGCCGCAGCGCGGTTTACGGGTCATATGTGTACAGCGCTTCGATCCGCGGCCCGTTTGTGGACGGACAGATCGTGCGGACGTCGACGCTGTGGGAACGCATGCCCCTTGCGGCGAAGATCGTTTGCGCGATCCTTTCCGAAATTTTGATCTTTGTATGGCTCTTTTTCAGGGCGGTGTTTTTCTTCCGCACTTTCGATCTGCCCGGACGTCTGAAAAGAAGAATGGCGGCAAACGGGTTTGAGAGCGTGAAGACGGATACCCCGAAAGATTGACGGTTCAGATCAACGTCTCGTATTCGGCATAGAGCGCGTCCGTTTCTTTGTGAATGTCATCAAGACGGGCGGAGATCTCCATCGCTTTTTTATAGTCTGCGGCGCTTTGAACGAGCAAATCGTTGAGCGCCGCCTCTTCTTTTTCCAGAGTTTCGAGGCGCGTCTCGATCTCCTTGGTCCGCGTGCGGATCCTTGCTTCCCGCGCCCGCTCCTCTTTGCTCCTGTACCCATTCTCAGCTTTTTGCGGAGGAGGGGCCTCGGACATGGTGCGGGCATTTTCCGTCTTGCGGCTCTGCAAAAACGCTTGATAGCCGCCGTCGAAAAAGGTCATGGCGCCGTTTTCGAGGCAGCAGATGCAGTCGGCGACGGCCTCGATAAATCTTCTGTCGTGCGAGACAAAGAGCACGGTGCCGTCGAAAGCGTTGAGCGCCTCTTCGAGACTTTCGCGGGCGGGAAGATCGAGATGGTTGGTGGGTTCGTCGAGAACGAGGAAGTTGCCCCGCTTCGCTTCGAGAAGGGAGAGCTCGAGCTTTGCCCTGAGTCCGCCCGAGAGCTCTTTTACTTTCTTTTGCACATCTTCGGAGTCAAGTCCCGCCTGTGCGAGCAGTTTACGCGCGTCCGTCTGGCTCATCAAAGCGTATTTGCTCCAAAACGCGTCGAGCACCCTGTCTTCGGGACCGAGGTCGGCGTTCTCTTGATCGTAGTAGGCGGCTCTGGTGAATTTGCCGAAACGGACGCGGGGATCGCGCGAAAGCAAAAATTTCAAAAAAGTCGTCTTGCCCGTGCCATTGTCGCCGACGATGGCGCACTTGCGGCCCCGCATGAGCGTGAATTTTACCCCTTTCAGCAGCGTCTTCCCGCCGACCGAGAGATCGAAGACGTCTGTATCGACGACTTTTTCATACGGTTTTTCGTTGTAGACAAAGGAAAAGCGCGGGGGCGGCGGGGGAAGAAGGGGCTTTTCGACGCGTTCCATGCGTTCGAGCTTATTGACGCGCGAGAGGGCGGACTTTGCCGTCGTGGCGCGGACGATATTTTTGTCGATATACGTCTGAAGCTTCGCGATCTCTTCCTGCTGTTTTGCATACTCGCGCTCGAGTTCCTTTACCCGCTCGGCCTTCAGCACTTTATAGCGGGAATAGTTGCCCTTATACGAGGTAAGCCGCCCGTGCTCGAGTTCGAGCGTCCGCGCGGTGAGTCGGTCGAGAAAATATCGGTCGTGGGAAACAACGAGAAGTGCGCCTTTAAAAGAGGAGAGAAATTCTTCGAGCCAGAAGAGGGTTTTGACGTCGAGGTGGTTGGTGGGCTCGTCGAGGACGAGAAGCTCGGGCTGTTCGAGAAGAAGACGGCAGAGCTTGAGTTTTGTCTTTTCGCCGCCGCTCATCGTGGGGATCTCCCGCGTGTAGAACGATTTGAAGCCCATGCCGTTTAAGACTGTCTCGATTTTGACGTGGAAGTTGTAGCTGTCGCGCGAGGCGATGCGCTTTTGCAAGGCCTCCGCCCGTGCCGACAAAACGCGCAGATCGGCGTTCGGCACACTCATTTCCCGCTGAACTTCCTCGAGAGAAGCGATGAGGCGCTTGTCCTCTTCAAACACTTCTTCCATGGCGGAATAAACGTCGTCAGTGCGTTCGAACCCGCCCGTCTGTTCCAAATAGCCGATATTCAGCTTGTTTTTTCTCAGAACGGCGCCGCTGTCGGGCGCGAGTTCGCCCATCAGAAGACGCAAAAGAGTGGTTTTCCCCTCGCCGTTTCCGCCCAAAAGACCGACGCGCTCCCCCTCGTGAAGCTCGAATGTGACGTCTTCGACAACGGGTTCGCCGTTATAGCCGTATGTTACATGGTCGAAAGAAAATAGCATAAACGCTTCTCCGAAAGAAATACTGTTGGTATGAAGACAAAGTTGAACGAACTCAGAAGACTGGAAGAGGAACTCAAAGCCGCTTCTCCCGCCGACTGCGCAAAACTGACTAAAAAGATTGTGCGCCTGAAAGCCGAGATCATGGAGGAATAGAGCGGCACCTCTCCCGTCACTGCGTGACACCCACCCCTCGAGGGTATGGGCGGATTCTCGGCTCCCCCTTGAGGGTATGGGCGGATTCTCGGCTCCCCCTTGAGGGGGAGCTGTCGAGCTTTGCGAGACTGAGGGGGTGGCGTTCTGCCCGTTTGAGGGGATCTTTCGGACTACGCCCTCAGAATGAGCGGAGACTTTAGTCCCAATCGGGGATGAATTTTTTATCCGCGCTCTCTTTTTCTTGCGTGTAAATATTCAAAAATCCGAGACTTATAGCGTAATCTACGACTTTATCGTACTCCCTGTCTGTCACGCGGCGAGAAAGTTCGGGGAAATTTTCAATTTTGCCCATGGGGGTGTATTGCCGCATCAGAGAGAGGGGAGCGTCGGGCGGAATGAGCTCCGTAAGCGTATCGAGGACGCGCTTGCTGTCTTCGGTGTGCGCGGGGAGAATGAGATGCCGCACCGCAAGCCCGCTTTTCAGTTGCCCGCATTCGCAGACGGGCCTTTTTTTCGCCATGAATTTTATGGCCTCGGCGGCGATTTTCGGATAGTCGCTTCGCCCCGTGAATTTTTGGGCGAGAATGGGATCGGAAAACTTAAAATCCGGCAGATATATGTCGATAAACGGGTCGATGCGCGAGAGCGCTTCCGCCGTGACGTATCCGCCCGAATTGAAGACGACGGGGACGCGGGGACGGTAGTTTTCAAAGGCCTCGGCAAGATAGGGAACGAGGTGATCGGCAGTGACGAGGTCGATATTTTCGGCGCCCTGTTCTTCGAGGGAGCGGAAGAGTCCGGCGAGGGCTTGCGGAGTCATCTCCTTGCCTTTTTCGGCGCGGGAGACTTTATAGTTCTGGCAAAATACACATCTGAGAGAACAGCCGGCAAAAAAGACCGTTCCGCTCCTTTTGTTGGGCGAGAGAAAGGGCTCCTCAAAAGGGTGAAGATAGGCCTTGGCGACGGAGATCCCTTTCACGCCACACGCGCCCGCACGAACCGACCTGTCCGCCCCGCACATCACGGGACAAAGAAAACACTGCATGGGAAAAGTATAGCATAAGGAGGGGGGAAAGTCAATGAGAAGCCGCGCCGCCGAAAAAATTTCGGCGGCGCGGCGGAGTTTCAGTTTTTTAAGTCGGGGACAAGATTGACGATATCGGACACGGCAGTTTTGAGTTGTTCGGGCAGTTTCCTATAGTTTCGGATGAGAGTTATTTCATTGGGGGAAAGCCGCATTGGCGACGATTCGTTTTCGGCAAAGAATTGGGAAAGGCTAATGCCAAACGTTTTGCACATAAGCTCGAGATTTTTAATGGAAGGGACCGTTCTGTGGGAAAAAGTGTTTGCAAGCGTCGAATGATTGATGCCCGAAAGTTCGGCAAGACGGTATACGCTCAGGTTTCTTTCCAGCCGCAACCGATCCAATTTTCCTATCACATCCATATCTGACCGTGCCTCCTGTGAAATCATTTATAGTCGGATTATAGCAAGGAATTTTAAAAATGTCAATGAGATGCCGCGCCGCCGAAAAAATTTCGGCGGCGCGGTTTTTAAGCAAATTTCAAAAAAATCTTGCATACTTTTCGGCGCTGTGGTATACTGAACTTGCCACAAAGTTTCATATTTTTTCATGCACGACTACACTGGCATTTGGTGTATCCTCATTTTCCGATTGTGGAAGAATTTGTGTGGCAACAATGACGGGATACTCAATGCGGGCGTTCCATCATTGGAACGCCCTTATTTTTTACTCTCCTTGCCTGCCCCCTTAAAAAGGGGCAGGCAACAGAGCATCATTTTAGTTGACATGTTCTACCCCGTCTCCTTAGTCCGCCTCGGGAGGGGCGGGCAAGAGGGGGTCATTTTACTTGACATCTTTCCGATCTCTTGCTATAATAGATAGACACGACGAGGAAACGCATATGAGAAGATTTTTTACGAGTGAGAGCGTGACGGAGGGGCACCCCGACAAGGTGTGCGACAACATCTCCGACGCCATTCTGGACGAACTGTTGAGACAGGATCCCTATACCCGTGCGGCGGTCGAGTGTTGCGCGGCTTACAATACACTCATGATCACAGGCGAAGTCACGACGCGGGCGAAAGTCAACTATGAGGCGATCGCGCGCGCCGTCATTCAACGTATCGGTTACTATGCGGGGGATTTTGCATACGATAAATGCAAGGTCATTACCCTCATCCACGGCCAGTCGCCCGACATTGCGCTCGGCGTGGACGCTTCCAAGGAGAAGAAAGAGGGCGGCGAGGAAGCGGATGAGATCGGCGCGGGAGATCAGGGCATGATGTTCGGCTATGCCTGCCGCGAGACGGAGGAGCTCATGCCTCTTCCCATCGTTCTCGCGCACAAGCTCGCCTACCGGCTCGCAGAAGTGCGGAAGCAGAAGATCGTCGATTATCTTCGTCCCGACGGCAAAACGCAGGTCACGGTGGAATACGAGGGGAAGACGCCTGTGCGCGTTGATACGGTGGTCATTTCCGCCCAGCACAATACAAAAGTCTCGCAGGAACAGATCTATGCCGACATGAAAAAGCTTGTCGCCGAGGCGGTCATTCCCGAAGAACTTCTCGATGAAAATACCAAATATTTCATCAATCCGACGGGCCGGTTTGAGATCGGCGGTCCCGAGGGAGATTCGGGGCTGACGGGGAGAAAGATCGTCGTCGATACATACGGCGGCAGGGCGCCCCACGGCGGCGGGTCTTTCTCGGGGAAAGATCCGACAAAAGTGGACAGAAGTGCGACATATATGGCGCGGTATATCTGTAAAAACGTCGTCTATGCGGGGCTCGCCGATGAGATGGAACTTCAGGTCGCCTATGCGATCGGGGTCGCGCGGCCCGTTTCCGTATTCGTCGATACGTTCGGCACGGGGAAACTTCCCGACGATGAGATCGCGGAGATCGTGAGGAGAGAATTCGATTTACGGCCCGCGGCGATCATCAAAAAGCTCGGTTTGCATCGTCCCATTTACGGGCAGACTGCCGCATACGGACATTTCGGCCGCGACAGCTACCCGTGGGAACAGACGGACAGGGGAGATCTGAAGAAATATTTAATTAAAAATTGAGCGCAGTTCGCCGCGCTCCCTCAGAATAAGCGGGGGCGGAAGGACACTTCTTTCAAGGCCTCCCCCCGAAGGGGTAGGGTTCTTGTAGTGATGGTTCGACAGGGGCACCGTGACGCGATTGAGAACGACACCTCCTCGAGGGAGAGCTAAGAGACTGTGTTGATCGAAATTGCAACATAAGTTTCTTTTTTTGGAAATTTCGTATGAAAAATATTGCATCCAAGCGTGTATACAGTGCGGCCAAGGAGGCCGCTTTTATTGCCGTCGGGGTCGCGCTCATCACAGTGTGCGCGTGGATCTCCTTACCCATCGGAGAGGTCCCGTTCACCCTGCAGACCTTTGCCGTTGCGGCGGTCGGGGGACTTTTAGGCCTGAAGCGGGGAACGGCGGCGGTCGTCGTCTATGTCCTCATGGGGCTCATCGGGATCCCTGTATTTGCGGGGTTCAGGGCGGGGGCGGCGGCGCTTTTCGGTGCGACAGGCGGTTACATCCTCGGCTTTGTGTTTGCGGCTCTCATTCCCGCAGCCGCGAGGCATATTCCCGTCAAAAACCGATGGCTGAGATGCGGCATGCTGTATTTGGCCATGCTCCTCGGGCTCGCTGTGTGTTATTTCTTTGGGACCGCCTGGTTTCTCACCGTCTACAACCGTGCCTCGGCGAATCAGATGGGAGTGGCGGCGGCATTGATGCTCTGCGTGATTCCTTACATTCTGCCCGATCTCATCAAACTGGCCCTCGCGGCATTCCTGACGGTAAAAATTGAAAGATATGTTTAAAAAAAGAGCGTTGCCGTGCGGCAGCGCTCTTTTTCCCGAAAGGGCTCAGTCGTGATCCATGACCCAATAGCCGCCTTCGTGCTGAAGGGGCGGGAAGGTCGTGCCCTTTTCAAGATAGGTCTTTTCGTCGTCGCGGCTTTGGCCGTTCTTGTCGTACGCCTTGTAGTTGCAGGACATGGGAACGGTTTCGCCTGATCTGAATTTCTGCATATGCTACCTCCTGACAGTATCTTGTGCCGAACGGCAGAGATTATGCACGAAAGGAAACAGAAGAGGCTTCTTGCAAATATGATTTTTTCGTGAAAAGGCAAAAGTGGCTGTTAAGAAGTTGACTTTTTTAACGAGCCGTGATACTATATATGGAAATGTGTAACGCGTAAGTTCCCGCTCTGCGGAATTTGCGCCTTTTTCTCCGTTATAAGAAAAAGTAAGGTTTTTTATGGAGGTGATCGTTTGCTCAAAACTTTAGCAAAATGTATCAGAGAATATAAGCTCGTGTCTATCCTTTCGCCGATCTTCGTCACTTTTGAGGTCATTCTCGAATGCCTCATTCCTTTCGTCATCACTTTGCTCGGCGAAGCGATCGAGGGCGGCGCGGGGCTGTGGGCGAGCGGCGCGGGCGTAACATGGCAAACGCTCGGCGTCGGGCAATATGCGCTCATTCTCGTGGGAATGGCGATCCTCTCGCTTATCTGCGGGGCGGCGGCCGGCGCATTTTGCGCGCGGGCGTCGTGCGGATTTGCAAAGAACGTCAGACAAGATCTTTATTACAAAGTACAGGAATTTTCTTTTGAAAATATCGACAAATTCTCCACGCCTTCCCTCGTCACCCGTATGACGACGGATATCATGAACGTGCAGATGGCGTTCATGATGATCATCCGCGTGGCCGTCAGAAGCCCCATGATGATGATCTTCTCCGTCGTGATGGCGTTTGTGATGGGCGGGGACCTCGCGTGGATCTTTGTGGCGGTCATTTTCCCGCTCGCCGCGATCCTCTTCTTCATCATGTGGAGAACGATGCCGCTTTTCCGCCGCGTCTTCAAGAAGTACGATAATCTCAACGAATCCATTCAGGAGAACATCAAGGGGATCCGCGTCGTAAAATCGTATGTCAGGGAAGACTACGAAAAGGAAAAGTTCGACCGCGCCGCGACCGACGTGCAGAAAGATTTCACGCAGGCAGAGCGCATCCTCGCATGGAACAACCCCGTTATGCAACTCTTCTTTTACGGCGTGCTCTCGACGGTGCTCTTTCTCGGCTCCTACCTGATTTTAAAGGGAACGGGGCTCTCCGTGTGGTCGGTGTCCCAGCTCGTCGTCTACGGCATGCAGATTCTCTCTTCCCTCATGATGTTTTCCATGGTATTTGCCATGATCACGATGTCGGTCGAGAGCGCACGGCGTATCTGCGAGATCTTAAAGGAAGAGTCCACGCTGCACAGCCCCGAAAACGCCGTGCATGAAGTTGCGGACGGTTCGGTCGATTTCGACGGTGTCAATTTCAAATATTCGGCGACCGCCGAAAAGAATGTGCTCGAAAACATCGACCTGCACATCAGGTCGGGAGAGACGATCGGTATCATCGGCGGAACGGGTTCTTCCAAAACGTCTCTCGTCAACCTCATCTCCCGTCTCTATGACGTGACGGAGGGGAGCGTAAAGGTTGGCGGAAAGGACGTGAGAGAGTACGACCTCGAAGCGCTCCGCAATCAAGTGGCGGTCGTTCTTCAGAAGAACGTGCTCTTCTCGGGCACGATAAAAGACAACCTGCGCTGGGGCAACCCCGACGCGACGGATGAGGAGATGGAAAAGGCCTGCAAATTGGCGCAGGCGGATGAGTTCATTCAGACATTCCCCCAAAAATACGATACATACATCGAGCAGGGGGGCACCAACGTCTCGGGCGGGCAAAAGCAGAGACTGTGCATCGCCCGTGCGCTCCTCAAAAAACCCAAGATTTTGATTTTGGACGACTCTACGTCCGCGGTCGATACGCATACCGACGCGCTCATCCGCAAGGCGTTTAAAGAATTTATCCCCACGACGACGAAGATCATCATCGCCCAGCGCACATCTTCCGTTGAAGACGCCGACAGGATCGTCATTATGGACAACGGCCATATCGACGCGGTTGGCACGCATGAAGAGCTTCTCGGCACCAACGCCATTTATACAGAAGTCTATACCACCCAGAATAAGGGCGGAAAGGCCGTTACGTCGTTCGGAGAGATGGGGGAACCCGACGGAGAGAGCGCCGAGGGGAAAGGAGGTGAGGAGAATGCCTAACATGAGAATGAAGGGCGTGCCGAGAGCGGCGGCGCCCAAGGGTACGTTCAAGCGCATTTTAAAGTCGGTCTATCACTTCTATCCGAGAATGCTCATCGTAGCGCTCGTGCTCATCGTCTTCAATGCCGTCATTTCCTCGCTGCCGTCCATCTTCATGCAGAAAGTGTTCACGCTCGTGGGAAATGCCTGCGACGTTACGCAGGAGAGCCATTTGGGCTATATGCTCGGCTGGGAGGAGGTCGGCGGAGAGATCACCCGCTACATGCTCACGCTCATCAGCCTCTATGTCGTCTCGCTCGTTGCGGGCGCCGTGGACAAACAGCTCATGGCGATCATGACGCAGGGATATTTAAAGAGCATGCGCGAGCAGATGTTCAACGGCATGCAGGAGCTTCCCATCAAGTATTTCGATACGCACAGCCACGGCGACATCATGAGCTATTATACGAACGATATCGATACGCTCCGCCAGCTCATCTCCCAATCGCTTCCGCAGCTTCTCACCTCGGGGATCATGGTTTTGACGCTCTTCTGCATCATGATCTGGTACAGCGTCTATCTCACTCTCATCGTGGTCGGTTGCGTCGTGCTGATTTTCTTTGTGACGAAAGTCGTCGGCGGCGGCGCGGGAAGATTTTTCCTCGGCCAGCAGCGCGCGGTCGCCAAGACGGAAGGTTTCATCGAAGAAATGATGAACGGGCAAAAAGTCGTCAAGGTGTTCTGCCATGAAGAGGCCGCCATGCGCGACTTCGATAAGGTAAACGGAAATCTCTGCGATCAATCCACCAAGGCGAACACATACGCCAACATGCTCATGCCCATTTTGGGGAACATCGGCCATGTGCTCTACGTCATCATCGCCGTTGTCGGGGCGGTGTTCATCCTGAATAATGTCAAAAATGCCTCTTTGGGGGCGATCTTCGATGAAGAGCTCGTCGCTTTCTCGGGGGCGCTCGGCATCGCCCTCATTGTCTCCTTCCTCCAGATGGCGCGGCAGTTCTCCAACAATATCAACCAGGTCTCCAACCAAGTGAACGCCGTCGTCATGGGCCTTGCGGGCGCCGCCCGTGTCTTCGCCCTCATCGACGAAAAGCCAGAGGAAGACGAGGGGTATGTAACGCTTGTCAACGCAAAAGAGGTGAACGGCGAGCTCGTCGAATGCGAGGAGCGCACGGGCGTATGGGCATGGCGGCACCCCCATAAAGAGGACGGAACCGTCACGTACACAAAGCTCGAGGGCGATATCAGAATGTCCGAAGTCGACTTCGGCTACGACCCCGAGAAGATCGTTTTGCACGACATCTCCCTCTACGCAAAGCCCGGGCAGAAAGTTGCCTTTGTCGGCGCGACGGGCGCGGGAAAGACGACGATCACCAATCTTCTCACCCGCTTCTACGACATTGCCGACGGCAAGATTCGCTACGACGGCATCAACGTCAACAAGATCAAGAAAGGGGAACTCCGCCGCGCGATCGGCATGGTATTGCAGGATACCAACCTCTTTACGGGTACCGTTATGGACAATATCCGCTACGGCAAGCTCGACGCGACGGACGAAGACTGTATCGCGGCCGCCAAGCTCGCGGGAGCGGACGACTTCATCACGAGGCTTCCCGAGGGGTATAACACGATGCTCCGCCAGAACGGCGCCAACCTTTCGCAGGGACAGCGGCAACTCCTCTCCATCGCCCGCGCCGCCGTTGCCGATCCGCCCGTCATGATCCTCGACGAGGCGACTTCTTCCATCGATACCCGCACCGAGGCCATCGTCCAGCGGGGCATGGATAAGCTGATGGAGGGCAGAACGGTGTTCGTCATTGCGCACAGGCTCTCAACGGTCAAGAACTCCAACGCCATTATGGTCCTCGAACAGGGCAGGATCATCGAGCGCGGCACGCACGAGCAACTCATCGAGCAGAGAGGGAAATATTACCAGCTCTATACGGGCGCTTTTGAGTTGGAATAATGGGGCTGAAACAAAAAACGGCACATATGTGCCGTTTTTTTGATATCTGTGCTTCCTCAGAATGACGCGGGCGGTGGGGATTGACAAAAGGCGGAGGATGGGTATACAATAGAAATGTGAGGAAGAATATGAGGAATTTCGATTTGCGTGAAAAGAGAGGCGCATGGATCTGCGCCGTCGGGCTATGTTGCAATCTTCTTCTTTCGGCGGGGAAGATCGCCGCGGGGATTATCTTCGGCTTTGTCTCCGTAACGGCGGACGGCTTCAACAACCTTAGCGATTTCGGAAGCGGGATCGTCGCGCTCGTCTCTTTCTTCATCGCTGCAAAACCCGCCGACCGCGAGCATCCGTATGGCCATCGCCGCGCGGAATACATCGCCTCGATGATCACGGGGCTCATTGTGCTGTTTTTGGCGGCGGAACTTCTGCGCGACTCCATCGGAAGCATCGTCACGGGGAGCGGATCGGAGATCTCGTACTTTATCTATATCATTCTCGCCGTCTCCATTTTCGTAAAGGCCGCGATGTCCGTTTTATACCGCGTCGGGGCGAAAAAGCTCGATTCCGATACCTTGCGGGCGGCGGCGACGGACAGCCTCTGCGACTGCTTCGCGACGCTTGCCGTCATCGTCGGAGCCGTTTGCTCCGAAGTTCTTCCCGCGGCGGACGGAATTGCGGGGATCGCCGTCTCCCTCTTCATCATCTGGCAGGGGGTGAGGATCCTCATAGAGGCAAGTTCTAAGCTCCTCGGGCAGGCTCCCGACGCCGCGCTCAAGGAGAAGATCCGCAGTATTTCGCTCTCCGCGGAGGGCGTTTTGGGCGTGCACGATCTGCAGATCTACAGCTACGGCAAAAATGTCTCATACGCGACGATTCACATTGAGATGGACGCGAGCGCTTCCATGCTCGACGCACATACCGTTATCGACGGGCTGGAGATGAGGGTAAAAAGGGAGACGGGCGTCTCGCTGACCGCCCACCTCGATCCCGTAGACCTCACCGACTGCGAGGGCTCGGCCCTCAAGCTCAAGGTGTGGGAGCGGGCGCGGGAGCTCGCCGAGGGGCTGGAAATGCACGATTTCCGTCTCATTCCCGGGACGCGAAAAGTGGAATTCGACGTCGGTGTGCCCTATGACTGCAAGATGACGGACGAGGCGCTTTTAAACGCTCTCGTCGGCATTGTGACCTCTTTCGGCGCATATGAACCCATCGTCAATGTCGAGAGGGAGTGAGAAGAGAAATAAAATTGCGGGCGCACGGGGTCAGGAAGAACGTAAGACCTCTTTGATGACGGAAATGATGTTCGCAGTGCCGTCGGGAAGAGAAAAGGCGGAGAGGGCGGTGCGCAGGGCGCCGTCGGAGAGGGCGGAAAAAACTGCGTCCGCAAGACCTCCGAGGTCGTTTTCGTTCAATACGTGCACGAGCCCCTGTTTTTTGAAATAGAGGGCGTTTTCAATCTGGTCTCCCCGCGAAGCGTGGGCGAGAGGAACGAGCACTGCGGGCTTTTTTAAGGCAAGGATCTCAAAAACCGTGTTGCTTCCCGCACGGGACAAAACGACGTCCGCACACGCAAATGCACCGCCCATGTCGCGTTCATACTCCCTTTGGATATACCCTTGTTGTGTTTCGTCTATTGTATTTCCCTTGCCGCAGATGTGCAGGATCTGAACGCGGGAGAGCAAAGCCGGAAGATTTTTCCGAACGGCGTCGTTGATCGTCTTGCTGCCGCTGCCGCCGCCGAGCACGAGCAGAACGGGAGAGGTCGGCGAGAGCCCGAATTTATGCCGCGCACGGTTGTTTTCCCCGCTCAGCACTTCCCGACGGATGGGCGAACCGACGTATCGGCCGTTTTTGAAGAGTTGCGCCGTCTCGGGGAACGAAGTGAGCACATATGCGCATTTTTTGGCGATCATTTTCGTGCAAAGTCCCGGGGAGAGATCGCTCTCATGGGTGAGGACGGGAATGCCCGCCTTGTGCGCCGCCCAAACGGCGGGATAGCTCGCATATCCCCCCTTGGAAAACACGAGGTCGGGCTTTTCTCCCTTTATGATCTCGAGCGCGGCCCGTTCGGCACGGCGGAGCTCAAGGGGGATCTTCAGATTTTTGAGGGAGAGCGAGCGGCGGAGCTTGGGACAGTCTACTTCGAAAAAGGGGAAGCCCGTTTCCGTGACGAGCGATTTTTCGATCCCGCCCGTTCCCATATATGTGACGCGGTGCGAATACTTCAGCGCGTTCATGACGGCGAGATTGGGTACGACGTGCCCCGCACTCCCCCCGCCTGTGAAAAGAATATGTTTCATACCGTCAGTATATGAAAGTACGACGGTTTTTTTTCATGGGGAAAAGTGGACGAACGGGGCGCCTTTCGGCGCCCCGTCCATGAAAAGATTTTCAGCTGTTGATATTTTTTTGTCTTTCGTTGACGACGGGAACGTTGTAGAGCTCGCCCTCTTCGAAGCCGAAGACGGGCGCCCCGCTTTCGTCGTACTTCACTTTCATGAGGTGCGCGTGGCGGTTGTGGTCGTTCAGGGGGTCGCCGACGATCTTTTCGTAGTTGCGGAAGTGCAGCATGCACAGCATCTGTCCGTCTTCGTCTTCCACAAAGCAGTTGTGCCCGGGACCGTAGATCTTGCGCTTTTCGTCCGTTTTAAAGACGGGCCAACGCTCTTTTTGCCAGGAGCGGGGATCCATGAGGTCGGCGTCTTCGTCGGCGCGGAGCATGCCCATGCAGTAGCAGGCGCCCGTTGCGCTGGCGGAATATGTAAGATAGATCTTCCCGTCGTGCTTGAGGACCGCGGGTCCCTCGTTGACCCAAAATCCGCCCCGCCGTTCCCAATCGTAGTCGGGCGTTGAGAGGAGGACGTGAAAAGTTTTGAGCTTAGTGGGCGTTTCGAGCTCTGCGAGATAGAGGTTCGAAATGGCGGGATCGGCCTCTGCCGTCCCGAACTTCTGCGCCCAGACGGCGTACCACTTGCCGCGGTGCGAGAAGACCGTCGTATCGAGAGAAAAATCGGTGAACGGATACTTGTCGCCATCGGCGGGGCGAAGCATGCCGCCTTCTTCCCACTCGTCCGTCATGGGATCGTTTCCCTTGCAGATGAGGGCATAGGGGCGGATGCGCCACTTCCCGGGCTTGTGCCCCGCGGCGAAATAGATGACCCATTTCCCCATGATATAGTGGATCTCGGGCGCCCAGATGTGGCAGGCAAGCGCGCCGCAGGCGTGTTTTTTCCACACGACGCGGGCGGGAGCTTTGGGAATGTCTGCGATTTTTTCCGCACAGCGGATCTCTATGCGGTCGTAGTCGGGACAAGTTGCGGTGAAGTAGTATTTTCCGTCTTTTTTGAACAGATAGGGATCCGCCCTCTGCATGACGAGAGGGGAAGGATATTGAAGCATTTTTTCATTCTCCCTTATGAAATAACCGAAGTGTATTATAGCGGCATGCGCCGGAAATGTCAATGAAATGTCAGTATAAATTTTTCTTTTTTTCGTGCGGCAGGAGAGCGAAATAGGCGCCGATGATGACGAGCGCCAGAACGCTCAGAATGACGATGAGAGCGATCCGCAATGCGTCCGATTCGCCGCGCACGATCATGTCTTCCGTGACGGTTTGCGCGTATGTCGTTCCCTCTTCATCGGTGTAGCGGGCGGTATAGGAGCCGTCCTCTTGGGTGTAGAGACGGACGGACGTGCCCGCCGCAAGCGTCTTCTCCTCGCCGTTTTCCCCCATGAATGCGACGTCTTCTTTGAGCCGCACGATCTCGAACTCCTCGCTCTCCCCGCCGTTCGGATCCGCGGCCGTCAGAAAGGAGAGGGGGACATATCCTCTCACCGTTTCGCGGGCGGCAGTTTCCGCTTCGACATAGGCGAACGGATAACCGTAGTCTTCGCCCTCCTCTTCGTCCGCCGCGATGGTGTAGAGCACTCTCACGCCCGTGCCGCGGGCCAGCGGCTCCGCATACGCGTCGGCAATGCAGGGATAGTGATACAGATCGCAGGGGCTGGAGAGAAAGAGCTTTTCGCCCCTTTCCGAGACGGTGAACGCAGCGTCCGCGCACTGCTCTTTACGGAAGAGACGGACGTCGTACAACCTGTCGTGATAGAGCGCGACGACCATATAATTGCCCTTTTCCGCCAGCAACACGCCGCGGCCCTTTTCGCTTGTCCGCGCGTAGGAAGCAAAGGGGAAACAGGCGGCGTCTTCTTTGAGCGTGGAGAGGTCGACTTCGATGCCCACGGCGCCCTTTTTGACTTCGACGTATTGGACCGCGTCGGGCGCATGCACGCGGCCGATCTCGTCGTAGACGCCCGTCGCGTCGATCGTCGCAAGCGTGGGGAAACCGAGCGCGCCCGCGTTCGATCTCACAGTGAAATTTCCAAAATTGAAAAATACGCAGTCATCTTCGAACCCGAGGGCGTAGGAGATGGGAAGAATGGGGGAACCGTCGCCGTATACAAAGTCCGCGCCGTCGATAGACGCGAGAAGTTCGCCGTTCCGATAGAGGGCCTTGTCGCCGCCGAGGCAGAAGATATCGCCCTCGAAGTCCGCCCGCACGGCGGAAAAACCGCTCGGGAGGGTGTAGCCGACGTTTTCGCCTTGCGCAACGTTTTTATCGGTGAAGTTCTCTTCCGTGTAGCGCAGAACGGAGCCGTCCGACCGTACGACGTAGAGATTGCCGTAGAGATCGCCTGCGAGAGCCGCGGGCGCAAGGGGAACGGAACCTTCTCCCATGTCCCGCGTGCAGAGATCGGCGATGGCAAAGTTTTTGTCTGCAATCCCGTAGCCGAAGCCGTAGGTGATGAAATAGCACTTCCCGTAGAGGCAGGCGATGCCCGAAACGGTGTTGCTGACGGCGTTTGCGTAGGAGAGCGTGAAATCGCCCTCGCGGTCGCGCTCGTAGACATAGACGGTTGCGTCCGCGGCGGCGGCGATGATCTCGCCGTCCGTTGCCACCATCGCGGGGGCGTAGGAGACGGGGACCGCGGAATATTCGTCCTTTTTCATGTCGTAGACGGAGAGACGGTTGTTGCCGCTGTCGGCCGTGACGAGCAGATCGCCCGCGCGGGCGGAATCTTTTGCGCCCGAAAGACGGTTTACGGAGGAAGAGGCGGATGAAATTTCGTAGTCCGTCTTTTCTACGCCGTTTTCGAGGGAATATTCGAGAACGGCGTTGCCCTTTACGGCGTAGAGCTTGCCGTGATAGGAAGTGAGCGCTCCGTATCCGCTGCCTGAAAAGAGGAGCTTTTCGTTGCCGCCGTTGAGGTCGTAACAGTAGAGGCCGTTACCGCCGCCCGCGGCGCTGTTCACGGAGAGATACATAACTCCGCCGACCACGCAAGCGGAAGATACCCCGCTCACGGTCGTCCCGAGCGCGAAAGAGGAAGACGGCTCGTACTTTTCCGAACTTGCATTGTAGGAATAGGAATTTACGACTTGTTCCACGACGCTGTAAAAAATGCCGTTGTCGTAGGTCAGAAGAGGCGTATTTTTATATTCGCTGTAGCCGAATTTCGTATTTTCGGCTTTTGGCTCGGAAAGGGGAGTGGTGAGATAATTGGTGCCTCCGTCCGTCATGAGGACTTTAAAGAGGGTATCGTTCTGTATATAAAAAGTCGTGAGTTTCGTCAGTTCTTCGCCGCACGAAAGATCGGTAAGGTCCAATTCGTAGAAGCCTTGCAGTGCGTCCGAAAAAAACAGCCGTCCGTCATCGGAAAACTGCATTTTCGAAATGTTTTCTCCATGGGTAAAGGCGCCGTAGGCGCTCTCTTCCGATCGCTTATCGAAAATATAGATCCGTGCGCCCTCGGATATGGCTATATAATTGTCGCAGATCGCGATATCGGTGGGCGATTGGAGCTCCAGATATTGCTCATAGGTCTTGGGGAGAAAGAGCGAGGCGCTCGTTTTATCTAATTGTATCGAGGCGGCGCTTGCCGTGTTCCCTTCGGCCATGACGATCCCCGCGCCCGCGGCGATCATAAGGCCCGCAAGAAGCGTTCCCGCCAGCTTTTGTTTCAACATACGACCATTATATCACGCGCGCATGAAAAATGCAAGGAAATTCAGCAATTAAGAGAGGAGGCCGTGCGCCCAAACCGAGGCGGGCGGGGGCCGCCTTATGGGGGCTCTCCGTCTGAGGCGCTCGGCCGATATGCGGAATGAGCGGCTTCTCCAAAAAATTTTGGCATACAGGCAGTCGGGTGTCAACTTTCTGTGCTAAGATAAAAACGAACAAAAGTTCGGATTTGTGAGGACGACGGCCGTGCGGGCCGTCGGGAGGAGCGTGTAAGTTGAAAGACGATTATGTCAAGGCGATCTTGTATGCCTATCCCGCGCTTGACGAGATCGGAGACGCCGTGGGGGTCTCGGCGGAGAACAAGGCCCTGCTTTCCTACAGAGATCCGCACTCTGCCGAAGAGGTCGCTGGGAACATTCTCAAAGACTTTGCCGCAAAGAGGGCGCTCTTTCAGCTTTGCCGTCTCGTCGACGACATGCTGGAAAATTGCACGAGAGAGGAACTTTATCTCTTCGAATACAAGTATTTCCGCAGAAAAAAGGTGCTTCAAGGCAAGTTTGCCGATTTTGCGCTGTGCTGTTCGGAACGCAGTTATTTCCGTAAGCAAAACCGCCTTCTCAAAAAGGCGGCGGAACATTTTGCCAAAAACGGTTGGTCGCGGGAACGTTTTCTCGAGGAGACGAACGGGCTCTTTTCGCGGGTGATGTGCGCCCTTTCGCGCGGGAACGAATTTTCGGTGCACGGACGCAGAAAGATCGGCCGCCCGCGCCGTCAATCTTCGGTCTGATCGTCGGGCGGCGCGGGCTTTTTGCCGCGGATCACAAACACGGCGACCGCAACGGCCGCAACGCAGGCGATACATACGACCACGATCATGGCGGCGTTCATGCCGCCCGCTTCGGGCTTTGCAACTTCTCCCCCTTGCGCGGCCGTGTCCTGTGCGGCGAGGTAGTCGAGGTAATCGGTGTTTTCCTCATAGGCGAGCTCGGCGTCGGCGGCGATAAAGTCGAACGTTCCGTCCGCGAGCACATAGTAGTAGAGTTTTGCGCCCTCGTAGCGCTGCCCGTAGTAGACGAACGTCTTTTCCACGCTCGAAAAGGAACCTCCGAGCCCGCCGCTTCCCGCCGCAGGCAGGGAATAGGAGAGCGTGATCTCCTTTTTGAGATAGGGCCTCACGGGGATGTAGTCGACGGCGATGATGTCTTCTGTCTTGCAATATCCCGTGATTTTTTTGTAGGGACCCTCGTCTTCGAGATATTCGACGCGGCAATAGAGGGGGCCTTCGTTCAGGATCCTGACATAGTAGGAGCGGGGAAGCAAAAAGATGCGCGAGCTCTCGCTCTCTCCCGCGCAGAACCAGACGTCGCCGTCGGGCACGACGGCATAGCGCCCCTCGGCGGCGGAAACTGTTTGCCCGCCTATGGGCAGGGAGACGGAAAAAAGCATCAATGTAAAAAACAGGAGGGACAGAATGCGTTTCATAGCCGCTATCATAGCGGCCGCTGAGCCGAGTGAAAGCATTTATTTTATCGAAAATGAACGAAATATTGCAAAAGATCCGCGCCATCGAACGGGAACAGACAAAAAGGAGAGAAAACGACGCGCTCGCGCACTACAACACGGGGCGGAAAAAGAACAAAAAACAACTTGCTTTTCACAGATGTAAGAAGCGGAATAGATGGGTATTCGGGGGGAACCGTTCGGGGAAGACGGAATGCGGCGCGGTGGAAGCCGTCTGGCTCGCGCGGGGGATCCATCCGTACAGAAAGAACAGAAAGGACGCGTTCGGCTGGGTCGTCTCGCTGACGGCACAGGTACAGCGCGACGTTGCCCAACAGAAAATATTGCACTATCTCCGCCCCGATTGGATCGACGACATCGTGATGACGAGCGGCAGGAAAGACGCGCCCCATGCGGGTGTGATCGACCAGATTCGCATCAAAAACGTGTTCGGCGGGATCTCCGTCATCGGGTTCAAGAGCTGCGACCAGGGGCGGGAACGCTTTCAGGGGAGCTCTCTCGACTTCGTTTGGTTCGACGAAGAACCTCCGCAGGACGTCTACGAGGAGTGCGTCATGCGCGTGCTCGACAAAAAGGGGGATATCTTCGGCACGATGACCCCGCTCAAGGGGCTGACGTTCGTGTATGAGGACATCTATCTCAACAGGCGCAACGATCCGCAGATCTGGTATGAATTTATGGAATGGGCCGACAACCCCTTTCTCCCGAAGCGCGAAGTCAGGGCGCTCACGGCGACTATGGACGAGACGACGCTACAATCGCGCCGATACGGAAAATTCTGTACCCGCGAGGGGCTCGTCTATCCCGAATTCGACGAGACGGTGCATGTCATCGACCCCTTTCCCATCCCCGAGGCGTGGCAAGACGTCATCTCCATCGACCCGGGGCTCAAAAATCCGCTCTCCGCCCATTGGTATTGCACCGATTACGACGGGAATGTCTATGTCGTCGCCGAGCACTATGCGGCGGGGCGGGATGTGGACTTTCATACAGAAAAAATCAAACATATATGCGATATTTTGGGGTGGAAGAGAGACGCAAGGGGCAGGATCTGTGCGCTCATAGACCCCGCGGCGGGGCAGAGGACGCTCTCTTCGGCCAAGTCTGTATCCGAACTCTTTTACGAGCGCGGCATCGTCGCCGATATGCGGGTGGACAAAGATGTTTTTGCGGGGATCGCGCAGGTGAAGAGCTATCTCTCGCGCACAAACGGACAGCCCGATCTCTATATCTTTTCGAACTGCACCAACATGATACGCGAATTCAAGGGATATTTTTGGGGAAACGACGAGAGCCCCGTCAAACGGGACGACCATGCGATGGACGAGCTGAGATACTATCTCATGACCCGCCCGCGCGCCGCCGCAAAGGAGACGGAGAGCGAGATCATGCGCGATAAAGACCGCCGCATCCGTGCATTAAGGAGGAAAAAACATGTCGGAGGATAAGATAAAGGACGCGATCCTGAAAGTGGCGCTCGGGTTCACGGTGGAAGAAGTGACGGAAGAATACGACGCCCGCGAGGGGGAGCTGAAACTTGTCAAGCGCAAGGAGACGAAAAAAGACGTTCCGCCCGATCTGAAGGCGGTGAAACTTCTTCTGGAAGACGGGATCGACTATTCCGCGCTCACCGATGAGCAGCTCGAAGCCGAAAAACAGCGACTTATACGACAGTTAAGGGAGGAAGAGGCGTAATTTCGAACATTTCTTTGCCCGGCCCGCGCCTGCCCCTAATTCAAAAAACAAGATCAAGGAGAAAAATATGACGGAAAAAAACAAACAGCAAACACGCGGAGAGAAGATGGAAGAAGACAGAAAAAACAGACTTATTGCGGAAATCAAGGCCGATTTTGAGGCGCGCAGAGAGGCGCGGCGGAGCATTGAGAAGAGCTGGGAACTCAACATGAATTTCGTGAGCGGGAACCAATATTGCGACATCTCTCCCGCGGGCGAGCTCATTCAGGAAGACAAGGAGTTCTATTGGCAGTCGAGGCGGTGTTTCAACCATATCGCCCCCACGATCGACACCCGTCTCGCCCGTCTTGCGCGGGTGCGGCCCGTTCTCGAGGTACGCGCGTTTTCGGACAGCGAGGCAGACATCAAAACGGCGCGGCTGTGTTCGAGCATCCTGAGATCCGTTAAAAACAGACTCGACCTCGGCGAGATCGTCTCCCGCGCCTGTATCTGGTCGGAGACATGCGGCACGTCGTTTTATAAAGTTATCTGGAATTTCGACGACGGCAACATCATCGGCACCGACGAAACGGGACATTCGCTGAGAGAGGGAGACGTCAACGTCATCGCGCTCTCGCCCTTTGAGATCTATCCCGACTCCCTCACGGCGGAGAGCATGGACGAAGTGAAGAGCCTCATCCACGCAAAGGCCGTGCCCGTATCCGAGATCAGGGAACGGTACGGCGTGGAGATCGCGGGAGAGGAGATCGACGATTTTCCGCTCGTGCCTTTTTCGCAGGCGGGGGGTTGGAAAAAGCCCATGGACAGTGCGGCGCATCCCGTTCTGGAAGACGCCGCCATCATCATCGAACGGTATTCCCGTCCTACGGAGAAATATCCCGACGGACGGCTCGAGATCGTAGCGGGGGAAACGCTTCTGTACGAAGGACCGCTTCCGTACCGCAATAAAGACAGGGGGGAGCGCACACTGCCCTTTATCAGGCAGACGTGCATTCCGCTGGCGGGGTCCTTTTTCGGGACCTGCGTCGTAGACCGCATGATTCCGTTGCAGAGGGCGTATAACGCGGTAAGAAACCGCAAACACGAATTTTTGAACCGCCTCTCAATGGGAGTCATCGCGGCGGAGGATGGGTCGGTCGACGCCGACGAGCTGAGCGAGGAAGGACTTTATCCCGGGAAAGTCCTCATCTACCGCCAAGGCTCGCCCGCACCGTCTTTCCTCGACTGCGGCAGCATGCCGAGCGAGTTTCATGAGGAGGAAGAGCGCATTTCCGACGAGTTTATTCTCGTATCGGGCATGAGCGAGATCTCCCGAAACTCCGCGAATCCGACGCACGTCACATCGGGCGTGGGATTGCAGCTTCTCCTCGATCAGGATCAGAACCGTATGCAGATGAGCGTCGAGAGCGTAGAGCGGGCGATAAAGGAAGCGGGCAAACAGATTCTGCACCTTTATAAGCAGTTCGCTTCCGCAAAACGTGTGCTCAGCATGACGGGATCGGGCGGGAATACCGAACTCTTCTGGTTTTCATCAAGCGATATCTCCGCAGACGACGTTCAGTTTGACACGGGATACGAGCGGACAGCCGAGGAAACGCGGGAAGAAATTCTCGAACTTCTGCGCCTCGGGCTGTTGAAAAACGGGGAGGGTGCGTTTGACGACGACACGCGGAACAGGGTTCTCGAGGCCCTCGGCTACGGGTCGTTCGAAAATGCGAGGGATATCTCTTCTCTCCACCTCAAAAAGGCGGAGCGGGAGAACCTCATGCTGGCGCAGCGCGACGTAGAGGCGGATCCGTATGACGACCACAGTCTTCATATCGCCGAACATATGCGCTATCTGCTTTCGGGCGGGGAAGAAGACAAGGCGGTGAAAGAGAGGGTGTTGCGCCACATCGGATCCCACCGCAAAGGAGCATGACATGGAAGAGGAAAACGGAAAACAGGAACCCGCGGCGGAGGCGCAAGAGGCGCTTCTCGCGGGAAAATTCAAGAGCGTTGACGCCCTCGTGCGCGCGTACGGGGAACTTGAAGCGGAATTTACCCGCCGCAGCCAACGCTTAAAGACCCTCGAAGGAGCGGAGCGGAAGGGAGAAGAGGCGCACCCTGTCATGGACGACGACGGTCTCTTTCGGGCCGTCAGCGAAAATGCGGCGGTGAAGGCGCGTGTGCTCGACGATTATTTCAGATCGCTCAAGGGCGTGCCTTTGCTCTCGGCAACGGGCGCGGGCGTCACGGCCCCGCCCAAAAAGCCGCGGTCTATCCGGGAAGCGGGCGCACTCGCGCTCGGCTTCCTGAAAAACAATGAATAAAAAGGAGAAAATTTTATGACAGTCACGACAGGAACGGCAGACAGCGCGCTCAAAAGATATTATCTGAGCGCCATCACAGACCAACTCAACTATAACGCAAACCCCTTTCTTTCGCGCGTCAGGCAGACGGCGCTCAATGTTGAGGGGAAAGAGATCAGAAAGCTTGTCCGCTACGGCATGAACGGCGGCGTCGGGGCGGGTTCGGAAGACGGAACGCTTCCCGTCGCACACGGCAACAACTACGTCACGCTCACCACGGGGCTGAAAAACCTTTACGGCACCCTCGAGATCAGCGACAAAGCCATCCGCGTCTCTTCGACGAATGCCGGCGCCTTTGTCAACCTTCTCGATGAGGAGATGGAGACGCTCGTGAAGAGCGCGAGCTACAACCTGAGCCGCATGCTGTTCGGCGATCACATGGGGACGCTCGGGAAAGTTGTCTCCACTTCCGGCCACACCGTCACGCTTGACAGCGCGCAAAACTTCACCGAGGGCATGGTCATCGACCTCTGGACGGCGGGGGGCATCAAGAAAGAGACGGGGATCATCGTAAAGGCGGTGAATAAAGACAACAATACGATCACGACCGACCTGACGCTCACTTCGGCGGAGGACTGCGTGTTCTTCGTGTCGGGCGCAAGGGGCAACGAACTCACGGGGCTCAAGGATATCTTTTCAACGTCCAACATCTACGGCCAGAGCCGTTCCGAAAACGTTTGGCTTCAACCGTATATGAAGACGGTGGAGACGCTCACCGAAGAGGAGATCCAGCTCGCGATCGACAAGATCGAGGAGAGGTCGGGCGGAAAGATCAATTTCATCATCTGCTCATGGGGGGTGAGACGCGCGCTCGTCGAGATCCTTTCCAAATACCGCACCATAGAGACGATCGAGCTCGAAGGCGGCTTCAAGGCGCTCTCGTTCAACGGCATTCCCGTCGTCACCGACAGATTTTGTCCCAAGGGGACGATGTATCTGCTCAACACAGACGATTTCGTGTTGCACCAGCTCTGCGATTGGCAGTGGCTGGAGGACGAGGACGGCAAGATCCTCCGCCAGATTCCCGGGAAGCCCGTGTTTACGGCGACCCTCGTAAAGTACGCCGACCTCATGTGCTACCGTCCCTGCGGACAGGCGATGCTCAGCGGGATCACCGAGAAATAAGGAGACGCAAAATGACCGTTCGGGAAGTTTTAACGCTTGCCGCCACGCTCCTCGACGACAGCGGGCTTGCGTCCGCTCTTGCGGGCGATACGGCCACGGGAGAGGCGGCAACCCTTCTTACTTGCTTCAACGTCGTGGAAAACGAGATCGCGCTCGACGACTATCCCCTCAAAAAGACGGAAAAGCTTCTTTTTGAGAACGGCAGGCTGCCCTTTTCGGCATTTTCGTCTCCCCCTGTAGACGTCTGTGCGGTAAAGAGCGGGGGCATCGGGCTGAAATTCACGCTCTCGGCAGACGCCGTGCTCTGCGCCTGCGGTTCGGCCGACGTTACCTATACTTATGCGCCCGCAAAGAAGGGGCTCGGCGACAAGAGCGAGCTCGGCGGAAAGATCTCCGCCCGCCTCATGGCCCTCGGCGTCGCTTCCGAATACTGTCTGATCAAGGGCATGACGGACGAGGCCAAGGTATGGGCGGTAAAATACCGCGACGCGCTGAAGTGCGCGGGGATCTTGCGCCGCTCCCTCTCCGTCCGCTCGAGGAGGTGGGCATGAGATACGAAAAAAGGGTATTCGCCCCCGATGGGCGGTATGCGGCCGTGCGCGTCGATCCCTCCCGCCCGCAAGATGGGGCGACGGCGGCGCTGTACAACATGCGCCCCACAAACACGGGGCTCGTCTGCGGGGAAGGATATGAAACGGTGTGCGTCCTCCTTGCCGCGGCGACCCGCATCTATGTTCTCGACGGGGAAATATACGCCTATCTGAGCGACAGAAAGGGGTTGTATGAGATAGGATCGCAGACGGTGATCGGGGGAATCGCAACCGAGCCGAAGGCGCTCTTGCGGCAGACGACGGAAGCGGGCGTTCAGGGCGTTTATTGCGTGGAACAGGGCGCAACGCGCTATCTGAAAGGGGGCAAGGTTCAGTGGCAGACGGCCGTCGGCGGCACGTGCGCGGCGATGCATCACGGAAGGCTCTTTTCGGCGGACGGGCTTCGCCTCCGCTTCTCCGCTCCGTTTTCGGAAGAGGGGCTTACGCAGTCCGACCGCGACCCCGACAAGGCCGCTTACATCGACCTCGATGAGGGAAAAGGCAAGATCGTTGCCGTCGTCTCTTTCCGCGACAAGCTCTATCTGTTCCGCGAGCGGGGGATCGTAAAGATGAGGGCCGAGGGGGAAGCGCTCGATTTTTGCCTCACGGAGATGCCCTTTGCGGGCGGGAAGATCATAGAGGGTTCGGTCGCGGCGTGCGGGGAAGAGATCTGCTATATGACGGCGGACGGGTTGTTTGCCTTTGACGGGAACTCCTGTTCCTTTCTCGGCTACAGGAACGAGATCGATTTCACGGCGGCCGTTACGGGCTTTGGATTCAGGGGGAAATATGCCGCCGCGGTGACGCTGAAGATGGGGCAAAAAGGCTTATATGTGTACGATTTTCTGCAAAAAAAGGGAAGATTTTTGCTCGAGAACGGGCTGGTTTCGGCGGCGGGGGAAAACTTTCTCATCGGCTCGACCGTCTACCGCTTCACGGAAAACGGCGGCCTTCCTTTCGGGCGCGACTGCTCTCTCGAGCTCACCCTTCCCTCCTCCCCGTCCGGCGCCCTCGCATGGGTCAGAGTGGAGGGGTACGGCTCGTTTGCGCTCATGACGAATGCAAAGGCGGGGAAGACGTTCACGGCGAAAAGCGGCGAAAAAGTGAAGATATGTGCGCAATCAAGGAGCGCGGAGACGATGCTCTCGCTCGTTTCGAAAGACCCGTCGTTCCGCATCATCGCCGTGGAGGCGGCATGGAGGAAGAGCGATGACGATTGATATCATAGACCTCTCCGATCCCGCATATCAGGACTTGTCGTCCGTGCAGATGGCGATGGTCCGCGCGGCGCAGACAAAAAAGAACGCGATCGTCGCCGCCTGCAACGCGGAAAAACGCAAGCTCTTTTACTTCATGCTCGCCAACAACACGGCGAGGAGCAACGTAAGGGCGTTCGAAGAGGAAAGGCTCGACGCGGAAGCGGAAGAGGAGATCGCGGGAGTGCGCGAAGACCTCATCAGTCAGCTTCACTTCGAGTCGATCGCGGCGGAGGGGAACGAAGCGGGGCCCTACCGCTACCCCGAAAATCCCAATTATGCGCTGTCTCCGCCTCAGCGCTTCCTTGTTGTGAGAAATTACTACATGGAAGTGACTTCCGACCCCGCGACGCGCTTGCAGATGTACGCGATGGACACGCTCGCCCGCGCCTATCTCGGCGAGTATTACGAGACGCTGTACGAACTTCTTGCGCAGTATGTAAACTGAATATTTATTGAAGAGCACGGGAGTTTTCTCCCGTGTTTTTCATACGGAAAAGGGATATGGCGGGCGAATGGGGGAGAATGCGGCGATTTGCGCATACTGTCCGCATGGAACTCATCAAAAGGGCGCGGGCGGCGTATAAAACGCTTTCCTATCATCACTATTCGACGATCGCGGGGACGCTCGTCTTTTTTCTCGTGCTCTCCCTCGTGCCCTTTCTCTTCTGGCTCACCCTTCTCTTCGGCAGAGCCGCGCTCGAGGTCCCCCTCGAAAACAGCGGGCTCTTCGATTGGGCGGGCGAACTTTTCGCCTTTTTGCGGGAAAACGCCGCCTATGCGGGCGGCGGAGTCAGCGCCGTCTTCCTCGTTACGACGCTCTGGTCGAGCTCGGCCTTTTTCTATCATCTGAGAAAGAGCGGGGAGATCTTATATGAGACGCGCCGCACCAAACACGGCTGGCGGGTGCGGCTTTCCGCCATCCTCCTCACGCTCGCCGTGCTTGTCTTCTTCGCTCTGGCGGGGACTCTGCTCTTCGCGGCGAGCGTCGCTGTGCGGTTTCTTCCGTCCTATGTGGCCTATCCCGCGTTCTATGCGCTTCTGCTCGCGCTCGGTTTCTTCGGGGCATGGATCCTCAACAGCTATGTCTGTCCCTACCGTCTGAAGCCGTCCGAAACGGCGCTCGGCAGTTTTTTGACGGCGGCGGCATGGATCGTCGCCTCGGGCGCGTTTTCCGTCTATCTGCATTTCGGCAGCAAGGAAAAATTGTACGGCGCGCTCGCCTTTTTATTTCTCTTTCTGATCTGGCTGTATTGGATCATGCTCTGTTTTGTCGCGGGAGTGATCTTCAACCGTACCCGCCTCGGGAAGAGACGGCTCGAACATAAAAAACTGTGAGATCGACGCCGTAAGCCGAAAAAACTTTCCGTATTCCCGAAAAAATCAATAAAAAGCATTTACATTTGAATGTTTTTGGTGTAAAATAGAGTATGAAGCAGTATCAAAATTTCCAATCTTGTGAGGGTACCATGGACGATAGAGCAGACGAAAAATACTCCCGCATTCTCGAGGGCATGTTCAGAGGGATCACGGCGAAGATCAAGGAAACGCAGACCTCTCTGGAAAAAGAATACCGTTACGGAGCGTCCCAGCAGGGGTTTTCTTACGACGCGCTGACGCAGGCGATCGAAGGCGGGATCGAAAAGATCCTCACCGAGATCAAGTATCTCGCCCAACAGAATATAGACATCTACGACTATTCCCGCAAAGAGCACGCCAAAATGCAGGAGAATATCCTGCAAGCGATGGACGAGCGGAACGAGCTTTTCCTGAAAGCGCTCGACGGGAAGCTCTCCTCCTTTGCCGTGCCCGCTCCCATGCCCGCGGAGATCGATCTCGACGCCCTTGCGCAGAAAGTCGCCGCGCTTCTGAGAGAGGAAAAAGAGGAGGCGCCGCAGACGCTTGCGGAGACGGAAGCGTTTGCCGTTGAAGCGCCCTCCGTATCCGAAGAGCCCCCCGAAGAGGAGACTTCGGCGCATGCGGAGGAGAACGAGGCCGCGCAGGAGACTGCCGCCGCGGAAGCGTCGGAGGAGACGGAGAACGCGGAAGCGGAGGGGCAGGCTTTGGCCGAACAGGCGGAAGAGACTGCGGCCGCCGAAGCGGAAGCGATGTCCGGGGGGACGTATTTCGACGACAGCAACTTCGCCTACGATATCCTCGCCGAGAAGATCGCGACCATTCTTCCCGAACCCGATTACGACCTTATCGCCGATAAAGTCGCCGCTGCGCTCGGCCATCCCGACGCCTCGTCGCTTGCCGCGGAGATCGCCGAACTTCTTCCCCATACCGACGGGGAGACCCTTGCGGGCGAAGTCGCCGAAGCGATTCCGCTCACCGACTACGACCTCATCGGTGAAAAAGTGACGGCCGCGCTCACCGAACACGGCTGCACGCTCAACGAGGAGACGGCGGAAAAGATCGCCCGCAGAGTTGCGGAACTTCTCAAGGGAGACGAACAGGATCTGGAGCGCATCGTGGGAGAAATCGAGCCCGATGCGGTACGGGAAGAACTGACGGCGGCGGAAGCTTCTCCCGCAGAAGCATATGACGAGCCCGAACCCGAGCCCGAGCCTGAACCCGAGCCCGTTGCCGAGGGACCCATTTCCGTTCCGCAAGAGCCCGCTTCGCAGGAGCCCGTTCAGGCGGCCGCGTTTCAGACGCCCGTTGTACAGATCCCGCAGACGCCGGGGGCTTCGCCCGTTGTACAGATCCCGCAGACGCCGGGGGCTTCGCCCGTTGTACAGATCCCGCAGACGCCCGGGGCTTCGCCCGTCGTCGTGGTGCCCGTTGTGGTGCCCGTCGCGCAGGCCGCCGCAGAGACGCCCGCATCCGCGCCCGCAGTGCAAGCGCCCTCGCCCGTCGTGATCCCCGTTGTGGACGACGAGACCAAGATGGTGCGCTACAAGAGGAGTTTCGTCGCCAAGATCATCGGCAGCGACGAGAATACGAAAGAATATTATTCCGCACTCAAGAACGCAATTCTTTCCTATGGGAAAGTGCGTTCGCAGATAAATTGGACAAACGACAGATTCTTTATCGGGAACGACTCCGTTATCAAGATCGGCATGCGCGGCAAGACGCTCGTCATGTATCTCGCGCTCAACCCCGACGAATTCCCCGAGACGGTATATCACCAGAAGTTCGCGGGCGATACCAAGATGTATGAGATGACGCCCATGATGGTGAAGGTCAAAACAAAGGCGGCAGTCAAGAAGGTCACACGCCTCATCGACCTTTGCATGGAGCGCAACGGCGCCGTCAAGGAGGAGCGGGAGCCCGTCGATTACGCCGCACAGTACTTCTTCCGCACGGACGAGGAATTGCTCGCGGAAGGGCTCATCAAGACGGCCATCGTCGATAAATCGGACTTGGATTTTTAAGTTCACCCGAGAGAGCTGAGACCTTCGGCTCTCTCTTTATCATCAAGGAGACATCATTTGAAAGGCAAAAAAAACAGCGGCAAGCACTCTGATGCGATCGAGCTTGCCATTCTGAACGGATTAGAATCATACAGCAGGGAACGCGAGAAAAACGGCGTACCCGCACAGGACAAAAAACAGCATACGGGCGAACTCCGCACCCCCGAGGCGATGGAGGAGGCGGGATATAAGGCAAAGAAAAGATCCCGCGCCAAGGGAAAGGGAACGCAGTTCACTCCCCGTCCCGCGCTCACGGAAAAACCCGCAAAGCCCGTGATTTCGGAAAAACCCGCAAAGTCCGCGGAGATGAAGCGCAGGCCCGCGCAGGAGCGGCAGGCGTCCGCCGAAGCGCCGAAACCGCGCAAGACGGCGGAAAGAAAGAAACGCCCGCTCAAAATCCTCTTCTTCGGCGGCGTGGGCGAGATCGGGAAAAACATGACCGCCCTCGAATACGGCGGCGATATCATCGTCATCGACGCGGGCATCATCTTCCCGACCGAAGAGATGCCGGGGATCGACCTCGTGTTCCCCGATATCTCTTACCTCACCCGGAACAGACAGAAAGTAAAGGGCCTCTTTTTGACGCACGGCCACGAAGACCATATCGGCGGCGTGCCCTATTTCCTCAAAGAGCTGCCCGACGTGCCCGTTTACGGTACAAAACTCACCCTTGCTCTTGTCGACAACAAACTGCGCGAACACAGGCTGAATAACGTAAAAGAAATTACCGTCTCCCCCAAAGACAAGGTGAAGGCGGGCGCTTTCACGGTCAATTTCGTCAATGTCAACCACTCTATCGCGGGGGCGCTCGCGCTTGCCGTGGAGACCCCTTACGGCGTCGTCTTCCACAGCGGGGATTTCAAGATCGACCTCACTCCCGTTGCAGGCAAGCCCATCGACCTCGAGGAGATCGCGGAATACGGCAAGAGGGGCGTTTTGCTCTATCTCGGCGAGTCTACAAACATCGAGCGGGCGGGTTACACCATGAGCGAAAAGGTCGTCGGCACCACCCTCGAGCACTTATTCGCCGAAAATGCCGACAGGCGCATCATCATCGCGACGTTCGCCTCCAACGTACACCGTTTGCAGCAGATCGTCGACATCGCCGTAAAATTCAGGCGGAAAGTCGCGCTTTCGGGGCGGAGCATGCTCTCCGTCGTCGAGGCGGCGGCCAAGATCGGCGAGATCTCCATTCCCGAAGGCGTTCTCGTCGACGTGGAAAAGACAAAGAATTATTTCGACAGGGAGATCGTCATTCTCTCCACGGGTTCGCAGGGCGAGCCCATGTCCGCCCTCACGCGCATGGCGGACGGCGAGTTCAACAAAGTGACGATCGGACAGAACGATACCATCATCATCTCCGCCAATCCCATCCCCGGCAACGAGAGAATGGTCTACCGCGTCATCAACAATCTCTACAAGAGAGGGGCGAACGTCGTCTATGAGAGCCTTGAAAAGATCCACGTCTCCGGACACGCGTGCCAGGAAGAGCATAAGATCCTGCACTCCCTGTTAAAGCCCAAATTTTTTATCCCGATCCACGGCGAATACAGGCATCTCAAGCGGCATGTTCTTCTCGCGCAAGAGATGGGGATGGATCCGTCGCGCACCTTTATCCCCGAGATCGGCAACTGCGTCGAAGTCACCGACGACTCCCTCAAACAGGGCGAAAGTTTCCCGTCGGGGGCGACCCTCATCGACGGAAACGGCTTCGAAGATTATGCCACGGGCGAAGCGCTCAAAGACAGGCTGCACATCTCCGCGGAGGGGGTGTTTATCGTCGGGCTCTGCCTCTCGGACGGCATTATCGTGGGCGAACCCGTCATCACGAGCAAAGGATTTGTGTTCACGGACGAGAAAAATTACTTGCGGGACCTCAAGGCCGCCGTCGTCAAGGCGGTGCAGGGCGTTCCCGCGAGCGCAACTTCCGACGACTATGCAAACGCCGTCCGCCGCGCCGTCCGCAATCATATCTTCAAAAAATCCAAGCAATCCCCCATGATCGTCCCCATCATACAGGAAGTGTGAGGGGACGCCTTGCCCGCCCCTCAAGGGGGAGCCGAGCAAGGAAAGGGGCGAGATCGCGCATAAGGAGAATGTCATGATGAAGCGGAATTTATTTGTCTACATCGGTCTGTCGGCCGCCGCGGCGCTGCTGATCGCCGGTACGGTGTTGGGTTTCCTCTCCGATGAGTACTACTACTTGGGCATCATCGGCGCGGTCGTGCTTATCGCGGACGTCTTCGCCCTTGCCACCGTCATCACACAGGACAATCTCAACATCAAGTGCGGCAAGCTGTGCGATGAGAAGCGGTATGCCGAGGAAAAGGCTCTCATCGAAAAAAAGATGAGAAGCCCATTGTTTTTCCTTGTCCGAACGGTCGCTCTCATGCGTTATGTGCGCGTCAACATGGCGCTCGACGATCTTCCCACGGCCAAGCGATATATCGACGCCCTTCGTCACGGCGGGGGAGCGGGCTGGAAATACATGACGGCTTATTTCTACATTCTCATCAAGCTCGACGAGGGGGAAATCGTTACCGCCCGTACCGAATATGAGGAATTCCGCACGCAATGCGCTCACGCGGAGATCTATCGGGAGCAGATCGAAGTCCTCAGGGCAATTTTCCATCGTCTGTTCAAGACGAACAACACGGAGCCTTTGCCCGCGGCGGCGGTGAATTCTCCTTTCCCCATCGTCAACAGAGTGCTCGGGCGCACCTATGAAGAACGGGCGGCGGAGCTCGCCGCGGTATGGGGCGAAGAATGAACTCCGAACTTTTCGCTCTCAGAGAGGAGGCAAAAAGGGGGCGCGACCCCGCTTGCGCGGACGAGACGCTCGATTGCCTCCTGTCTCTCGCCGTCCAAATCGGCGCAAAAGAGATTTTGGAGATCGGCGCGGCGGAAGGGCTCACTTCCATCGCGCTTCTTCTTGCGGGCGCGGAGCGCGTCACCGCCATCGAGAAAGACCCTGCGCGTGCGGCGCGGGCGCGGGAAAACTTTGTGCACTTCGGCGTCACGGCGAAGACGACGCTTCTCGAGGGGGATGCGGGCGAGATCTTGCCGTGTCTCGGCGGAACTTTCGATCTCATCTTTCTCGACGGGCCGAAAGCGCAGTATCTCAACTATTTTCCCGACTGCAAGCGGCTGCTGAAAGAGGGCGGGTATCTTCTCTCGGACGATGTGCTCCTCTTTGGCTGGGTGCGCGGCGAACCGCCCAAAAAGCGGAGAATGCTCGTCGAACATATCCGCGAATATCTCGACGTCTTACAGTCCGACCCCGATTTTTCCACCGAGATCAAGGAATTCGGCGAAGGGCTGGCAGTTTCAAAAAAAGTATAAGTGCGGCGTCATGCTGAGCCGCAAAATCCAAACGCAGTCTACGAGAGACTGTCCGAAGCATCTCGCCGCACTGTCTACGGCACTGTTCTAAATAGCGTCATCCTGAGCCGAGGCTGTCCTTGCGTCGTGTCGAAGGATCACCGCAGTAAAGAAATAAGGCGATGGTTCGACAGAGCTCACCATGACGTAATCAGAACGCCGCTGTAATCGCCCCGCGTGATTCTTCAGGTCAAGTCATCGGACTTCGTGCGGCCACCGCGTCTCAGAATGACGCGGGCGACTCGGCATGAGCGCACGGCGGCACGCCGTGCGACGATCCATTCACAACAAACAACGATGAAACCCGAACTTTTAGCCCCTGCGGGCAATCTTGCAAAACTCAAATTGGCCTTTTCCTATGGCGCTGACGCGGTGTATCTCGGCGGCAAGGCTTTTTCTTTGCGCTCGTTCGCCGATAATTTTACGGACGAAGAGCTCGATGAGGGGCTCCGCTATGCTCATGCGCGCGGCAAAAAAGTGTATGTCGCCGCCAATATCTTCGCCCGAAACGCCGATCTTCCGCATTTAAAGGAGCACTTCCGCCTGCTTGAAAAGTTCGGCGCCGACGCCGTGCTCGTCTCCGACCCCGGGGCGCTCGCTCTTTGCAGAGAGACGGCGCCCTCTCTGCCCGTCCACATCTCCACACAGGCGAACACGCTGAACGCCGCCTCCGCCGCATTCTGGCAAAGGGCGGGCGCGAGCCGCGTCGTCCTCGCGCGGGAACTCTCCCTCTCCGAGATCGCAGAGATCCATGCCGCCTGTCCGACCCTTGAGCTCGAGGCGTTCGTCCACGGCGCGATGTGCATTTCGTACAGCGGCAGGTGCTACATGTCCGATTATATGGACGGCCGATCCGCCAACAGGGGCGCATGTGTGCAGGCGTGCAGACGTGCGTACCGTATTTGGACGCAAGAAGGCGCCTCACGGGATTTTTACGACGTGGAAGAAGACGGCAAGGCGACATATGTCATGAACAGCAAGGACCTCAACATGAGTTCTCTCCTTGCGGAACTCGGAAATGCGGGCGTCTGTTCGTTTAAGATCGAAGGGCGCATGAAAGGAGAATTTTATCTCGCGACCGTTGTCAACGCCTATCGCCGCATCATGGACGGGGGGCTCACGGCGCAACTTGCGGAAGAACTTTTGTCCTGTCCGCACAGGCCGTATATCACGTCGGAAGAACTGAACGGGGGTACCATGTCCCAATCGACGGAAAGTTCACAGACGGGGGGCATGTACGATTTTATCGGCATTGTCACGGACATGGTAGGGGCAAAACCCGTCGTGGAGATGCGCGGACGCTTCTTCGAGGGAGACGAGCTCGAGATCTTGTCTCCGGGCGAGACGTTCCGCAAACGCTTTGTCGTGGAGGATCTGAGAACGGCGGACGGCACGCCTTGTCCCGACGCCAAGCTCGTGCAGGCGAAATATACGTTTGATTGTCCGTATCCTCTCCGCGTCGGCGATATTCTGAGGCGCTGCCGCACAAGTGCGGCGTCATGCTGAGAAGGAACGTTTAACGAAGTCTGCGGAAGCCTTACCGAAGCATCTCGCCGCATGCTCTACGGAAGCATTCCAAATAGCGTCATGGTGAGCCCCGTCGAACCATCACCCTATTTCTCTGCTGCGGTGACCCTTCGACACGACGCTTTTGGCGCGGCAATTTTTCGGAATTCGCGTTCAGCCTGAACGCGTTTTTTCATATATTATAATATGTATCAAAGATATCGTCTGCGGCTCAGAGGGACGCTCATCTCCGTATTCGCATTTGCCGCATGCGTCGCCGTCTTTCTCGTCCTCGTCATTTACACGGGACGCGCCCGCGCCGACGTCGCCCTCGGTCTGGAGTACTACTTTCTCGTCCGCGACTGCGAAGACAGTACTTCCGCAGCCGTCGTCGGGGAAGTATACTCGGCGGGCGGGGCGGGTTATCTCTATGAAGACAGCGTGATTCTCGCCTGTTACTATACCAAGGCGGACGCGCGGCGGGTATGTTCTCTGATGGAACAGCGGGGAGAAAACGTCTATGTGCTTGCGCGCTCTGCCGATACCCTCACGCTGCGGGGCAAGGACGCGGAGCTCAAAGACGCTGTAAAAGGAAATGCCGACACGGCCGCCTCTGCCGCGCGGCTTCTCTACGACACGGCCAATGGCCTCGAGACGGGAAGCCTTTCCCAGACGGCCGCAAAGGCAAATGTCATAGGCGCGGCGGACGCGCTCGACGGGCTTATTTCGTGCAATGCCGACCGATTTTTCGGGGCGTGGAACCGTACCCTCTTCGGGCTCGCGCAGGAGATGCGGGAGAAAACGCGGGAGATCTTGTTTGCAAAGGACGTCCGCTATCTGCAAATTTCGCTCGCCTGCACCCTCCTCGACGCCGAAAATTACTTTTGAAAAGTCTCGGATGCGTCAAAACTATAACATATGAAGTGTCTGTTTCTCTACAATCCGCAGAGCGGAAAGGGAAAGATCGCAAAAAAAGCGCCCATGATCGAGAGGACGCTGCTCAAAAAGTACGACGAAGTGGAGACCGTTGCGACAAAGAGCGCCGAAGACCTTCGGGATAGGGTGAAACATGCGGCGTGCGACGTCGTATTCGCGGGCGGGGACGGCACTTTCCACACCGTTTTGCAGGCGGCGCAAGGCGGACGGTTCGGCTATCTCCCGTCGGGCACGGTGAACGACGTCGCCCGTTCCCTCGGGATCCCGCGCGATCTCAAGCGCGCGCTCAAGGTCGTTTTAAAGGGAAAACCCGTCCGCATCGACTGCATGAAAACGGGCGGCTGTTACTCGGCATACGTTGCCGCGGCGGGCGCCTTTACGCAGTCGACTTATGAGACCCCGCAGGCCCGTAAAAAGGCGCTCGGCCCCCTCGCCTATGCGCTCTACGGGCTCAGGCACGGCTTTCCTCTCCGCGTATTTCCATTAAAGATCGTATGCGACGGCGCGGAGACGCAAACAGACGCCGTGCTCGTCCTCGTGCTCAACGGCAGGTCCGTCGCGGGATTTCCCGTCAACAAAGAGGCGAGCATGCGGGATGGAAAGCTCGAGGTCGCCGTCATCAAACAAGCAAAAAAGCCCGCGTTTTTGCGGCGGGCGGCGGCTGTGTTTTCGCTCGGCGCCGTGTTTTTATGCGGCGTCCGCGTCAAAAGGAAAGACGTTCTCTTTCTGCAGGGGAGCAAGATCAAAATCGAAACGGAGGAAGACCTCGTTTGGGATCTCGACGGGGAGAAGGGCCCCCTCGGCAATATCGGGATAGAACTTGTGAAAAATCACATGAAAATTTTCATATAATTTTCAATATTTTATAAAAATTAACTCAATAATCACAAATTTCGACAATTTCATTCAAAAATAGACGAATTTTGTACAAAATTTATCCGATTTTTGTACAAAAATGACTTTACAAATCCGAATTTGTGTTTTATAATGCGTTTACCATTCAGAAAAGAGGTAATAAGACCATTATGAAACGAATTTTAATTCTTGAAAGCAATGAAACCTTTGCCAAAGAGCTGAAAGAATACTTCAGCGGCAGGAAAGATTTCGAAGTCTGCGGCGTGACCGGAGACGGCGAAGAAGGGCTCAAACTTCTTGAATCGCAGGCGCCGTCCGTCACGATTTTGAGCTTATTTTTGCAGAATGCCGACGGTTTCACCGTGCTCGAAGGCGCGAAACGCCTCGGCAAAAAGACGGATTTTATCGTGCTCGGCAACTTCTCCGACGACAAGATCATCAACCGCGTCATCTCCCTCGGCGCAAGGTATTATTTCATGAAACCCGTCTCGGCACAGCTCGTTGGAGACAGAGTTGCCGAACTTTGCTCGGACATCGTGCCCTTAAAAGAGCCCATTGAGCGCAAACGGGCGGGGTCGCTC
Source organism: uncultured Clostridia bacterium (assembly GCA_947623655.1). Classification (GTDB taxonomy): domain Bacteria; phylum Bacillota; class Clostridia; order Christensenellales; family Borkfalkiaceae; genus Gallimonas. The sequence goes on along the minus strand of CANQHG010000015.1, from coordinate 2,397 downwards.
GAAGAACGCATCTCCAATATCTTTATTTCCATCGGGATCCCGCCGCACATCAAAGGATATAAATATCTGCGCGAAGGCATCAAGATGGCCGTTGAAGAACCCACGATCATCAACAACGTCACGAAAGGGCTCTATCCCATCATCGGCGAACGCTTCGAAACGAGCGCCAGCAAAGTGGAACGTGCCATTCGCCACGCCATCGAGGTCGCCTGGAACAGGGGACGGGTCGAAGCGATCAACGCCATTTTCGGCGCACGCGTGTATATCGGCTCCGAAAAGCCTACAAACAGTGAATTTATCGCCCTCGTCGCCGACAAACTCATCCTCGAGAATATGGTATAACGCCGAAGCCCTGTTTTATCCGTTCTCTTCTTTCCAGCTCGCGATAAGGCCGTGAAGCAGTGCTTTTCGCGCGGGAGAGAGCGCACGGTATTCCGCAAGGAACGGATCTTTTTCGGCGGCGGGGACTTTCACATCGCTCTTTCCCACGAGATAATCGAGGGAAACGCCGAAATAATCGGCTATAACGAGCAGTTTTCTGACGGGCGGGATCTCCTGTGTGCTCTCCCACATGCCCACGCTTCCCGTCCCGACGTTCAACTCCCGCGCGAGTTTCGCCTGCGACAGCCCCCGTTCCTCTCTCAGTTCCTTGATGCGAAGTGAAAAGTTCATAATTGCCTCGTAAATCAATTTTAACATAAAGTATGAGCAAATATTTCATTGAAATCTATTTACTCGGAAATTATGAACAAATCCTTGACATATTCTCAAAGTTTATGATAAAATACCCATAAAAACAGAGTGGCGGATCATGAGATGTCTGTTTTTATGGCACTGATCGAAAATTCGGAGAGCGACCCGCAGTTTAAAGACGCGCTGCGGCGGGCAAATAAATCTCAGCTCGAGGAAGCGCTGAGGCTTTTGAGCGAGGACGAGGGGAACGAGCGCAAGCTCGGAAGGCTCCGCGCCGCCCTCAAACGGCTCGCCGTGCGCAGAAAGAGACCGTAACAGTAAAAAAGACTCCCCGCGGGGAGTCTTGCTTACGGTATTTAAGCGGCGGCGTTGTTCTGTTCCTGTTTTTGCGCTTCGCTTTTCTCTGCCGTTTGATCGGGAAGAGGGGCGGAAGTCTGTTTCTTCGCGCCGACGCATTTTAAAAGAGGGATAAAGAGGCCGCCCACGGAGTTCCCCAAAATGACGATCCAGATGAAGAGGAAAGCTTCCCACGAGGCGATGCCGGAGGCCGCAAAATAGAACATATCGGCGATGGAGTGTTCGTATCCGCTGAAAATAAAGGCGGGAATGCAGAAGAAAACTCCGAGCGGCGTTTTATGGTTTTTATAGAGATCCACCGCCAGATAGACGAGAATGCCGCAGAAGAAGGCACGGACGAGGGTCTGCCACAGCGCCTGCGTCTCCACTTTGCTGTTGCAGAGGGTGAACGCAGTGTCTTTTAAAGACGGGATCGCCGCGGCGATGAGATAGCCGCACGCGACAGTGCCGAGAAAGTTCCCGAGCAGACCGAGAAGCATGACGGAGATGTCTTCTTTGGAATGTTTTTCGAGCGTATAGCCGATTTTACCCGTATAGAGCGCATACCCCTTTACGCAGATGCAGAAGAGCGCCGTGCAGAAGAAGAGCCCGCCGACATATTTGCCGACAGGCGGCATCTCGGGGGAACAGGCGAGGAATACCGCCCCGCCGATGGAAATGAGCATGCCCGCGAGAAACCCGTCGACGATCTTTCTTATAATGTCGAGAATTTTTTCTTTCATGTTTTCTCCTTATGGGTACAGTATACCATGTGAAAAAATTCTTGTCAAAGAATTCCCGCAAATTTCCCGTACATCGTTCGGGGATCTTTTCGGCTATGGCGCCGACGCGGTAAGCGGGGGATCTAAGCTGTTCATTATATAATATATGTTATATAACCTTTGTTATTATAGAGTTTTCCTATCGTTGTTTGCGCCCCTGTGGGGGACACAAAACGCAATTCTGCGCATCAGCACAGTGCGCCGTGCGCTACGTTTTGCGATGAGTGAGCGCATTATCCCGCGCGAACGGTGACAGAGGACAGGAATATATCTGCCCGAGACAGCCGGCGAGCAAAGCGAGACTGATGAAGGGGTTTCGGCTCTTCTCCAAGGAGAGACTGCCGCCGAACGCGATCGGAGGACTTTCTTTCCGTTCTTCCGACATTCAAAAAAGCGCGGAGAAATCCGAAAAATAATTTAAAAATGACTGCAAAAACGCTTGCTTTTTGCCGCACTTTCCCATATAATAAAAAGTGCATTGGGGCGCTATGTTCCCACGGTGAAAAGACATCATGCTACTGTGGCTCAGTCGGTAGAGCAGTTGATTCGTAATCAACAGGTCGTCGGTTCAAGTCCGACCAGTAGC